>JAQGLW010000064.1 GCA_028292665.1 Herminiimonas sp.
TTTATTGAAAATATTCGTATCCAAGACGTACACTGCTGACCTCCTGTTGACCGCTTCACCACGTCGTTTTGTCTACTGGCTACGCCGATGACCTGCCCCATCTCGGTTGCATAGTCAGCGGCCAAGATATGGAATGTCCGATACCAGTACATCGGCTTCAACACCGTGTTTCTCCAGCAGCATCTGAACAGCGCGTTGACGTTTGATCTTGTCTGGATGCGGCCCGACCAGAATTTTTCGGATGGGCAGCTTGGTGCCACTGCCGAACAATAGTATATATGGCACAAGCACCCCATTTTTCGGACGGAATTCAATCGGTCGCCTTGGCCGCTTCTCTCCCTGTTTAAGCGCTTCCTGAAAAATCTCATCGTTCGTCGGCAGTGCAACTATCCTGACTTCCGCTTCTTCCGAAAAGCCACGGTGCTTGTGCAGGCAGGACAACGCTGTTATCGGTTCAAGCAAGTTGCCCAATCGGTCTGCGGTTGGCTTAATCACGTAAGCACGAATCGCATTTTGCAAGACCTGTTCCCATTCAATGGTCTCAGGTTGCGTCGTAGCTTCCCCAGTGTCCTGATCGTAATACTCGACATCGCCCCACATCGAGTATTGATAATAGAAGGTGGACTCCTCGATCTTCAACAGGCCCTCCAGTGCGGCGGTGTCGAATTCGATGGCGTAGCCGCCGTCCGATCCGTACCCGCGCCATTGACTTAACAGGCCATCGTCTGGGTGCCGCTCGGGTAGCCCACAGAATGACGTGATAAACGGATTGTTGAAGCGCAGCGTCGCCTCACGAATCAGCGTAGCCATCTCTTCGACTGACCTTGCTGCAGCAGCCTCAATTCCACCAAGCTTTACCATTGCGGCGCGACCGGTAGCCGTCGATGCAATTTGCACGAAACCGTCCCGCACAGGCGGCAGCATTAGGTATCGCAGCCGTCGGTCGTAAAAGCCGGTGTGCTCCTCCGCGTCATTGAGGTATGCGATGCTCGTTGCCCACAACTGCTGGCTCTCAATGATTCCCCGCAAACCTACGGCGGTGGTGTAATGGTGTAATCGGGGGTGTGCCTCAACGATTGATTGCTTCACGACTGACTGATTCATCTGTTTGCCTCCGCCGATCTCGCCTCGATGTGTGCATCGCAAATATAACAGCAAGCGCGGTACGAACCGGAATTGCCGCGCTTGCGCGAGATTCTCCAATTGAACCTTAACGCCTTCCGGCCACGTACATTCAAAGATTTGCCTGAAGCCGCTGGTTTACAAGGTCCATAGAATCAAGCGAATACACTGTGACGTGCGGTTGCCAAGCCAGTGAATCAGTATGAAACGGTGGACCTGCCCGAAAAAGGCTTGGGTTTGGACTCAGTTGCCCATTGCGGCCTTCTTCAGGATAGAAGTAAAGCAGCAGCACAAAGAGACCCGCTATTGCATCCAGCGTGTTCTTAAGGCTGGCGTCAGAAAAATGCGTGTGACGCTGGTGCTTGACGTTCGTGTTTGCCTTCCACCAAACCGGGCTGGCGTCCTCTTTCCACGACGCCCACGGATTCAGGGTTAAGCCAAACTTCGGAATGTACACCTGCGCATCGAAGATATTCGGGTATACAGCAGCGATCTCGGTACGGTAAACGTTCATCCGATCAGCTGTGCTGTCCGGGTTCAATTTCTGACAAATCTGTTTGGCGACCACGTCAACTTCTGATGCAGCAGAAGCCAAGACTCTTGCCATTTCTAGCGAATATGTGCCGAAATTTTCTTCCGCAGGCTCGACGTAACGGGACAGGCGCACGACATCATCGTCCAGCGCCAAGAAATAGTTCCAGTGATGCGGCATGCGAGTTTCTTGTATGTTCATGTAATCTGGTCACTTCTAAACGAGTGGTGCGGGAACAAACATCAGGTTACTTCTGTCCATCGTGGCGTTGCTTCACCGTTGCGCCCAATAAGTTTGCTCGAATGTCAGACGTGGTTTTCGCAACGATGTCTTTGTATAGACCGCCGCCCTTGTATCCGTCTACGACGTAGCGGGTGTGTTTGACGTAGCGTTCGCTAAACGACTCAACCGCGTCACAAAGGCTGCTCAAAATCAATCGAGTACGATGCGTTCGCCATTCAGCTCGGTGGACAACCAGCAAATTTACGAGCTTGCGCGTAAATCCGGCCAACTCTTCGACGTGATGTGCCGCCCGTTCCACCCGGTCTGCCATTACGCCGATTTTTCCAATTGCCTCAACGTGCGCGGTGTAGCCGATTAGTGCCAGTGTTGCGTTTAGTGCCGGGTAGAACGGATTGGAGCGGTTGTACAAGTAATCAATGGGGTCAATTGGCACACCGGCTTGAATGAGACGTCGCCTGTCGCCGATTAACTCCTTCGCATCCGCGATAGCCACTAACAGCGAGTCATATGCCTGAATGATCTGGCCGTTGGCCATGTATCCGATCAGGGCTTCCTGTTTTGCCGATACCACCTGCGAGATTGCGTACCCGACGAACACAAGTCCGAATATGGTTTCAACGCTTGCAACGAGCCTTGACCAACCCACCGGTACTAAATCACCGTAACCGAGTGTAGCAATTGTTACCACGCTAAAGTAAACGCAGTCGGCAAAAGTAAAAGTCGCGTCGTCGGTTGCCCTGTTCAATCCTTGTTGCGGGATATTGGTGAGCGCGTAATATGCGCACCCGAACACGAATATCGCCACCGCGAGAATGCTTAGTAGTTTGGCTGCGAGTCTGATTTGTTGACCGGTAGTTATATACATGGCTCAATGGCGTGTTGGACTGTGTGTGCGGAACAGTATATGCCATGGAACCGAAGCCCCCGGCGAGTCGGTGCTGAGGTCCGCATGGGGGTGTGTTGACCGGAGCGGTTAATGGCGCAACAATATCGACATGAATCGGCAAAAACGACACGCCGAATTCATGCAAATCGGGACACAATCGGGACACAGGGAAGAAAAGGGCGGGGAAGGTAACTGCTGGTTAGCGGATGCTTTGGCGGCTGGCCTTAATACGGCTAGTGGTAGTAAGCGGACAATGCGGCCCTACCACTTTGACCCCATGCAAGTACGCTACCAGGCTGCGCTACGCCCCGACAAGCTGTGCATTATAGCAGAGCACGCATATTTATAACCATCGCGGAAACATCCGATAATCGGTTTGTAAAATGTAAGTGAGGATGCAGCGAAGCTGCCGCGTAATTTGATGCGATACTTTGCGGAAAAGCGATAAACACCGCAGAATAGCGGCAATGCAATCATTCTTTTCTGTGCCAGTTCCCATTGAATAATCGATCATCTCCGACTGCATCGCCATGCTTTGGAGATTCCTGTTTTCATTACATCCTGAATAATGTGATTACCCATGCCGATTAAAATCAGCCACCATTTTGACGCAGGTTCCATCGATGTACTGCGCATCGACGAGCTTTCAATGGAAATATCCGGAGAGACGCGGACGCACACCATTGAACTCAATATCCGCAAGGATTCGCACGCAGAGTTTTCCCAGTGGTTTTACTTTCGTCTGCAGGGCGCGCGCGGCGAGGCTTGCACAATGCGGTTTTTGAATGCAGGCCGGACCAGTTATCCGGCAGGCTGGGAAAATTATCGGGCGGTCGCGAGTTACGATCGCGAAAACTGGTTCCGCGTGCCCACTGCGTACGATGGACAAGTCATGACGGTAACGCATACGCCGGAGCACGACAGCGTCTATTACACCTACTTCGAGCCTTACTCATCGGAGCGGCATTTGCGGTTGCTGGCGCGCGCTGCAATTTTTCCGTTTGCTCAGACCGCGGATCTCGGCAATACGGTGGAAGGACGCGACTTGAACCTGATCGTGGCGGGCAATCCTTCTGCGCAGAAGAAAGTATGGGTTATCGCCCGCCAGCATCCGGGCGAGACGATGGCGGAATGGTTTGTCGAAGGCATGATCGATGCATTGATTGACCGGGCAAATCCGGTTGCGCGGCGGCTGCTTGAACAAGCCGTTTTCTATATTGTGCCGAACATGAATCCTGACGGCTCGGCGCATGGCAACCTGCGCACAAATGCAGCGGGTGCAAATCTGAATCGGGAATGGATGGCGCCGTCGCCTGAAACCAGTCCGGAAGTATTTTTTGTAAAGAACAAGATTCATGAAGTCGGCTGCGATCTGTTTCTCGATATCCATGGCGATGAAGCCTTGCCTTACGTGTTTGTCGCAGGCAGCGAAATGCTGGACGGTTTCAGCCCCCGGCAAGCCGCGGAGCAGCAGGCTTTCATAGACAGCTTCAAACGCGCCAGTCCGGACTTCCAGACCAAGCATGGCTACGGATCGGGAAAGTATAGAGAGGACATGCTGAAACTCGCGTCGAAATACATCGGACACACTTTCAAGTGCATATCGCTGACGCTGGAGATGCCGTTCAAGGACAATGCGGATTTGCCCGATCCGGAGACCGGATGGAACGGCGCACGCAGCGCGAAGCTGGGAGCGGCCATTCTGCAGCCGATTCTCGGGGCCTTCAGCGGCGAATGATACGGAAGCGTGACGGCGTTATCAGGCCTGGAACACGCGATGGATTCAGTGAAGGTGGCCCGACGCCTGGGGCGTATCTTCGGGCATTTCCGCATGCACCAGTTCGGCTTGGGGATCGCAATACAGCGGCGTGCCGCAATCCTCGCAGAATTCCATCGGAAAGCTTTCGCGGTGCCGTTTGATATCGGTGATGCCGCACTCCTGCAATAACGCCATGATTTCTTCAATCGGCGCCATGCGTGCCGTCTCGCCGGATACGCCGGCATAGCCGATGCCGCGGGAATGCGACGCATGCAATTCTTCATCGGCATCTTCCTGCCCGAAGAGCGGCCATACAACGCCGTAGAGAACGTCCGCGTTCCGGCTCAGCATGAAGCTGATGCGGTACTCGTCGACGCGGCCGTCATCCGATTCCTCCGCGAAGCCGCCGATGACCGTGGACAGTCCGTCCGGCCGGACATCGAGCACATGGGTAAGGTAATGGACTGCGGCCCGGATCGAGGCAGGGCGAATTTTCTGGTCCGCTTCGCGGCAGGCAACGTAATAGGCTTCAGGCAGCAATAATTCAATGCCGCAACCGGGCAGCAGCCGTTCGATATTCGGCATTACCTGAGTACGCCATTGCGTCAATGCCTGTTGCCGCGCAACCATGACGTTCAATTGATTGTCGGGCGTCTGCCAACGAAACAGCGGCTCTCCGACTGGGGCGGAAACGACCGCCAGCAGATAACGGGTGTCGGCGAGAAACGGCGCGGTTTCCGGCGGGTTGACGAGCGGGCGCAACGGGCTGCCCGACAGCGCGGCTTGCGCCATGCGGTGAGTCATTGCAAAAGTTTCGGCATGGGTACGCGGCAGCTGATCGATCGCAAACAGCGTCGGCGCCATTGCCAGCCGCGTGTCCGCCGCCAGTACATGGCCATATAAATGTGCGGTGAGCGTCATCAGCATGTCGGTTGGAATGGCGCCGGATGCAATGGCAAAACGGGTCCAGGCGAGAACCGGTATGGCAATCAGCAGCGCATCGTGACGACGTCCGTCCTGCTCGATGATGCAGGACGAGCTCACCGATTCAATCGATTCCATCAGTACGTCGTAAGCGTCCGATTCGAATTTGAAAAGATGGTCGAGCGCCGCATCGATCGTTTCCTGATGATCGTTCTTCAGCAATTTCCGGATCAGCGCATCAAGATTTTGTTCCCAGGCACGTTCCTCAAGGCGGCTGCCCGCCTGCAGTAATGCCTGCGTCAATGCGGCGAGACGCTGACTATCGGCGGAAAGTTTTGGGGATGATGCTTTGGACGGGCGGCGCATGGAGGGATTCAATGAAGGACAGTCGAGAAAGATATTGTAGTGGATTCCGCGGGTACTATCGAAAATACTCCCGGAATTCAGAAATCCATAAAAGAAACGCCGGCATCGGGACGATGCCGGCGTTTGTCCTGCCGTGATTTCAGCGCTTTACTGCGCCCCTGTCGGCAAATGCCGGCAGGGGCCGTCTGTTCTTACGCAGCGAGCAACTGGCGAAGCACGAAAGGCAGAATGCCGCCGTGCTTGTAGTAGTCCACTTCGATCGGCGTATCGATACGCAGCAAGACTTTGACTTCCTGGCTTTGGCCGTTGTTGCGGTTGATCACCAGCGTCACTACCTGTTGCGGCTTGAGATCTCCTTCGAGGCCTTTCAGATCGTAGGTTTCGTCGCCTTTGATGCAGAGCGTCTGGATGCTGTCGTCGCCGATGAATTGCAGCGGCAGCACGCCCATGCCGACCAGGTTGGAGCGATGGATGCGCTCGAACGAACGGGCGATCACGGCTTTGACGCCCAGCAGTTGCGTGCCCTTGGCTGCCCAGTCGCGCGATGAGCCTGTGCCGTATTCTTCGCCTGCAAATACCATGGTCGGCACACCATCGTTCACGTACTGCATCGCTGCATCGTAAATCCACATTTGCCGGCCGCTCGGCTGATGAATGGTGAGGCCGCCTTCGACGCGCGAGCCATCCGGATTTGGCGGAATCATCAGATTCTTGACGCGCACGTTGGCGAAGGTGCCGCGCATCATGATTTCGTGATTGCCGCGGCGGGCGCCGTAAGAGTTGAAGTCCGCTTTCAGCACGCCGTTTTCGATCAGCCATTTGCCGGCCGGGCTGGAGTCCTTGATCGAACCCGCCGGCGAGATATGGTCGGTCGTGATCGAGTCGCCGAACACGCCCAATGCACGAGCGCCCCGGATACTGGTCGCCGCCGGTTTCGGCTGCATGGTGAAGCCTTCGAAAAACGGCGGTTCGGCAATATAGGTGGATTTCGGCCAGTTATAAACTTCGCCTTGCGCCACGCCCTTGATCTGCTCCCACAGTTTGCCGGGGGCGCCTTTGACGTCGGCGTAGTTTTCCTTGAAGGTCTTCGCATTCATCGCGAACTTCATCAGCTTTCCGACTTCCTGGCTGGACGGCCAGATGTCGCCGAGGAAAATATCCTTGCCTTTGACGCGGCCGACCGGTTCAGTCATCAGGTCTGTGCTCATGTTGCCGACAATTGCGTAAGCGACGACCAGCGGCGGGGAGGCCAGGAAGTTCGCGCGGATGTTCGGATGGATCCGTGCTTCGAAGTTGCGGTTGCCGGACAATACGGCGGAAGCCACGATGTCGTTCTTGACGATCGCCTCGTTCATTGCCGGCGTCAGGTCGCCCGCGTTGCCGATGCAGGTGGTGCAGCCGTAAGCCGTCACGCCGAAGCCGAGTTTTTCGAGGTAGGGCAGCAGGCCGGCAGCTTCCAGGTAATTGGTGACGACGCGCGATCCGGGTGCCAGCGAAGTCTTGATGTGAGGAGAGACTTTCAATCCCGCTTCAACCGCTTTCTTGGCCAGCAAACCGGCAGCCAGCATTACGCTCGGGTTGGAGGTGTTGGTGCAGGAGGTAATCGCCGCGATCAGCACATCGCCGTTCCTGACCTTGACGCCGTCGGAATTTTCGTAGACTGCACCCAGGTCTTCAGCCTTTTTGTTGAAGCCGTTTTCCGAGGTGGGCTTGGCGAACAGCTCGGCAAAGTTCGCCTTGACGTTGCCGATTTCGATACGGTCTTGCGGACGCTTCGGACCGGCCAGCGATGGCGTAACGGTGCCGAGGTCGAGGCCGACCACGCTGGTGTAATCGATGTCGCCGGCTTGTGGAATGCCGAACAGGTTTTGCGCCTTGAAGTAATTTTCGAACGCGTCGATTTCAACTTTGCTGCGGCCTGTGCCCCTGAAATAATCGATCGTCGCTTCATCGACCGGGAAGAAGCCCATGGTCGCGCCGTATTCAGGCGCCATGTTGCCGATGGTTGCACGATCGGTCAGCGACAGCGAGGCAGTGCCCTCGCCGAAGAACTCGACGAACTTGCCGACGACTTTTTCCTTGCGCAGCATTTCGGTGATGGTCAGCACCAGGTCGGTCGCGGTAACGCCTTCGCGCAGCTGGCCGGTGAGGTTCACACCGACCACGTCCGGCGTCAGGAAATAGACCGGCTGGCCGAGCATGCCGGCTTCCGCCTCGATACCGCCTACGCCCCACGCGACGACCCCGATACCATTGATCATGGTGGTGTGGGAGTCGGTGCCGACCAGGGTATCCGGATAGTAAACGTCGTCTTTCTTGTGTACGCCGCGCGCCAGGTATTCGAGATTGACCTGATGCACGATGCCGAAACCGGGAGGCACGACGCCGAATGTATCGAACGCCTGCATGCCCCATTTCATGAACTGGTAGCGCTCGTTGTTGCGCTGGAATTCCAGTTTCATATTGAGATCGAGCGCGTTTTTATCGCGATAGTGATCGACTTGCACCGAATGGTCGACCACCAGGTCCACCGGCACCAGCGGCTCGATGTTTTTCGGATTCTTGTCCATCTTCAAAGCGACGCCGCGCATTGCCGCCAGATCGGCCAGCAACGGCACGCCGGTAAAGTCCTGCAACACGATGCGCGCCACGACGAACGGGATTTCATCGGTGCGGGAGGCCGTCGGCGCCCAGTTGGCGAGTTGCTGCACGTGTTCTTCCGTGACTTTCTTGCCGTCGCAGTTGCGGAGCACGGATTCGAGCACGATGCGAATCGACACCGGCAGCCGCGAGATGTTGACGCCGAGTTTTTTTTCCAACGCCGGAAGCGAATAGAACTTGCCTTTCCTGGAATCGGAAATCCTGAATTCCTTAAGGGTATTCAAAGTGTTGCGGGACATGGCTTCTCCTTATTTTGTACGATAAATTTTTTAATCAAGCCTTGATGCAGACATACGCATCGGCACTACGTAAATCCTGTTTCCGGTACGGCTCAGCTTTTCGCCGCCGCAGGCGCTTCGGGCGTTTTGGGCATCATTTGCTCGGGATTCTTGCATTCATTGGCGAGTTGCTGCCCTTTTTTGGAATCGAGCAACATGCCTTTGGCGGGGATGCCTATCCACACCAGGCCGTATTTGCGATTCTCGAACCGGTTTGCACCGGTAGTGGTATTTACACGGGTCATGCGATGAAGCTGCTTGTTCCAGCGTAGTGCAATATGCTTGTCGTCGTTGGCGTTTTGATAGATCGTCAGCTTGTTGCCCAGCTCGCATTTAAAATCGGTGCTGGAAGCGCCCGTGATATCCGCCTCGCCGTCGTCGTCATCATCGGTCGCCGGCGACGGTTTCTGGGAAGCTGCCGGCTTCTTTTTTGAATGCGATTTTTTGGCCGGTTTCTTGACCGCTTTTTTGGGCGTCTCGGATGCCGTCTGTGCCGATGCCTGCGGCATCGCAATTGTCATGCCGAAGCCGGAAAACAGCACTGCGAGCAAATATTTTTTCATCAGGTTCTCTCCATTAATGCGCGGCTTGCCGGTTTATCCGACATGCTCCGTGTTGTGATTCATAGTAGGCCGGCTGCGGATTCCGGTATGGGCAAGCCGCATGACCTTGCGCGTTGCAATATCGTCCAATAGTAGCGATAACTGGCGCGGTCATGCAATTTTCCATTTTGTTGTATCGGTCCCCACTGCGCGGCTTGCGCTTCAGCGAGGATGTGAGCCGCTTCGTTCACTTCGGAACTGCGCGGAACGAAGGCCTTCAGGATCGGCTTGATCTGGTCGGGATGAATGCTCCACATCCGCGTATAGCCGAATTCCGATGCGGCGCGATGCGCGTCGGTTGCGACGATTGCCGTATCCCTGATTTCAGTCGTTACATTATGCGAGGGAACCTTGCCGTACGCATGGCAGGCCGCGGCGATTTCAAGTTTCGCGCGCAGCACCAGCGGATGCGCGAATTGACCCGGGGTGCGCATGGCCGTACCCGGAATGGCGCCGTAGTGCGCGGATACGAAGTCCATGATGCCGAACGACAGGCATTCGACCTGGGGCAGGGCGGCGATCGTGCGGACATCGCCGAGAGCGCCATGCGTCTCGATCAATACATGGACCGGCAGATTATCGCGCCCGTCATTCCTTGCATGATGATTGATGATGTCGATGGCGCGGACGACGTCGGCGAGGCTGTCGGCTTTGGGAACTGCCAGATAGGCAAGGCGTTTTCCCGCGCCCCGGCAAATGATCTCGACATCCTTCTCGAAAAAGCCGCTCGTGATGTCATGAACCCGTGCGCCGATGCGGCCGAAGCGATTTTCTTCGCTTGCGACAAGCGAGGCAACCAGCCGGGCATGGGCTTCTTCATTGCCGGCCGCGGCGCCGTCTTCACAGTCGAAGGTGATATCGAAAACAGGACCGAGCTCTTGTTGCAATGCAATGGATTTGCGCATCAGCTTTTCAGAGCCGGCGTAATGATCGCAAACCGGAATCGAGACCGGTTGACGCTTGCCTTGGAATAAAACCTCTGAGGGATGCATGTGCAGCTTACTTCAGGTGGTATGCAATGATTAGGTGGCTTGGCGGACAAGCGGCGCAATGATCGTCATCTGCGTCGCTTGTCCGATAGCCGCAAGCCGTTAGCCGACCAGGTGTTTGACGCCTTCGCGCTCTTCCAGCAATTCCTTGAGTGTGATATTGATGCGCTCTTGCGAGAAAGCATCGATATCGAGGCCCTCGACGAGCTTGTACTCGCCCTTTTCGGTTGTCACCGGGAAGCCGAACATCGTATCTTTCGGAATGCCGTAGGAACCGTCGGACGGAATACCCATCGTGGTCCATTTGCCGTTGGTGCCGAGCAGCCAGTCACGTACGTGATCGATCGCTGCGTTGGCGGCCGATGCGGCCGAGGACAGGCCGCGCGCTTCGATGATCGCCGCACCGCGTTTGCCGACGGTCGGCAGGAATACATCCTTGTTCCATGCATCGTCGTTGATCATCGGCTTGACCGGCTTGCCGTCAGCGGTTGCATAGCGATAGTCGGCATACATGGTCGGGGAGTGATTGCCCCAGACGAACAGCTTTTCAATCGACGTGACCGGCTTCCCGATCTTGGCGGCGATTTGCGACAAGGCGCGGTTGTGATCCAGACGGAGCATCGCGGTGAAGTTCTTCGCCGGCAGATTCGGAGCCGATTTCATGGCGATGTAGGCGTTGGTGTTGGCCGGATTGCCGACGACCAGTACTTTCACGTTGCGCGATGCGACGGCGTCGAGCGCCTTGCCTTGCACCGTGAAGATTTGTGCATTGGCCTCAAGCAGATCCTTGCGCTCCATGCCCGGGCCGCGCGGACGGGCGCCGACGAGCAACGCGACATCGGCGTCCTTGAATGCAGTCATCGGATCGCTGTGCGCGGTCATGCCTGCCAGCAGAGGGAATGCGCAGTCGTCGATTTCCATCATGACGCCCTTGAGCGCCTTTTGGGCTTTCTCATCGGGGATTTCGAGCAACTGCAGAATGACCGGCTGGTCTTTGCCAAGCATGTCGCCATTGGCGATACGGAACAGCAAAGAGTAGCCGATCTGGCCGGCGGCGCCGGTGACGGCAACGCGCATGGGGGCTTTAGCCATGATGAATCTCCAAAGTGGTAATGAAAACGATACCGGAACTGCATGGTTCCGAATGACTGTAATAATACCGGCGAAAACATGCCAAGTCAGCTTGCCTGACTCGGTACGCGTCAGTTGTATGCGATGGAAAGTGTTCCTGTTCAGCAGCCATTTAATGCACGCGAGTGTAGGCCGACATGACTACTCTGTCAATGGTCATCTTATATCTTATATAAGACATATCACTTATCACTTTTTGCTGGACGGCAAGGGGCTTTTATGGTGAAATGAGGGGTTATGAATTCTGCAATCTCCCACCTGACCAACAACAACGCGCCTGGCGCAGGGACGGGGACTTCTGCCGCCGGAGCTTCACCTACATTCAGTCCGCTGTACCAGCAAATCAAGGCCCTCATTACCCAAAGCCTGCAATCGGGCGAATGGAAGCCGGGCGAATTAATTCCAAGTGAAGTCGAATTGGCGAATCGGTTCAAGGTCAGCCAGGGCACTGTCCGCAAGGCGATCGACGAATTGTCCGCAGAAAATCTGGTTGTTCGGCGACAAGGCAAGGGCACGTTCGTGGCGACACATCACGAAGCGCGTTCGCAGTTCCGTTTTTTACGCCTGATGTCCGATGCCGGAGACGCGCTTTCTCATGAAAACAGAGTTATCGAGGTCAAACGGTTGCGGGCGCCGGCCGAAGTCGCGCGCCTGCTGGATATCAAATCCGGCGATTCCGTGATTTTTATCAAGCGCGTGCAATCTTTTGACGGTGCGCCGACGATTCTGGAAGAACTTTGGTTGCCGGGCATGATATTCAAGGGGTTGACGGCGGAACGCCTGGTTGAATACAAAGGGCCGATGTACGGCCTGTTCGAGACGGAGTTCGGCACCCATATGATCCGCGCGGCTGAAAGAATCCGTGCCGTCAGCGCAGACCAGGATAGCGCGGAGCTGCTCTCGGTCGCAGTCAATACGCCGCTGCTGAGCGTCGAACGGGTTTCTTTTACTTATGGCGACAAACCGGTTGAAGTAAGGCGGGGTTTGTACCTCACCGATCACCATCACTACCGGAATGAATTGAGTTGATCGATTGATTCTCCGGGTATGAATGGCGCGGTACTTTCAACCCGGTAAACAGATTTATTGGCCGCAAAGCAGAATTACTATTGGTGTGCTGCACAAAAATAGGCGAAAATTACAGAATTATTACGCTTGGAGAGGGTTGGTATGTCAGAAGCCGTAAAGAAGAACCGGCCGCGATTTGATAACATTCACATTACGCAGATTGTGCGCTACCGCATGCCGTTGGCGGGTCTCGTTTCAATCCTGCACCGTATCAGCGGTGCAATGATGTTCGTGCTTTTACCTTTCATTCTGTACCTGTTAGAGAAAAGCCTGACGTCCGAAATATCGTTCGAATACTTCAAAGGCATTGCCTCCCACTGGTTTGTGAAGCTGCTGATCCTGGCGCTGGCATGGGCATACCTGCAGCATTTTTGCGCAGGTATCCGTCATCTGATCATGGATATGCATATCGGATTGAGCAAGGACGGAGCGCGCAAATCCGCGGCAAGTGTTCTCGCGGTCAGCCTGACGCTGACTGCGCTGGTTGCATTGAAATTGTTTGGAGTGTTTTAAATGGCAAATAACAATATCGGACCAAAGCGCCTGGTCGTCGGTGCGCATTATGGTCTGAAGGATTGGCTGGTGCAGCGCGTTACTGCGGTTGTGATGGCGGTGTATACGGTCATTTTGCTGATCGCATTTTTGAGCGGCAATAATTTCAGCTATGAAGGATGGGCGGGTCTGTTTGCGCAACAGTGGTTCAAGATTGCAACCTTCGTTACGTTCCTTGCATTGTTCTATCACGCCTGGGTCGGCATGCGCGATATCTGGATGGATTACATCAAGCCGGTTGGTCTGCGGCTGACATTGCAGGTTGCCACACTCCTGTGGCTGGTTGGTTGCGCCGGATGGACGGCGCAGATTCTCTGGAGAGCGTAATCGTGGCAGCAATCAAGTCAACACTTCCCTCCCGCCGTTTCGATGCGGTGATTATCGGCGCCGGCGGTTCCGGCATGCGCGCTTCGCTGCAACTGGCCGAGGCCGGTTTGAATGTCGCGGTTTTGTCCAAGGTGTTTCCAACCCGCTCGCACACGGTTGCGGCGCAGGGCGGCATCGGTGCATCGCTCGGCAACATGTCCGAAGACAGCTGGTACTGGCATATGTTCGATACCGTCAAGGGCGGCGACTACCTGGGCGACCAGGATGCGATCGAATTCATGTGTCGTGAAGCCCCCAAGGTGGTCTACGAACTCGAACATTTCGGCATGCCGTTCGACCGCAATCCGGACGGCACGATCTACCAGCGTCCGTTCGGCGGCCATACCGCCAATTTCGGCGAGAAGCCGGTTCAGCGCGCCTGCGCTGCGGCCGACCGTACCGGCCACGCGATGCTGCATACGCTTTACCAGCGCAACGTGCGCGCCAAAACCCACTTCTTTGTCGAATGGATGGCAATCGACATCATTCGCGATGCCGAGGGCGACGTGATCGGCGTGGTTGCGCTCGAGATGGAAACCGGCGATGTGATGATCCTCGAAGCCAAGACCACTATTTTCGCGACCGGCGGCGCCGGCCGTATCTGGGCCGCCTCCACCAACGCCTTCATCAATACCGGCGACGGGATGGGTATGGCGGCACGCGCCGGCCTGCCATTGGAAGACATGGAATTCTGGCAATTCCACCCGACCGGCGTCGCCGGCGCCGGCGTGTTGATTACCGAAGGTGTGCGCGGCGAAGGCGGCATCCTGGTCAACTGCAATGGCGAACGTTTCATGGAACGTTATGCGCCGACGCTGAAAGATCTGGCGCCGCGTGATTTCGTTTCGCGTTCGATGGATCAGGAAATCAAGGAAGGACGCGGTTGCGGCCCGAACAAGGATTACGTCTTGCTGGATCTGCGCCATATCGGCGCCGACACCATCATGAAACGGCTGCCGTCGATTCTCGAGATCGGCCACAAGTTTGCCAACGTCGATGCAACCAAGGAACCGATTCCGGTCGTGCCGACCATCCATTACCAGATGGGCGGCATCCCGACCAATATTCACGGACAGGTTGTTGCGCCGAAGAATGGCGATCCGAATGCCGTTGTCAACGGCATGTACGCGATCGGCGAATGTGCCTGCGTATCGGTCCACGGCGCCAACCGCCTCGGCACCAATTCATTGCTCGATCTGCTGGTATTCGGCCGTGCCGCAGGCAACCATATAGTGCAAAGCAATTTGAAGGAAAAGAGCAACAAGCCGTTGCCGGCGGACGCTGCGGACCTGGCGATGAGCCGCCTGTCCAGGCTGGAGACGAGCACCGGCTCCGAGCGGGTACAGGATGTCGCCAACGGCATTCGGGCGGCGATGCAGCATTACTGCGGCGTCTTCCGCACCGACGAATTGTTGCAGGGCGGCTACAAGGCCATCATGGACCTCGATGAGCGGCGCAAGCATGTGTCATTCAAGGACAAGTCCAAGGTCTTCAACACCGCGCGTGTCGAAGCGCTTGAACTTGATAATCTGATCGAAACGGCGAAGTCGACCATCGCGTCTGCCGTTGCACGCAAGGAATCGCGCGGCGCTCATGCACATCGCGATTTCGAAAAGCGCGACGACGAGAACTGGATGAAGCACACACTGTGGTTTTCCGAGGGTAATCGTCTCGAGTACAAGCCGGTGATCACCAAGCCGCTGTCGGTGGAAACCTTCAAGCCGAAAGTACGGACTTTTTAAGTTGTTCAGGCAGAGAACGAAAATGTCGGGAACAGAGTCTTCAAGGGAAGTCGAGATAATTCGGCGCGCTGCGGCGCCTTGCCTTGTAAACTCTGTCCCGCAATTCTTGGAATATTAAGGTCAAAACATGCCACGCACTGTTAAATTTCAAATTTATCGATACGATCCGGACAAGGACAGCAAGCCTTACATGCAGGACTTGTCGGTGGAACTGCAGGATACCGACAAGATGCTGCTCGACGCACTGCAGCGCATCAAGTCGGATGTCGACGACTCGCTCGCGCTGCGCCGCTCTTGCCGTGAGGGCGTATGCGGTTCCGACGCGATGAACATCAACGGCAAGAACGGATTGGCCTGCACCACCAATCTGAACGAATTGGCCCAGCCGATCGTATTGCGGCCATTGCCCGGCTTGCCGGTGATTCGCGACTTGATCGTGGATATGACGAATTTCTTCAAGCAATATCATTCGATCAAGCCGTTCCTCATCAACAACACGATTCCGCCGGAAAAAGAGCGTCTTCAGATGCCGGACGAACGTGAAGAACTGGATGGCTTATACGAATGCATTCTGTGCGCATGCTGTTCGACGTCCTGTCCGTCGTTCTGGTGGAATCCGGACAAGTTTGTCGGGCCGGCGGGATTGCTGCAGGCGTATCGTTTTATCGCCGACAGCCGCGATGAGGCAACCGGCGAGCGACTGGATAATCTGGAAGATCCGTACCGCCTGTTCCGTTGCCATTCGATCATGAATTGCGTCGACGTTTGCCCGAAAGGCTTGAACCCGAATAAAGCCATCGGCAAGATTAAAGAGCTGATGGTGCGCCGCGCGGTGTAAAGTATTTGCTTATTGCGGGACAGAGTTGAACCTAAGGTACTCTGTTCCCGGCAGATTATTGAAAATTACGAAGTGGAATGACTATTTTTCCGGAATCGTGTCACCCGGCTTTGAAGCGAGAATCCATGTCCGTCACCCATCAGGCAGATCCGGCAAAGCGCGCCCGTTTGCGCTGGCGCAGCCGGCGCGGCTTGTTGGAAAACGATTTAATATTGACGCGTTTTCTGGACGCGCATGAATCAATGCTGACCGACGAAGAAGTCGACGCGTTTTCCCGCTTGATGGAATTGCCGGATAACGATTTGATGAGTTTGCTCCTTACTCACAAGGAACCGGAAGCATCGCTCGATTTGCCTCATGTTCATGCGCTTTTGATGAAATTGCGCAATATTTGATTCATGCCGTTCTGTAAAAGATTTTTGTTTTCATAATTTTTGTCTACCGACTCACCGCTCATTAGAAGGAAGAGCCATGACCAACTCTGATACCAAAGCAACGCTGTCGTTTTCCGATGGAAGTCCCTCGCTTGACTTTCCGATTTACAAAGGCACGATCGGTCCGGAAGTCATTGATATTCGCAAGCTTTACGGCACCACGGGCAAGTTCACTTATGATCCGGGTTTCATGTCGACCGCGTCGTGCAATTCATCGATTACCTACATCGACGGCGACAAGGGCGAACTGCTTTATCGCGGTTATCCGATTGAACAATTGGCGGTCAATTGCGACTTCCTTGAAACGTGCTATCTGTTGCTCAATGGCGAGCTTCCGAATGCAGATGCCAAGTCGAAATTCGTCAATACCGTCACCAACCACACGATGGTGCACGAGCAGATGCAATTCTTCTATCGCGGTTTCCGCCGCGACGCGCATCCGATGTCGGTGCTGGTCGGCACAGTCGGCGCCTTGGCCTCGTTCTATCACGACTCGCTCGATATCAACGATCCGCATCATCGCGAGGTATCCGCGATTCGCCTGATCGCCAAGATGCCGACGCTGGTTGCGATGGCGCACAAGTATTCGATCGGCCAGCCGTTCGTGTATCCACGCAACGATTTGTCGTACAGCGCCAACTTCATGCGGATGATGTTCTCCAATCCATGCGAAGAATACAAAGTCAACGACGTGCTTGTGCGTGCGCTGGATCGCATCCTGATTCTGCATGCCGATCATGAGCAGAATGCCTCGACGTCGACAGTGCGTCTGTCCGGTTCGAGCGGCGCCAACCCGTTTGCCTGCATCGCCGCGGGCATCGCATGCCTGTGGGGCCCGGCGCACGGCGGTGCGAACGAAGCAGCATTGAACATGCTCAAGGAAATCGGCTCGGTCGACAAGATTCCCGAATTCGTCAAGCAGGTCAAGGACAAGAATTCCGGCGTCAAGTTGATGGGTTTCGGTCATCGCGTCTACAAGAACTACGATCCGCGCGCCAAGCTGATGCGTGAAACCTGCTACGAAGTGCTGAACGAACTGGGCCTTGAAAACGATCCGTTGTTCAAGCTCGCGATGGCTCTGGAAAAAGTCGCGTTGGAAGACGATTATTTCGTATCGCGCAAGCTGTATCCGAACGTCGATTTTTACTCCGGCATCGTACAGTCCGCTCTCGGCATTCCGGTATCGTTGTTTACAGGCATCTTCGCAATGGCCCGCACCATCGGCTGGATTGCGCAATGGAATGAAATGATTTCCGATCCCGAGCAGAAAATCGGGCGTCCGCGCCAGCTTTACATCGGCGCGCCCAAACGGGATGTGCCTCCGATGTCAAAACGTAAATAAGCGGGCGAATCCGATAAAAGCGAGCCCTTTTGCGGCTCGCTTTTTTTATTCGGTGGATTTCCATCGATCTAAATATGTTATGCTTCGCCCAGTGATTCACACTTCAGGTCAACGCAGCCCTTCCCCCACAACTTGATGTGCAATCCGCTAACCGGTCAGGCCGTGTCGCGGAAGGTTAAATTAACCCGCTAATCTCGCGAAACGCGAAGAAAGGTGAGCAAGATGATGCAGCAATATCAATCCAACTCCTATTTATTCGGGGGTAACGCACCGTACGTCGAAGAACTGTACGAGGCTTATCTCGATAATCCCGGTTCCGTTCCCGATAATTGGCGCGCGTATTTCGATGCCATGCAGCACGTTCCTGCGGTCGACGGTTCGAGCAAGCCCGATGTCGCGCATGCGCCGGTCATTGCGTCATTCACCGAACGTGCCAAGCAGGGGCCGATTCGCACAGTCAGCGCATCCGCCGATGCCGAGATGGGCCGCAAGCGGATCGCCGCGACGCAGCTCATATCCGCTTATCGCTTCCTCGGTACGCATTGGGCCAATCTCGATCCGCTGCAACGCCAGGAGCGGCCAAGCATCCCCGAGCTGGAGCCGAGCTTCTACGGTTTCACCGATGCCGACATGGACATCGTGTTCAACATCAGCAATACCTATTTCGGTTCCGAGACGGCGTCGTTGCGGGATTTGATCAATGCATTGCGCGATACCTACTGCCGCTCGATCGGCACGGAATTCATGTATATCAGCGATCCGGCGCAAAAGCGCTGGATGCAGGAGCGTCTTGAATCGGTGCGCTCCACACCGAACTTCAGTCCCGAAAAGAAAAAGCACATTCTCGACCGCTTGACCGCTGCAGAGGGCCTCGAGCGTTATCTTCATACCAAATACGTCGGTCAAAAACGCTTCTCGCTGGAAGGCGGCGAAAGCTTCATCGCTTCTCTGGATGAAACGATTCAGCGCGCGGGCGCCAAGGGCGTGCAGGAAATTGTGATCGGCATGGCGCATCGCGGCCGCCTCAACGTGCTCGTCAATACGCTCGGCAAAATGCCGCAGGAGCTGTTTGCCGAATTCGAAGGCAAGCACGGCGACGATCTGCCGGCCGGCGACGTCAAATATCACCAGGGCTTCTCGTCCGATATCACGACCCATGGCGGCCCGGTGCATCTGTCGCTCGCATTCAATCCTTCCCATCTTGAAATCGTCAATCCGGTGGTTGAAGGTTCGGTCAAGGCGCGGATGGAGCGTCGCGGCGACAAGGACGGCTCGCAGGTTTTGCCGATTCTGGTGCACGGCGACGCCGCGTTCGCAGGGCAGGGCGTCGTCATGGAAACACTCAATCTGGCGCAGACCCGCGGTTACGGCACCGGCGGCACGGTGCATATCGTGATTAACAATCAGATCGGTTTCACCACGTCCGATCCGCGCGATTCGCGTTCGACGCTGTATTGCTCCGACGTGGTCAAGATGATCGAAGCGCCGGTATTGCATGTCAACGGCGATGATCCGGAAGCCGTCGTATTCGCGACCGAGATCGCGCTCGATTACCGGATGGAATTCAAGAAAGACATCGTTGTCGACATTGTCTGCTTCCGCAAGCTGGGCCACAACGAGCAGGACACGCCTGCGCTGACGCAGCCGTTGATGTACAAGAAAATCGGCCAGCATCCCGGCACCCGCAAACTGTATGCGGACAAGTTGTCCGCACAGGGAGTAATACCGGCCGACGGCGGCGACGCAATGGTCAAGGCCTACCGCGAGGCGATGGATGCCGGCAAGCATACGATCGATCCGGTCATTTCCAATTTCAAGGGAAAATATGCGGTCGACTGGACGCCGTTCCTCAACCGCAAATGGACCGATGCCGCCGATACAGCGGTGCCTCTGGCGGAACTGAAGCGGCTTGCTGCGCGCATCACTACCGTTCCTGAAAATTTCAAAGTGCATTCCCTGGTCGAAAAGGTCCTCGGCGACCGCGCTGCGATGGGACGCGGCGAATTGAATCTCGATTGGGGCATGGGCGAGCATCTGGCCTATGCATCGCTGGTGTCTTCCGGATACGCGGTACGCCTTACCGGACAGGATGCCGGTCGAGGCACGTTCGTGCATCGCCATTCGGTATTGCACGACCAGAATCGCGAACGCTGGGACGCAGGCAGCTACATTCCGCTGCAAAACGTATCGGAGCAACAGGCGCCGTTTATCGTCATCGATTCCGTCTTGTCGGAAGAGGCGGCACTTGGATTCGAATACGGTTACTCCACCGCAGAGCCCAATACGTTGACCATCTGGGAAGCGCAGTTCGGCGACTTCGCGAACGGCGCGCAGGTCGTGATCGACCAGTTCATCAGCTCGGGTGAAGTTAAATGGGGCCGCGCATCCGGTCTCGTGATGATGCTGCCGCATGGTTACGAGGGGCAGGGGCCGGAACATTCATCAGCCCGTCTTGAGCGCTACCTGCAGCTGTGCGCCGACAACAACATGCAAGTGGTGCAGCCGACCACGGCAGCGCAGATTTTCCATCTGTTGCGCCGCCAGATGATCCGCCTGTTCCGCAAGCCGCTCGTGATCATGACGCCGAAATCTTTGCTGCGCAACAAGGATGCCGGCTCGCCGTTGTCCGAACTTGCCAAAGGCTCGTTCCAGACAGTGATCGGCGAGGTGGACGAGAAGATCGATGCCAGGAAGGTCAAGCGTGTTGTCGCCTGTTCCGGCAAGGTGTACTACGATCTCGTCAATGCACGCAAGGAGCGCGCACAGTTGGATACCGCGATCATCCGCATCGAACAACTGTATCCATTCCCGCACAAGGCATTCGCTGCCGAACTGAAGAAATTTCCGAACCTCTCGGAGCTCGTATGGGCTCAGGACGAGCCGCAAAACCAGGGGGCATGGTTCCAGATCCAGCACAATATTTTTGAAAATCTGGAGGAAGGTCAAAAGCTTGCCTATGCCGGCCGGCCGGCCAGCGCATCGCCTGCAGTCGGTTATTACGACAAGCACTATGCGCAGCAAAAGGCCTTGATCGAGACGGCGTTTTCCAGGCTCAAAGGTTTTGTCCTTACCAAATAAAGATCCGGCGGCGCGCTGTAAACCGGTGCGCCGCCAGTGCCCTGACTCAGGGCGCTACAACAACCCGAACGGAGAGTTACATGGCAATTCTTGAAGTCAAAGTTCCGCAACTGTCGGAGTCCGTGGCAGAAGCGACCCTGTTGCAATGGCATAAAAAAGTAGGAGAAGCGGTTGCTCGCGATGAAAACCTGATCGATATCGAAACGGATAAAGTCGTTCTCGAATTGCCCGCACCCGACGCAGGTGTCATTACCGAAATCATCAAGCCCGATGGCAGCACGGTCGTTGCCGGTGAAATCATCGCCAGGATCGATACGGAAGCCAGGGCGGGCGCTGTTGCGCCGGCCGCCGCTGCGCCGGCCGCCGCTGCGTCTGCGCCAGCCGTTGCGAAAGCCGCCGCCCCGGTCGCCGCAAGCTCGGCACAGGCATCGAATGCCGCCGCCGGAGTCGCCATGCCGGCGGCAGCCAAGATGCTGGCCGAAAACAATATGTCTGCCGGACAGGTCGCAGGTACGGGCAGGGATGGCCGGGTTACCAAGGGTGATGTGATCAGTCTTCTCGACAAGAAAGCCGCCGCGCCTGCCGCTCAGGCTGCGAAACCCGTGTTGCAGCAAGTTGCCGCGCCGGCGTTGAATTTCGGCGACCGTCCGGAAGAGCGGGTGCCGATGAGCCGTCTGCGGGCGCGTATTGCGGAACGCCTGGTGCAATCGCAATCGACCAATGCGATCCTGACGACATTCAACGAAGTCAACATGCTGCCGGTCATGGAACTGCGCAACAAGTACAAGGACAAGTTCGAAAAGGAACACGGCGTCAAGCTCGGCTTCATGTCGTTCTTCGTCAAGGCCGCTGTCGCAGCGCTGAAAAAATATCCGATCATCAATGCATCGGTTGACGGCAACGACATCGTCTATCACGGCTATTTCGACATCGGCATCGCGGTCGGTTCGCCGCGCGGCCTGGTGGTGCCGATTCTGCGCAATGCCGATCAGATGTCGATCGCCGACATTGAAAGGAAAATCGGCGAATTCGGCGTCAAGGCGAAAGAGGGCAAGCTGACGCTGGATGATCTGACCGGCGGCACGTTCTCGATTTCCAACGGCGGCACATTCGGCTCGATGCTGTCGACTCCCATCATCAATCCGCCGCAGTCCGCGATTCTCGGCGTGCACGCCACCAAGGATCGCGCCGTGGTGGAAAACGGCCAGATCGTGATCCGTCCGATGAACTACCTCGCGATGTCCTACGATCATCGCATTATCGACGGCCGCGAAGCGGTGCTGGGCCTGGTGGCAATGAAGGAAACGCTGGAAGATCCGGCGCGCCTGTTGCTGGATCTGTAAAAGACTGAATAAAAAGACGCAGGCCGCAAAAGATGCATTTTTGCGGCCTGGGTCTTTTTTCGTTGAAGAAAGAATAAAAATGTCGAAAAATTTTGATGTGGTTGTCATCGGCGGCGGGCCGGGAGGTTATATCGCGGCGATTCGTGCTGCGCAGCTCGGCTTTTCCACTGCATGCATCGATGAATGGAAAAATGAAAAAGGCGGCCCCGCGCCGGGCGGCACATGCACCAATGTAGGCTGCATTCCGTCGAAAGCGCTGCTGCAATCGTCCGAGCACTATGAGCACGCCGGACACGCATTTGCCGAGCATGGCATCGAGGTTAAAGGATTGGGACTGAACCTCGGCCGGATGCTTGGACGCAAAGACACTGTCGTCAAGCAGAACAACGACGGCATCCTGTATCTGTTCAAGAAAAATAAAGTCACATTTTTCCATGGCCGCGGCTCCTTCGTGAAAGCTGATGCCAACGGCTGTGAAATCAAGGTGGCGGGTGCGGCCGAAGAAAATATCACGGCCAGGCATATCGTGATTGCGACGGGCTCCAACCCGCGCGCATTGCCGGGCGTAGCATTCGATGAAAAACTGATCTTGTCCAACACCGGCGCGCTGGCGATTGAGGCCGTGCCGAAAAAACTCGGCGTTATCGGCGCCGGCGTGATCGGACTGGAAATGGGCAGCGTCTGGCGGCGCCTCGGTGCGGAGGTGACTGTGCTGGAAGCCTTGCCGGCCTTTCTCGGTGCGGTCGACGAGCAAATCGCCAAGGAAGCGCAAAAACTCTTCGCGAAGCAAGGACTGGCGGTCGATCTCGGCGTCAAAATCGGTGCTGTCACGCCCGGCAAGAAAGACGTGACTGTCGAATATGTCGATAACAAGGGTAATGCGCAGAAAGCGGTTTTCGACAAGCTGATCGTATCGATCGGCCGCGTTCCCAACACCATCGGCCTGAACGCTGAAGGCGTCGGACTCAAGCTTGACGAACGCGGTTTCATTGCAGTCGACGGCGATTGCAAAACCAATTTGCCGAATGTCTGGGCGATCGGAGACGTGGTGCGGGGCCCGATGCTGGCGCACAAGGCGGAAGAAGAGGGCGTCGCAGTCGCAGAACGCATTGCCGGTCAGCACGGCCACGTGAACTTCAATACGATTCCCTGGGTGATATATACGTCGCCGGAAATCGCATGGGTCGGCAAGACCGAGCAACAACTGAAAGCGGACGGCGTCGCCTACAAGGCAGGCACTTTCCCGTTCCTGGCAAACGGACGCGCCCGTGCGCTTGGCGATACGTCGGGCATGGTGAAATTTCTGGCCGATGCGAAGACCGATGAAGTTCTCGGCGTGCATATCGTCGGCCCGATGGCGTCCGAATTGATTTCGGAAGCGGTCGTTGCGATGGAATTCCGGGCCTCTTCGGAAGACATCGCGCGTATCTGCCATGCACATCCTTCTTTGTCGGAAGCGACCAAGGAAGCTGCACTGGCGGTGGATAAACGTTCGCTCAATTTTTAACGAGTTGCCGCGCCATTGGCGGAGCGAATACAGGCAGTCGATTTTGTGGCAGACTGATGCGAAGCCTATCGCATTTGCATCGGAGCGCCATCCGGAACGATGCGCTTGCATGTTTCGCCAATGGAGAAGCACACCGCCAAGGAGCTTGTCATGCGTTACCTGATCCTGTTATCGTCATTTGCGCTTGCTGCTTGCGCCACGATGGGCGCGGGTAACGGCAGCGTTGCAATTGAAACCGTCAGCAACGGTCAGGCATTGGCAGGGGCCAATTGCATTGTCAGCACCAACGCCGGCAACTGGAATGTGATGACGCCTGCCATGGTGCCGGTCGGTGGCGCGAATGGCGATTTGCGCATCATATGCAACAAGAGCGGTTATCGCACGTCGGAGGTGGTGTATCGTCCGTCCGGTCCTGTAAGCTCGAACGTCGGTGTCGGGGTTGGAGGAGGTGTCGGCAGAAATGTCGGCGTGGGACTCGGATTGGGTATTCCAATCGGCCTGGGCGGAGGCGGCTATCCGTCCACCATTACCGTCGCCATGAATCCGCAATAAATTATTGGGCAGCTCGCCGAACTGCAACCGGACCGGTGCAACAGTTCCGGGTTGAGAATACGTGATGAACGAAGCGATGGGCGAGCGTTGTCTCGCCCATTTTTCTGTCATATCGATTCAGTACATAGCCATACCATGGCTGCAAAGGGCAGGATAAGCTTGAACAATATGAATGTGCGGGAATTCTATGAGCACGCGTTGTCGGAGCGCGGCTTCACCGCTGACGAAGCGCAGCATGCCGCGGTTGACCGGCTGCAGCGCGCCTATGATGAGTGGGTCAGGTTCAAATCGCAACGTTCCACGACATTCAAGAGATTGATCAATCGCCCTGACGTGCCGCGCGGCATTTACCTGTGGGGCGGTGTGGGCCGTGGCAAGTCTTTTCTGATGGACAGCTTTTATCTGGTTGTGCCGGTGGTGCGCAAGACCCGGCTGCATTTCCATGAGTTCATGCGCGGTGTGCATCGTGAGCTCGATGACCTGAAAGGAGTTGCCGACCCGCTTGATGAAGTGGCGCGCCGCATCGCAAGGAAATACCGGCTCATCTGTTTCGACGAGTTTCACGTATCCGACATCGCGGATGCGATGATCCTCTACAACCTGCTGAAAGCGCTGTTCGACAACGGGGTTTCATTCGTGATGACATCGAATTACGATCCGGATACTCTCTATCCCAATGGCTTGCATCGCGACCGGATGCTGCCTACCATTGCATTGTTGAAGGACAGGCTCGATATCATCAATGTCGACGCGGGAATCGATTATCGCAAGAGGGCGCTGGAACAGGTGGAGGCTTATCACACGCCGCTTGGAGCAGAATCGGACCGGGCATTGCGCCATGCATTCGCCAGGGTCGCGGAAACAGCCGATGAAGAGCCCCGCATCCGCATTGAAGCGCGCGAGATCAAGTGCCTGCGGCGTGCCGGCGGCGTGGTCTGGTTCGATTTTGCGACATTATGCGGCGGACCCCGTTCGCAAAATGATTACCTTGAAATTGCAAATCGTTTCCATACGGTCATTTTGTCTGCGGTGCCGCGCATGTCGGCGGCCATGTCTTCCGAGGCGCGGCGGTTTACCTGGTTGATCGATGTGCTTTATGATCATAGAGTGAAACTGCTGATGTCGGCCGAAGTCGAACCGGAAGAGTTATATACGGAAGGCATGCTGGCGCATGAATTCCATCGTACCGTTTCCCGCATTATCGAGATGCAGTCACGCGAATACATGGAAGCCGCACGGCGCGACGTTACAGAGACGATTGCCTGATTGACATATAACATGGGTATAACCAGATGAATTCGATTACACGCTCTTACCGCATTTGGCATTGGCTGCAATTGCATTCGATGGCAGCGATTGTCGCCGTTGTCTTTGTGCCGACTGCATCGTCGGCACAGAATGTGGCTGCCGGTTCTCCGGCAGCGTCGCAATCCTCTTCAGCCGACATTTCCGGCCGGTACCCGGCCGGATCGATCCGGTCTGTAGAAACCGCCGAGCAGGTTTTGCAGGAAATCGATCGGGAGCGTACCCGCATTGAAGCGCAATATGCCGATGAAGAGCATGCGTGCTATCCGAAATTTTTCGCAAGTTCCTGCATCGATGCCGCGAAGGAAAAGCGCCGTCATGCGCTGTCGCAAATACGTCCGGTCGAAGTTGAAGCGAATGCGTTCAAGCGCCGGGCTCGTGTCGCCGAGCGGGACAAGGCTCTGGCGGACAAACGTGCCGGGGACGAAGCCGAGGCGCTGAAACGCGCAACCGAGCAAAAGGATAAGGAAGTTGCGAAAGCCGGGAAAGAAACAGAAAATGCACAGCAGGCAGAAAAGTCCGCCGGACAGGATCGGAATGGACAAAAAACGAAGACCGCTGACCGTGTTGCACAACATCAGGCCAGACTGAAACAGGCGCAGGCGGAAGAAGCGGCCAATGCGCAAAAGCGTGCTGCCAATGTGGCTGCATATGAAAAAAAGGTGCAGGAGTCGCAGGCGCGTCAACGCGAAATAGCGGCCAAGAAAGCTGAACAGGAGCGCGAACGCGCAGCAAAGGACGCGTCCCCGCCGAAGCCCTGATTATTCAAACGACTGAATCGAAATCGCGGCGGGACTTGCGAAATCCGTTCACACCGCGCGGCGCATCTTTTCAACTTTGTAGTCTTTGACTTCCTTGGGTAGCGCAACCAGCTTGACGATGGCCATGGTGCAGTTGTCGGCATTGGTGCCGGCAGCACGGTCGCGGGTTTTCTTGACAAGCATTTCAGCTGCGTCGCGGGGTGAGTTCATCGCAATCGCCGCACCTAATTCGGCGTCCGTGAAGTAATGCCACAACCCATCCGAGCAAAGTAAAAAGGAATCGCCCTGCTTCAAGCCGTCATGCCGCTTGATCGTTACGAAGAGGTCGGGCGTGCTGGTGCCGAGTACATTGACCAGAAGGTTGGAAAGGCGGTGATTTTTTGCCTCTTCCCGCGCAAGTTTGCCTTGGCTTACCAGTTTCTCGACATAGGAATGATCGACCGTACGTTCGGCAAAATTCGGCCCGTCGAAACGGTACAGGCGCGAATCGCCGATATGAGCCCATATCGCGGTTTTTTCGGGTGTCAGAACCAGCGCGACCATGGTACTGTGAGGCTGCTGTTCCGAAGAAATGGCGTTGAGCTTGATGATGGTGTGAGCTTCATGCCCGATCGTGTTCAACATCGTTTCAACATCGTCGGTGAGCGGCGAAAATCGCTCGAAATTCTGTTGAGCGGTGCGGATCACCTGCTCTGCGGCGAGTGCGCCGCCGGTCAGCCCGCCCATGCCATCGGCCAGGACCGCCATCATGTAGCCGGGCGCTTTTGGCGCGGCGAACAATGCAACGCGGTCTTGCTGTTCCTTGCGGTCACCTATATGCTGGCCTGTGCCTGCTTCGATCTTGTATTGGCTCATATGGAAGAGGTAGATTAAACTTCGAATCGGCAATAAATAATTTGCTTCAAATTATTGCATGGAGACACTATCTTTAGAGAGATTTGCGGATTTTTTGTCCGAGATGCCACACAATTACCATGATTCCTTCAGAAGACATACGGCGACGCATTATCGAACTGGAAGTCGAGCACCGCGATCTTGACGCAGTGATTGAAACATTGACCAACGATATTCGGCATGAGGAATTACAATTACGTCGCCTTAAAAAAAGAAAGTTGCAATTGAAAGATCATATTACGCTATTAAAAATGCAACTGATTCCGGATATTCCCGCCTGACGTATTGCCTTGTTCAAACAGCAAATAGAATTGATAAAATCAGCGTATCGCGTCCGGGTTTGCAACCAGCCATTGTTGTACCCGATAACGCATCAGCTTCCCTGAGAACGCAAGGCGCTATTCACCATTGTTAGCCATTTTGACTGAAGATATTTCCGCAACGGATGCAACCGATGCGCATGATGCCGACATCGATCGGCTTTTCGGCGCCGACGGCCCTCTAGGCCATGCCGTAGGCGGATACCGCCCGCGCGAATCGCAAACCGAAATGGCAAAAGCCATTGCGCAGGCGATCGGGCAGCAAAAGACGTTGATCGCCGAGGCAGGAACCGGCACCGGCAAGACTTTTGCCTATCTGGTGCCGGCGTTGCTGTGGGGCGGCAAGGTAATCGTGTCGACCGGTACAAAAAATCTGCAGGATCAGCTTTTCCTGCGCGACATTCCGACGGTACGAAAAGCGCTTCATGCTCCGGTCTCGGTTGCGCTCCTGAAGGGACGCGCAAACTACGTATGTCATTTTCATCTGGAGCGCACGCTGCAGAACGGACGGCTTACGTCGCGCGAAGACGTCGGACATTTGCGTGAAATTTCACGCTTCATGAAAACGACGGGAAGCGGCGACAAGGCGGAACTGTCCAAAGTGCCGGAAACGGCGCTGATCTGGAATCTGGTGACATCCACCCGCGATACCTGTCTTGGCGCCGAGTGCCAGTATTATCAGGATTGTTTCGTGATGAAAGCGCGCAAGGAAGCGCAGCAGGCCGATATCGTGGTGGTTAACCATCATCTGTTTTTTGCCGACGTCGCGCTCAAGGATACCGGGGTGGCCGAGCTGCTGCCGTCGGCGAATACGATCATCTTCGATGAGGCGCACCAGTTGCCGGAAACCGCGACGCTGTTTTTCGGCGATACGGTATCGACTTCGCAGGTATTGGAATTATGCCGCGACGTATTGGCCGAGGGCCTGTCGCATGCGCGCGATGGCGCCGACTGGGCCAAGACAGTGTCGGCGGTGGAACGCGCCGCACGGGATTTGCGCCTCACGTTTTCGCAGGATGTGGTGCGGCTGGCAGTCAATCAAATCGCGGCATCCAGTCCGTTTTTTCCGGCGCTGGAGAAGTTGAAGGAAGAATTTCAAGGCATGATCGCAGTGCTGGAAACGCAGGCGGAACGTGCAGAAACGCTTGAACAATGCCGGGTTCGCGCCATTGAACTTTCGGCCAGGCTCGCTGCCTGGAACGCCAAGAGCGACGATAAAACCGGCAATACGGAAGAAGCGCAAGAGCGGGTATTGTGGGTGGAGGCTTTTTCATCGTCGCTGCAACTGCATCAAACGCCATTGTCGATTGCGCCTATTTTCAGCAAGCAGCGCGAAGGTGTGCCGCGCGCGTGGATTTTTACGTCGGCGACTCTGGCGGTAAAAAACGATTTCAACCATTACACCTCGCAAATGGGATTGCGGGACGAACCTGCGCAGACCTGGCCCAGCCCGTTCGATTACGATCGGCAAGGTTTGCTGTACGTGCCGAATAATCTGCCGCAACCGAATTCCCTCGATTACACGGATGCAGTCGTCGATGCCGCGCTGCCCGTTATCGAAGCCGCCGGCGGCCGTACATTCCTGCTATGCACGACGATTCGCGCAGTCAATCGTGCCGCGGAACGGTTGCGCGAGGAATTCGACAAGCGCAAATTATCGTTTCCGCTTTTTGTACAAGGAGAGGCGGGGCGCACGGAATTGCTTGACCGTTTTCGTGCCGCCGGCAATGCCGTGTTGATAGGCAGCCAGAGTTTCTGGGAAGGCGTGGATGTGCGCGGCGAAGCGCTGTCGCTGGTCATCATCGACAAGCTTCCGTTTGCGCCGCCGGACGATCCGGTGCTGGCCGCTCGAATCAGCGCACTGGAAAAGAAAGGCTTGAACGGTTTCATGCATCATCAATTGCCGGAAGCGATCATCAATCTGAAGCAGGGAGCAGGGCGCCTGATCCGCGATGAAACCGATCGCGGCGTATTGATGATCTGCGATCCGCGGCTGATTTCCAAACCTTATGGAAGACGGATCTGGCAAAGCCTCCCGCCGTTCAAGCGGACGCGGGAACTTGCGTCGGTGCAGGAGTTTTTCGCCAGGCAGCCCGAGCGATCCCCGTCGTGAATCAACCGGCGCTGCGTCCTTTGACCAGGGCTTTCGTAACTCTTGCGACGTGCTCACCCTGATAGCGGGCAATGCCCAATTCGTTGTCGGTCGGCTGCCGTGAACCGTCTCCGCCTGCCATCGTTGTTGCGCCGTAAGGCGTGCCGCCGGAAATTTCGCTCATACTCAGCAATCGCTGCTCCGCATACGGCACGCCGACCACGACCATGCCTAAATGCAGCAGCGTAGTATGGGTGCTGGTGAGCGTGGTTTCCTGGCCGCCATGCTGTGAGGCGGTGCTGCAGAAAGCGCTGCCTACCTTACCGACCAGCGCTCCGCTCATCCACAGGCCGCCGGTCTGATCCAGAAAATTCCGCATCTGCCCGGCCATGTTGCCGAAGCGGGTCGGCGTGCCGATAATAATCGCGTCGGCCTCGGCCAATCGCGCAGGCTGCGCAACCGGTATATGCGCGAAAAGCGCGCGGGCCGCCTTGGCGCCGCTTTTTTCCAGCATGTCGTCGGGCACCAGTTCCGGAACCTGCAGCAGTTCCACTTCGATATCCCCAACGCCGCGCGCACCTTCGGCCACGGCTTCGGCAAGCCGGTAAACATGACTGTACATGCTGTAGAAAACCACCTGGATTTTCGTTGCCATCACAACTCTCCTTTTCGGATGTTCAGAAAATGCTGAACTTCAGCGTAAAAATGAGAGTGCGGGAATAAGATCAGGTTCAATCGGGCCGTTAGTCCGGCATCAAGCGGCATGCTGAAAAAGATGAGCCGATGCGGCCCGATTGCAGGAGTTGGGCGGCTGCGATCGGCGATGCGATCATCTCTGCGGCTGAATGACCACCTTGCCGGTAATCTTGCGTGCCGCCATGTCATTCAATGCCTTCGATGTATCGGCCAATGCGTAGCGGCCCGATATATGCGGCTTGATCTTGCCTGCAGCCAGCCAATTCATCAATTCCTGCATCGCGGCAAGGTTGGCTTTCGGCTCGCGTTTGGCAAAGTCGCCCCAGAATACGCCGACTAGCGATGCGCCTTTCAGCAGCATCAGATTCAATGGCAGTTTCGGAATGCCGCCATTGGCAAAACCGACCACCAGATAACGGCCGCGCCAGGCGATCGAGCGAAATGCGGGTTCGGCATAGATGCCGCCAACCGGATCGTAAATGACGTCCGGGCCTTTGCCGCCCGTTGCCGCCCTGGCTGCTTCGCGCAGATCCTGCGTGGTGTAGTTGATGGTGTCGTCGGCGCCGTGCGCTTTGCAGACTGCCAGTTTTTCATCCGATGAGGCCGCAGCAATGACATGTGCGCCGAGCGCTTTGCCGATTTCGATTGCGGCCAGGCCAACGCCGCCGGCAGCGCCGAGGACCAGCATGGTTTCGCCCGCCTTTAACTGCGCACGGTCGGCCACCGCATGATGCGATGTGCCATAGGTCAGTGTAACAGCGGCGGCGGTATCGAAATCCATACCGGGAGGCATTGGCATGACGGCTTGCGCCGGTACCGCAATTTGTTGTGCAAATGCGCCCTGGCCGCTGAAAGCGATAACCTGATCGCCTGCTTTGTATTGTGTAACACCGGCGCCGACTGCCCGCACCACGCCGGCAAGTTCGCCGCCCGGCGTGAAAGGGAGTTCGGGCTTGAATTGATATTTATTTTGAATGATGAGAACGTCAGGGAAATTAACGCCTGCGGCTTTGATATCAATTGCAACCTGGCCGGGGCCGGGTACGACATCCGGCAGGTCTTCCACAACCAGCGTGTCGGGCAGTCCCCATGTCTTGCAGACGATTGCTTTCATGTTGTCTCCTGCGTATTCTAAAAACGAACGATCGTTTGATTTTGTAATTATGCCGCAAAATCACGATATCTTCATCAGCCCGTGAAATTGCTTCGGGTAAAATCATGCCATGAAAATTCTGATCAGTAACGATGACGGCTACCTTGCGCCCGGCATCAATGCGCTGGCCGGTGCGCTGGCTCCGATTGCCGAAATCGTTGTCGTCGCGCCGGACAGCAATCGTTCCGGTTCGTCCAATTCGCTGACGCTCGATCGGCCGCTGTCGATGTTTCGTGCGGAAAACGGGTTTTATTTTATCAACGGTACGCCGTCCGATTGCGTCCATGTGGCGTTGACCGGCATGCTGTCTTTCAGGCCGGATCTGATCGTATCTGGCATCAACCAGGGGCAGAACATGGGAGACGACACACTGTATTCCGGAACGGTGGCCGCTGCGACCGAAGGATTTTTATTCGGCATTCCGGCGATCGCATTTTCCCAAGTCAAGCACGGTTGGGAGCATCTCGATTCCGCTGCAAGGATTGCGCGTGAAATCGTGGAACGCCGCTTCGATGCATTGCAAAAGCCTTATTTGCTGAACGTCAATATTCCTAACTTGCCCTATGACGATCTTGGCAGAATCGTCGCGACCCGCCTTGGCAAGCGGCATGAATCGGAGGCCGTGATCAAGACCAAGGATCCGCATGGCCGAGAAATTTTCTGGATCGGCCCGGCAGGCGCGGCAAAAGATGCAGGCGAGGGCACCGACTTTCATGCCGTCGCGCAAGGATGCATATCGGTCACGCCGCTGCAAATCGATTTGACCCATACGGCGCAACTTGATGCGCTCAGGAAGGGATTGGCATGACGGGCAAGACCAAACGTTTTCCGCTGTCGCTGTCTTCGATTGCCGGGAAATCGTCAAGGACGGCGCATGGCGATTCCGTGCCTTCGTCCGGGACCGCGACACCGCAAACCGCGACACGAAATGCGGCAGGAAACGGCACCCGAAGCACTACACGATCCGATGCGCGGATCGCTCCGGCAGCAGTGCCGGAGCGATCGACGCCGATGGTGTCCGATGCGGTTCGCAAGGCGATGGTTGCGCGTGTCGCAAAACAAGGCGTCAAAGATCCCAAGGTGCTGGCCGCGATGGAGGCGGTGCCGCGTCATTTTTTCATGGAACCGGCATTGGCCAGCCAGGCCTATATCGATGCTTCGTTGCCGATTGGCTATCATCAGACGATTTCGCAGCCTTATATCGTCGCGCGAATGATTGAAGTGATGCGCGATAACGCCAATGGCGGCGTATTGAACAGGGTGCTCGAAATCGGCACCGGCTGCGGTTATCAGGCAGCGGTCTTGTCGCTGCTGGCAAAAGAAGTGTATTCGGTCGAGCGCATCAAACCGCTGCACGAACTGGCTAAAGCCAATTTACGCCCGTTGCGTATCGCCAACATCCGCTTGCATTACGGAGATGGTATGCTTGGATTTCCGCAAGTGGCACCCTTTGACGGCATCATTCTGGCGGCTGCCGGACTCGAAGTGCCGCAAGCTCTGCTTGAGCAAATGACAATGGGTGGCCGGCTTGTCGCACCCGTGGGTTCACGTAACCAGGTGTTGCAGCTGATTGAACGCGTCGGTAAATACGAATGGGTCACGACGACGCTGGAAGATTGTCATTTTGTGCCGCTTCGTTCTGGTACCGTGTGATGAGTTCCCGATTTACGGCAAGAAATAACGTGATGAGAATGAAAATAATACGCTTGATATCCGTTGGAATGCTGGCCGGCGCAATTGCAGCATGCAGCACGACGCGCCATTCAGCACCGATGGTCGACCGTTCGCTGAACGTCAAACCTGCGGATGTACCCAAACCGAAGCAAATGGATGGCCGCGGTTATTACACCGTTAAAAAAGGCGACACGCTTTATCGGATTGCATTGGAATTCGGCCAGAATTACCGCGATATAGTTACCTGGAATAATCTTTCGAGTGCAAACGATATAAAAATCGATCAGGTGCTGCGTGTGCTGCCGCCCGACTCGGCATCGACGCAGAGCGGTGTACAGACGGGAAGTGTCGCCTCTGCTTCCGGCGTTGAAGTCAGGCCGCTTGCTTCGCCTTCGGCATCAGCGACGGTCTCCGCCTCCGCCCCCAATAAAACCGGTCCGCATGGCGATAAACGGCCTTACTCCGAAGCGGCGCTTGCAGAGTTGCAAAAGCCTGATGCAGTTATTTCGGCTGCAACCAAAACGGATACTTCCAGGTCCACAGATATCAAGGCCGGCGAAAAGCCGGCCGATGCCACCGGCAATGCACACGCAGACGAGCCGGGCATTGCCTGGATGTGGCCGGCGGACGGCAAGATTATAGGAACGTTCGATGGGGGCAAAAAGGGAATCGATATTGCCGGCAAGCTCGGCCAACCGGTGCTGGCCGCAGGCGCCGGCACGGTGCTTTATGCCAGCAGTGTCCGCGGCTACGGGAATCTTGTGATCGTAAAACATACTGCCAACTTGTTGTCAGCCTATGCGCACAACAAAACCATCTTGGTAAAAGAGGGTCAAACCGTCAGCAAAGGCCAAAGGATCGCGGAAATGGGTAATTCTGATACCGATGCGGTTAAGCTGCATTTCGAGATTCGCCAGCAAGGCAAACCGGTCGATCCGTCAAAATTCCTGCCGAACCGTTAAATGACTCCCAACCCTCACGACCATTTGGACGACGATTCTGCATCGGATGATTTATCTGATGCGCCGCTGAACGCCGACGGCGAAACCAGCGATGCGCCAGCCGATAATGCCAATGGAATGGATGGCGCCGCGGTTGCCACGATCGACAACGTTGATGAATTGAAGACAGTATTGGCGGCCGAGCTTTCCACTGACACCACGCAATATTATTTAAACCAGATTGGTTTGCGTCCGTTATTGTCGGTAGCGGAAGAAGTGCATTTTGCGACGCTGGCAAAGAAGGGCGATTTTGCTGCGCGTCAAAAAATGATCGAACACAATTTGCGGCTCGTGGTGTCGATTGCGAAGCACTATATCAATCGCGGTGTCGTATTGCTGGATTTGATCGAGGAAGGCAATCTCGGCCTGATGCGCGCAATCGATAAATTCGAACCCGAGCGCGGTTTTCGATTTTCGACGTATGCCACATGGTGGATTCGGCAAAGCATCGAACGCGCGATCATGAACCAGGCGCGCACGGTGCGTTTGCCGGTACACATGGTGCGCGAACTCAATCAGATTCTGCGCGCCAAATATCACCTTGAAGCACAGCATCACGACGGCAAGGATGCAACCGCCGAAGACATTGCCCATCTGGTCGACCGGCCTGTCGAAGATGTGCAGGACATTCTTGCATTGTCCGAACATGCGGCGTCGCTCGATGCGCCGCTGGACAACGATCCGCAGGCCAGCCTGATGGATATGTTGCCGGGTAACAGTGAGGACAGCCCCGATTCGCGCGCCGAGCATCTCGAGATGACCGTCCTGGTGCGTGACTGGTTGAAGAAAATGCCCGACAAACAGCGGATTGTGATCGTTCGCCGTTTCGGTCTGGACAATGACGATCCGGCCACGCTTGAGGAACTTGCTGCGGAAATGGGCGTCACTCGCGAGCGAGTACGGCAGATCCAGCAAGAGGCGCTGGTCAAACTCAAGCGTGCGTTGACCGCGCGCGGCGTCGGGAAGGATGCGTTGCTGTGATCCCTGTCCTGGTATTCGACATCGAGACGATTCCCGATGTAAAGGGTTTGCGTGCGCTTCACGATCATCCGGTGTCGATGACCGATAGCGACGTGGCTGCCGCCGCGTTTGCCGCCAGACGCGACAAGACGGGTTCGGACTTTCTGCAGCATCATTTGCATCGGGTTGCCGCGATTTCCTGCGTGTTTCGCGATGACGACGGTTTTCGCGTACGCTCATTAGGCAGCACGGACGATCCCGAATCGAAACTGGTCCATGATTTTTTCCGCATTATCGATAAATACACACCGCAAATGGTGTCGTGGAACGGCGGCGGATTCGATTTGCCGGTATTGCACTATCGCGCTTTAATCAGCGGCGTGGCTGCATCGCGCTATTGGGAAATGGGAAGCGAGGACCGCGACTTCAAGTGGAATAATTATCTGAGCCGCTATCACACCCGTCATCTCGATTTGATGGATGTGCTGGCGCTTTATACCGGCCGTGCCAATGCGCCGCTGGATGACTTGGCGAAATTATGCGGTTTCCCGGGCAAGCTGGGGGTTGACGGATCGCAGGTCTGGACGCTTTACCAAAAGGGACGTCTCGATGAAATTCGCGCCTACTGCGAAACTGACGTCGTCAACACTTATCTGGTCTACTGCCGGTTCCAGCTGATGCGCGGCGAGATCACGCAGGCCGCCTACGATGCCGAAATGTCGTTGATCCGCTCTTCTCTTTCCGCGATCGACGCAATGCATTGGAAAGAATATCTTTCCGCATGGTCGCCACTGTAGCGGGGTTTTAGGTTCCGGCCTCGCTTGACGTCTTTTTCATTCCGGGTTGATGACAACTCCGGTAATTTGATTCCCGCCTTATGCCACACAATATTATCGATATCGAATCTCTCGACATGGAAGCGCGCGGCGTCGGCCATCTTCAAAACGAAGACGGCACGCCGGGCAAGGTCATTTTTGTAGAAGGCGCATTGCCCGGCGAGCAGGTGAGTTTTCAATCGTTCCGCAAGAAGGCGAAATGGGAAGCGGCGACTTTGATCGCAGTGCATCGCGAATCCGCCTTGCGGGTGAAACCCAAATGCGTTTATTTCGGTACTTGCGGCGGTTGCGCCATGCAGCATCTGGAACCGACTGCACAGGTTGCAGCCAAGCAGCGAGTACTGGAAGATAATCTCGGGCATATCGGCAAGGTGAAGGCGGAGATCATGCTGCGGCCGATCCACGGACCGACCTGGAGCTACCGTTACCGCGCACGGCTGTCGGTACGGAATGTACCGAAAAAAGGTGGCATGTTGATCGGTTTCCATGAAAGGAAATCGACTTTCATCACGGATATGAAAACGTGCGAAGTGGTGCCGTCCAACGTGTCGGCGATGCTGGTGCCGCTGCGCCGCTTGATTGCATCGCTTTCGATCTTCGATCAGGTGCCGCAGATCGAGCTTGCGATCGGAGAAGGGGAAGGCATCAAAATTACCGCGATGGTTTTGCGGATCATGGCGCCGCTGTCGAGCGACGATGAGACGAAACTCAAGACGTTCGCCGACCAATATCAGGTCCAGTGGTGGCTGCAGCCGAACGGGCCCGACAGCGCATATCAGTTTTATCCGACTGATGCGCAACTGCACTATGCACTGCCCGAATTCGGCATCAGGATGCCCTTCAAGCCGACCGACTTTACACAGGTCAATCACCAGATCAACCGCGTCCTGGTCGTGCGCGCCTTGCGTTTGCTGGATGCGCAATCGGATGAGCGTATCGGGGATTTGTTTTGCGGCATGGGTAATTTCACGCTGCCGATCGCAACGCAGGCGCGCGAGGCGGTCGGCATCGAAGGCAGCGCTGCGCTGACGGCGCGGGCGTCGGAAAATGCGCGGGCCAATGGCCTCGCGGACAAAACCAGGTTCGTCACTCGTAATTTGTTCGATGTCACGACCGAAGATTTTGCGGCCTTCGGTAAATTCGACAGACTGTTGATTGATCCGCCGCGCGATGGCGCGATGGCGGTGTGCCAGGCGTTGATCGGTTTAAAGTCTGTCGATCCGGAACTGCGGCCAAAGCGCATCGTCTACGTCTCATGCAATCCTTCCACGCTTGCGCGCGATGCAGGTTTGCTGGTTCATGAAGGGGGTTATGCTCTGAAGATGGCGGGAGCAATCAACATGTTTCCGCATACCGCTCATGTGGAATCGATAGCAGTCTTCGACCTGATTGAACGTTGAATCGAATCTCCATGAAAAAAGCCGGCCCGCAGGCCGGCTTTTATCGGGCAGGCCGGATTAATCCCGGCTGCCCCCAAAAATTCCCAGCAGCGACAGCAAATTGACGAAGATGTTATAGACATCCAGATAGATATTGAGCGTCGCCGAAATATAGTTGGTTTCGCCGCCGTTGATGATTTGCTGCACATCAAACAGGATATAGGCGGAAAAGATCGCAATTGCGATTACCGAAATCGCGAGATAGAGCGCGGGAAGCTGCAGGAAAACATTGGCCAGCGCCGCCACCAGAATCACCGCCACGCCTGCGAACAGCCATTTCCCCAATCCCGAAAAATCGCGTTTGGAAACAGTGGCGACGGTGGCCATTACGGTAAATACCGCCGCCGTTCCGCCGAATGCAGTCATGATCAACGAGGCGCCGTTTGAGAAACCCAGTATGTGGCCAATCAGGCGCGAAAGCATGAGCCCCATGAAAAAGGTAAAGCCGAGCAGGACCGCAACGCCCAATCCCGAATTCTTCGTCCTTTCGATTGCATAGAAAAATCCGAATGCAATTGCGAGGAATGCAATAAAACCGATGAACGGACTGCCGGAAAAAAATGCAAATTTCATTTGCACCCCCAGCCATGCTCCCAGGATGGTGGGAATCATCGAAATCGCGAGCAGCCAGTAAGTATTGCGAAGTACGCGATGGCGTATTGCAAGCACATCACTGGATGCGATGTAAGTCTGTTGCAGATTTTGATCCATATAGCCTCCGGTTTATTTCCGTATTTACAACCGCCAAAAGCATAACATGAGTCGTCAGCATATAAGATGCCCAGGTATAAAGGAAGTTCTGCTTCCTATACGCTTTAGTAGTCGGCCGCAGCCCAAATATAGGGGTTTCATGCTAAAATCAAAGGTTGGTTGAATTCTTGATTAATGGTCTTAACCCTTTCTTTTTATTGGAGTTTTTTAGATGGCAATCGAACGCACCTTGTCGATTATTAAACCGGACGCAGTCGCGAAAAATGTGATCGGCCAAATTTATTCCCGTTTCGAGAGCGCCGGTCTGAAAATTGTCGCCGCACGCATGATGCATTTGTCCCGGGCGGAAGCCGAAGGCTTTTATGCGGTGCACCGCGAACGTCCTTTTTTCAAGGATCTGGTCGATTTCATGATCTCCGGCCCTGTCATCGTACAGGCGCTGGAAGGTGAAAATGCAATTGCCAAGCATCGTGACCTGATGGGCGCAACGGATCCCAAAAAAGCGGACAAGGGCACCATCCGCGCTGATTTCGCCGATTCCATCGATGCCAATGCAGTACATGGCTCCGATGCGGTCGAGACGGCTAAAGTCGAAATCGCTTATTTCTTCCCGGCTTTGAATGTTTATTCACGTTAATTGAAAGTCCGTTCATTACGAGCTTATTATTGTTGCTTGAATGATGAACGGCATGATGAAATATTGTTATGACGGAACTCACCAATCTGCTGGACCTCGATCCCGCGCAACTCGTCGCTTATTGCGGCGAGTTGGGTGAGAAGCCGTTTCGCGCCAAGCAGTTGCAGCGCTGGATCCATCAATTCGGCGCAAGCGATTTCGATGCAATGACCGATCTGGCGAAGTCGTTGCGCGACAAGCTGGCTACCCGCGCCATGATCGCCGCTCCGCTCGTGATCAGCGATCACACCTCATCCGACGGCACCCGTAAATGGCTGCTCGATGTCGGACAGGGCAATGCGGTTGAAACCGTTTTTATTCCCGAAGAAAACCGCGGGACGTTATGCATTTCCACGCAAGCGGGCTGTGCGGTCAATTGCCGCTTTTGCTCGACCGGAAAGCAAGGATTTAACCGCAACCTGTCGGTAGGCGAAATCATCGGCCAATTATGGATGGCCGAATTCGAATTGCGCAGGACCAAGGGCATCGAGCCCGGTCCGAAAGGCGAGCGCCAGATCACCAATGTCGTGATGATGGGCATGGGCGAGCCGTTGCTGAATTTCGAACCTACCGTCACGGCGCTGAAGCTTATGCTTGACGATAACGCTTACGGCTTGTCGCGCCGCCGGGTGACGCTCTCCACCAGCGGCGTTGTGCCGATGATCGACAGGCTGGCGCAGGAATGCCCGGTCGCCATGGCGGTGTCACTGCATGCTTCCAATGATCAGTTGCGTGACGGGCTGGTGCCGCTCAATAAAAAATATCCGCTTGATGAACTGATGGCGGCATGCAGGCGCTATCTTGACTATGCGCCGCGCGACTTTATTACCTTTGAATATTGCATGCTCGACGGTGTGAATGATACCGATGCGCATGCTCGCGAACTCATCGAACTGGTAAAAAACGGCGCACACGCAGTGTCCTGCAAGTTCAACCTGATTCCATTCAATCCCTTTCCCGAATCGGGATTGACGCGCTCGGATAATGCGCGCATCAAGGCTTTCGCGCAAATTCTGGTCGATGCAGGCATTGTCACCACTATTCGCAAGACGCGCGGCGATGACATCGATGCCGCTTGCGGACAGCTGGCGGGTGAAGTACAGGATCGTACGCGAGTACAGGAACGGATGCAGAAAATGGCGGAATACCAGAAAAAATTCGGCAAGGATTTCGGCCGTATCGTGGAGGTGTCTGCGTGAAAATGACTCGGTGCAAATCAGGATTCATGGCAATTATCGCGGCTGCCGGCATGCTGGCGGGATGTGCGGCAAATCAATCGCCAGGCGCGCAGAGCGAATTACCGACCAGTTCAGATCAGACCGATATTCAGAAGCGTGCGCAAATTCGTCTGCAACTGGCAGTTGGATATTACCAACAGGGCCAGATGAATGTTGCATTGGACGAACTCAAGCAGGCGCTGCAGGTAGACCCCGATTTCGCTGATGCGTATAGCGTGCGTGCATTGGTTTATATGGATATGGGCGAAGCCCGGCTTGCCGAGGACAATTTCCTGCGTGCGATCAAACTGGCGCCGAACAATCCCGATCTGTCCAATAACTACGGCTGGTTCCTGTGTCAGGACGGACGCGCAAGCCAGTCGATTGCCTATTTTGAGAGCACTCTCAAGAATCGGGCTTATCAATCGCCGGCCAAGGCATTGAATAATGCAGGCGTGTGCAGCCTGAAATTGAAAGACGCCGTTGCGGCCGAGCGCTATTTCACGCGAGCATTTCAATACGATCCGGGAAATCTCGAAACGAATGCCAATCTGGCTAAAGTATATATGGGGCGTGGCGATCACCAGCAGGCACGGTTTTATATCGGCCGGGTAACCAAAGCGGATAAATTGAGCGCCGATGTGTTGTGGACTGCGATCAAGGTCGAGCGCAAACTTGGCGACCGGGCAACCGAAACCAGTTTAGTCACGCAACTGCGCCGCCGTTATCCCAATTCGCAGGAATTTGCGTCCTATCTACGCGGGGCATTTGATGAGTGAGATGGCAATGAATGAATCGGAGGCCCACGAAGAACAGGCGCAGCGACCGGAAGAGCCTGGCTTTGTGCTGCCGGGAGCGCAACTGGCGGCACAGCGTGAGGCGCTGAATTGGTCGGTTGAACAGGCAGCAATCCAGTTGAACCTTGCTCCACGTCAGATTCAGGCAATCGAAGACGATAATTATGCGGCGTTGCCCGGCATGGCCAGCGTGCGCGGCTTTATCCGGTCCTATGCAAAATTATTGAAAATGGATCCGGTGCCTTTGCTGCTGATGATCGCAAATGAATCGGCAGCTGCAAGCGACTTGTCGCTGCGGCGCCCGCTGTCTGTCATACCTTTTTCGGACAACCGTTTGTCGTCGATGAACGAACGTCGGTGGTCATTCAAATCGAAGATTGCCGTATTTCTGTTGATCTTGTTGTTGGCAGGAATGTTCGGCGGCCAGTGGATGGGGTGGATCTCGATCCTGCCGCAGTCGCTGTCCATCAAAATGAATAAGGCGTCGGCAGCGCACGGTTCTGCGCCGGATAATACGGGTGCCGTCAGTGTCGATAACACAAATCCGGTTGCGGCCACTAATGCAGCGAATGATACGGCCGGCCCAGGCCAAGCCGACAGAACAGCGGGTGAGCCGGCGATACCCGGCGGTACCGCAACGCCGGCATCGCCGCCGACAGCGGCTGCGAATGCCCCCGCAACGGAAGATATCGCTGCCGATGCAAAAAACGGGCTTGTTTTAAAAGTGCGCGAAGATTCATGGATCGAAATCAGGCGGCCGGATGACAGCACATTGATTTCACGCCTGGCCAAGGCAGGTACGATCGAGACGTTCAGAATCACCGGGCCGGTATCGTTGACCGTCGGAAATGCATCCGGAGTCGATGCGGTATTACGCGGAACGCCGATAGAATTGCAAGTCGGCGCAAAGAGCAATGTCGCCCGATTAAACTTGAAGTAAACAGCGCCTATGTCATCAATCAATTCGCCAATCGCTTCCGGTCCGCTGGTCCGGCATAAAGGCCGGCGCGCGGTGGTTCGCTATGGCGCGCGCGAAATAATCATTGGCGGCGATGCTCCGGTGGTCGTCCAATCGATGACGAACACAGATACCGCCGATGTGGTTGCAACCGCAATCCAGGTCAAGGAACTGGCGCGGGCGGGTTCCGAACTGGTGCGTATTACCGTCAACAATCCGGAAGCTGCGGCTGCAGTGCCCGCAATTCGCGAGCAGCTCGACAAGATGGATATCGATGTGCCTCTGGTGGGCGATTTCCATTACAACGGGCACAAGCTTTTGAACGATTATCCCGATTGTGCAAGAGCGCTGTCGAAATACCGGATCAATCCAGGCAACGTAGGTCAGGGCGCCAAACGCGACACGCAGTTCGCGCAGATGATCGAAGCCGCCTGCAAGTACGACAAGCCGGTCCGGATCGGCGTCAATTGGGGCAGTCTCGACCAGGCATTATTGGCGCGGATCATGGATGAAAACGCGCAGCGCGCCACACCATGGAGCGCGCAGGCCGTGATGTATGAGGCGCTCGTTACCTCCGCCGTCGAGAGTGCGCGACGCGCGGAAGAACTCGGCTTGGCCGGCGACCGGATCATCCTGTCATGCAAGGTATCCGGCGTGCAGGATTTGATTGCGGTATATCGCGAACTCGCCCGGCGCTGCGACTACCCGCTGCATCTGGGCTTGACCGAAGCCGGCATGGGCAGCAAGGGCATTGTGGCTTCCACTGCGGCGTTGTCGGTACTGCTGCAGGAAGGCATCGGCGATACCATCCGCATTTCGCTTACGCCGGAACCGGGCGGGGACCGCACGAAAGAAGTGATTGTCGCGCAAGAGATTTTGCAAACGATGGGATTGCGCAAATTCACGCCGATGGTCATTGCCTGTCCCGGCTGCGGACGCACCACCTCGACGGTATTCCAGGAACTGGCAGACAGTATTCAAACCTACCTGCGTGATCAGATGCCGCTATGGAAAAAGCAATACCCCGGCGTCGAAGGCATGAACGTCGCAGTGATGGGCTGTATCGTGAACGGCCCGGGCGAATCCAAGCATGCCAACATCGGCATCAGCCTGCCTGGCACCGGCGAGTCGCCGGCTGCGCCGGTATTTGTCGATGGCGAGAAAACAGTCACTTTGCGCGGAGAACGCATCGCCGAAGAATTTCAGGCCATCGTGCTTGATTATGTCAAGACACGTTATGGAAAAGAAGCGGCCGCCATTTAATCACGCCGCATGCAAGTTGCAAACAAGTAATCCACAAAATGTCAGAAATTAAAAAAGCAGAAAAAATTGTCGGCGTTAAAGGGATGAATGATATCCTGCCCGTCGATGCCCCGCTGTGGGAATTGTTCGAAAACACCGTTCAGACGGTATTGAAGAGCTACGGTTTCCAGCAGATACGCACACCGATCGTCGAGCCTACTGCGCTGTTTGCCCGAGGTTTGGGAGAAGTCACCGATATCGTCGAAAAAGAGATGTATTCCTTTACCGATTCGATGAATGGAGACAACCTGACGTTGCGGCCCGAAAGCACGGCAGGCGTGGTGCGTGCCGTGCTGGAACATAATCTGACCTACGACGGCCCCAAGCGCTTGTGGTATGCCGGCCCGATGTTCCGCCATGAGAGGCCGCAGCGCGGCCGGTATCGCCAGTTTCATCAGGTGGGCGCCGAAGCGATCGGCTTTACCGGACCCGATATCGATGCGGAATTGATCATGTTGTGCCAGCGGCTATGGGACGATCTGGGGCTGGACAATATCAGACTGGAATTGAATTCGATCGGCAATGCCGACGAGCGTAACCGGCATCGTGCGGATCTGGTGGCTTATTTCGAACAGCATAAGGAACTGCTGGACGCAGACGCGCAACGGCGTTTGCATTCGAATCCGCTGCGGATTCTCGATACCAAGAACCCGGCAATGCAGCAGATGGTGAATGCCGCGCCGAAGCTGCTTGATTATCTGGGCGAAGAATCACGCACCCATTTTGAGGGCGTACAGAAAATTCTGCGCCATGGCAATATTCCGTTTACGATCAATCCGCGATTGGTGCGCGGCATGGATTACTACAACCGTACAGTGTTCGAATGGGTAACGGACCAGTTGGGTTCGCAAGGCACGGTATGCGGCGGCGGCCGCTATGATCCGCTGGTCGAAATGTTCGGCGGCAAGCCGACGCCTGCATGCGGGTTCGCAATCGGCGTAGAACGTCTGCTGGAGCTGATGAAAGCGTCCGGGGAACAGTTTGCGCCGAACCAATGCGACGTCTATGTGGTGCATCAAGGCGACGCTGCGCAGCTGCAGGCGTTTGTATTGGCGGAACGTTTGCGTGATGCCGGGCTCGATGTTGTGCTACATTGCGCATCGACGAATGCCGGCGGCAGTTTCAAATCCCAGATGAAACGGGCCGACGCCAGCGGCGCGGCGTATGCGGTCATTATCGGCGAGGATGAAGTCGCCAAAGGGGTTGCAGCGGTTAAAGCCATGCGCGCGGGCGAGGCGGAAAATAACCAGGCTATGGTCGCATTCGACGGCGTCGCGGATTATCTGGTCGACCAGATCGTCGGCGCAGACGAGCATGACCACACCGAGCACGTACATTATCACCACTAACATTACATTCTCATGGCATACGATCTCGAAGAACAGGAACAGCTGGCGTCCATCAAGTCCTGGTGGAACCAATACGGCAACCTGGCGACATGGCTGCTCATCATCGTGCTGGGCGCCTATGCGGCATGGTCCGGCTGGAATTATTACCAGCGCAACCAGTCCTCCCAGGCGGCGCAACTTTATCAAGAATTGCAAAAAGCGGTCATGGCAAAGGACAATGCCAAAGTGCAGCGCGCAGCGACCGACATGCAGGATAGATTTGGCAGAACCGCCTACGCGCAAATGAGCGGACTGGCAGCGGCCAAGTCCGCGTTCGACGCGAATGATCCGAAAGCCGCGAAAGCGCAGTTGCAATGGATTGCCGATAACGGCCATGACGATGAGTACAAGGCGATCGCAAAAATCCGGCTGGCCGGCATCCTGCTCGATGAAAAAGCATATGACGATGGCCTGAAACTGCTTGCCGGCGACTACCCTGCGCAGTTTGCCGGCGTCGTTGCCGATCGCAAGGGCGATATCCTGGCCGCGCAGAATAAAATTGAAGAGGCGCGCAGCGCCTATCAGTCGGCACTGGATAAAACGGATCAAAAGAATCCGGGCCGCCAGCTGATCCAGCTCAAATTGGACGCGATTGGCGGCGCACCCGCCAAAGCAGCGGCTTAACCAGGCAAAGGGAAAAATATGCGTATTGCAGCGAGGTTGGCGTGTTTAGGTGGAGTAGCCGTATTGGCAGGATGTTCTACGCTGTCCTCATTGAATCCTTTCGCCAGCAAGCCGGTGCCGCGCAATCCGCCGGCTGCCTTGACGGAGTTCAAGCAGACGCTGGGTGTTCGTACCGCGTGGTCGGCATCAATCGGTAATGCGGGTGCTTATGTTTTTTCGCCTGCCAGCGCGAGCGGAAGTCTCTTCGTCGCCGCAGCTGACGGTTCGATCATGCGCATCGAAGAGGCAAGCGGCCGCTCGCTGTGGCGCGTTAACGCAGGCATGCCTTTGACAGCAGGCGTCGGCAGCGACGGCAATACCGTTGCAGTGGCAGGAACGAATGGCGCGCTGCTGGTATTCGACGGAACCGGGAAAATGCGCTGGAAGGCGCAAGCATCAAGTGAAATCCTGTCTGCTCCGGCAGTAGGCCAGGGACTGGTGATCGTGCGCAGCATCGACAATCGCATCGTTGCATTCGATGCGGATTCCGGCGTGCGCCGCTGGTCGGTTCAACGTACTGCGCCGTCCTTGATTCTGCGCAGCGCGCCAGGCATCGTGATTGCCGGGCAGACTGCCTTTGTGGCATTGCCCGGCGGAAGATTACTGGCGCTGGCCATGTCCAATGGCGGTCCGCGTTGGGAAGTCGCGGTGGGCGATCCGCGCGGCGCGACCGAATTGGAGCGTATAGCCGATGTGTCCGGGTCGCCTGTGGTATTGGGACGCGAAGTATGCGCAGTGGCTTATCAGGGGCGGATCGCCTGTTTCGATGCGGTCAGCGGCGCGGCCCGCTGGAACAAGGAATTCTCCAGCGATGTGGGTATCGGCGTTGACGAGCGCTTCATATTTGCGGCCAATGAGCTCGGCATTTTAAATGCCTTTACCCGTGATACCGGAGCAAGCGTGTGGCGCAACAACAAGCTGGCAAACCGCCGCCTGTCGACGCCCGTTTCATTCGGACGCTCGGTAGCCGTCGGCGACGGCCAGGGGTATATCCATTTCCTTTCCCGCGAAGACGGCTCCTTTCTCGCCCGTGTCGGCACCGACGGCAGCCGGATAGCCGCCACTCCCGTGGTCTCCGGTGCAAATGTGATTTTTCAAACTCAGGCAGGAGCAGTGGTTGCATTAGCGGCCGAGTAACAATTTGATGAAGCCGGTTATTGCACTTGTAGGCCGACCCAATGTCGGTAAATCCACGTTGTTCAATCGGCTTACCCGTTCACGTGATGCGCTGGTGGCCGATCTTCCCGGATTGACCCGTGACCGGCATTACGGTGAAGGCCGGATGGGCGAACGTCCGTTCCTGGCTATCGATACCGGTGGTTTCGAACCGGTCGCCAAGGACGGCATCATGCATGAAATGGCGAAGCAGACCAAGCAGGCTGTGGCCGAAGCCGATGTGGTCGTTTTCATCGTTGATGGGCGTCAAGGACTGACGCCGCATGATAAGACCATCACGGATTTTTTGCGCAAGTCCGGCCGCTCGGTAATGCTGGTGGTCAATAAATCCGAAGGCATGAAATATACTTCGGTCGCCGCCGATTTCTATGAGCTGGGGCTGGGCGACCCATATGTCATTTCTGCAGCGCATGGCGATGGCGTGATGGACCTGGTGGATGAAGCGCTCAACCTGGCTTTCGTTCAACAGCCGGCTGCAGAAGAAGAGTCCGAAGCATCGACCAGAGGCATCAAGATTGCGATCGTCGGCCGTCCGAACGTCGGCAAATCAACGCTGGTAAATACACTTCTGGGGGAAGAGCGCGTCATTGCATTCGATATGCCGGGCACTACCCGCGATTCGATCGAAATTCCGTTCGAGCGCGACGGCAAGCAATATACGTTGATCGATACGGCGGGCATACGCCGGCGCGGCAAGGTTTTCGAGGCGATCGAGAAATTTTCCGTCGTTAAAACCCTGCAGTCCATTTCAGAGGCAAATGTAGTCTTGCTGCTGCTGGATGCACAGCAGGACATATCGGAGCAGGATGCACACATTGCTGGATTCATACTGGAAACGGGCCGGGCGCTGGTAATTGGCGTCAATAAATGGGATGGCTTGACCAGCGATCGGCGCGACGAAATCAAGATGGACCTTGAGCGCAAACTCAATTTTCTGTCGTTTGCGAAACTCCATTTCATCTCCGCACTGAAATCGACCGGCATAGGGCCGTTGATGAAGTCGATCGATTCGGCATATGCGGCGGCGATGGCCAATCTGCCTACACCCAAGCTTACCCGCGCCTTGATCGAAGCGGTCGAACACCAGCAGCCGCGCCGCAAGGGATCGATTCGTCCCAAATTGAGGTATGCGCATCAGGGCGGACAGAATCCGCCGATCATCGTCATTCACGGCAATGCGCTGGAAGCGATTGACGCAAACTACAAACGTTATCTTGAAAAGCATTTTCGCGAAACTTTTTCACTGGTGGGGACTCCATTACGTATAGAGTTGCGCTCTAGTAAAAACCCTTACATGAAGCCTGAAAAATAAAATTTGATTGATTTGGCTTGGTAATCGATATGAAATCGATTACATTCGTCATACTGTCGTACTTAGCAGGCACTTGAAAATGAACGAGTTGCCTCCAACTCCTGATCACAACAACACAATGGAGCTTCCATGAGCAATAAAGGGCAATTGTTACAAGACCCCTTCCTCAACGCCTTACGTAAAGAGCATGTCCCTGTCTCGATTTATCTGGTCAACGGAATCAAGCTTCAGGGCCATATCGAATCTTTCGATCAATATGTCGTTCTGCTGCGTAATACCGTGACGCAAATGGTATACAAGCACGCCATTTCCACTGTTGTGCCCGCACGCGCCGTTAATCTGAATCTTGAACCAGAAACAGAATAACGCGTTGTACGCGTGTAACCCGATGCGCAGGCCGTAGTATGCGTGCTGTATTAGTCGGTGTTGATTTCGGTAAAGGCGACTTTGCCGCAAGCCTTTCAGAATTGTCCTTGCTCTCCAGATCTGCAGGGGCGGATCCCATTACGACGATTATCGGCAGGCGCGCCAGTCCGGACGCGGCTTTTTTCGTGGGTTCCGGCAAGGCCGATGAAATTGCCCAAGCGATTGTCGAGGATGAACTCGATATCGTCGTTTTCAACCATGCACTGTCGCCTGCGCAGCAGCGAAATCTTGAACGGCGCCTGAACGTGCGGGTCATCGACCGCACCAGCCTGATACTGGACATCTTTGCTCAACGAGCCCAGAGTCATGAAGGCAAGGTTCAGGTTGAGCTGGCTCAACTGCAGCATCTTGCCACTCGCTTGATCCGCGGCTGGACCCACCTGGAGCGGCAAAAGGGTGGTATCGGCTTGCGCGGACCGGGTGAAACGCAGCTGGAAACAGACCGCCGCTTATTGGGTGACCGGGTCAAGGCCTTGCGTTCCAAGCTCGACAAGCTGCATCGCCAGCGTGCAACGCAGCGCCGGGCAAGAGGCCGCAATCATACATTTTCCGTCTCCCTGGTTGGATATACCAATGCCGGAAAATCAACGCTGTTCAATACGCTCACCAAAGCCCAGGTGTATGCAGCCGATCAGCTGTTTGCAACCCTGGACACAACCTCCCGCCGTATTTATCTGGGCGATGCAGGCAACGTGGTGGTATCCGACACAGTCGGATTTATCCGTGAACTACCGCACCAGCTGGTTGCGGCTTTCCGTGCGACGCTCGAAGAAACGATCCACGCCGACCTGCTGCTGCATGTAGTCGATGCGGCCAGTCCGGTGCGAATGGAGCAGATAGAGCAAGTCAATTCGGTGCTCAAGGAAATCGGTGCCGACCATATTCCTCAAATTCTGGTCTGGAACAAGATTGATGCAGCCGGCCTCGATCCCGCTTTGGAACGTGATGAATATGATAAAATCCGACGTGTTTTTATCAGCGCCCAGACAGGAACAGGCGTTGACCTGTTGCGTCAGGCCGTTTCGGAATATGCAGAGCTGAGCAATGCCGCACATCTTGATGGCGCGCAGCCTGCTGAACTCCATAACGTGCATTATTAACGGAACTGATTAGCATTCCAACCTATTACTCTTAAGCCGGATCGCGACAGAATGCTTGTTTCCCTATTCAAGAAAATTGGCCTGATGTTTTCGCTGAACGATCCCCGCTGGGGACGCGGCTCGCAAAACGACGATCAGCATCAAGGCCAGGACGGTAAAAAACCCAACGATGGCCCGCCCGATCTTGATCAATTATGGCGCGATTTCAACCAGCGGCTGAATCGTCTGTTCAACAAGAACGGCGGCGGCGGCGATTCCGGCGGCGGTTTGAAGCCGGACATGAAAGGCGCCGGCGTCGGTGCCGGGGTGGTTGCCGTCATTGTGCTTTTCCTGTGGCTGGTAAGCGGTTTCTTTATTGTCCAGGAAGGACAGACCGGCGTGGTAATGAGTTTTGGCAAATTCAGCCATATGACGCCCGCCGGCTTCAACTGGCGTTGGCCCTATCCGATTCAAAGCCATGAAATCGTCAATGTTTCTCAAGTGCGTACCGTCGAAGTCGGCTACCGCTCCAGCGTCAGGAACAAGCAACCGAAAGAGGCGTTGATGCTGACCGATGATGAAAATATTATCGATATCCAGTTTGCGGTGCAGTACAAGCTCAAGAACGCATCCGACTGGGTTTTCAACAATCGCGACCAGGAAGAAATAGTCAAGCAAGTCGCTGAAACTTCGATCCGCGAGATCGTCGGCAAGAGCAAGATGGATTTCGTGCTTTACGAAGGCAGGGAGAAGGTTGCCCTCGATGTCGGCCAGTTGATGCAGCAAATCGTCGATCGCTATAAGACGGGCGTTCAGATCACGAATGTCACGATGCAGGGCGTTCAGCCGCCGGAGCAGGTGCAGGCCGCGTTCGATGATGCAGTCAGGGCGGGACAAGACCGCGAACGGCAAAAGAATGAAGGTCAGGCTTACGCCAATGACGTGATACCTAAAGCCCGCGGCGCTGCAGCGCGTCTGATGCAGGAATCGGAAGCTTACCGCGCGCGCGTCACGGCGAACGCACAAGGCGATGCATCGCGCTTCAAGCAAGTGCTGGTCGAATATCAAAAAGCGCCGGCGGTGACCCGTGATCGCATGTATCTTGAAACGATGCAGCAAATTTTCTCGAATACCGCCAAGGTAATGGTCGACGCGAAAGGCGGCAATAACCTGTTGTACCTGCCGCTGGATAAACTGATTGCGCAATCGGCGGCCGGAGATGCGGCGGCCAATAAGCAGAATCAGAATCCTCCCGCATCGACCGGCACAGCCGGCAATCAGGTGCCCGATTCCTTGCCTGCACTTGAACCTCCGCAACGAAAGGATCCACGCGCCCGTGATGGCCGTGACTCTCGCGATCGGGAGGTGCGCTGATGAACCGCGTTGTCTCTTACGTTATTGTCGCGCTGATAGCGCTGTCGATCCTGCTGTCGACCTTGTTCGTGGTTGACCAGCGCCAGTATGCGATTGTGTTTGCGCTGGGCGAGGTCAAGCAGGTGATCAGCGAACCCGGCCTGCATTTCAAATTGCCGCCGCCGTTCCAGAACGTGATATTTCTGGACAAGCGCATTCTGACGCTGGATACACCCGAAGCGGACCGCTTCATCACCGCCGAGAAAAAGAACATTCTGGTCGATGCCTTCGTCAAGTGGCACATCATCGAGCCTAAACTTTACTTCGTCAGCTTCGGCGGCGATGAGCGCCGGGCGCAGGACCGCATGGCCCAGATCGTCAAGGCGGCTCTGAACGATGAAATTACCAAACGCACTGTGCGCGAAGTGATCTCCGGCGAACGTGGCAAGGTCATGGACGGGATCCGCAAAAAGGTCACCGACGAAGCCAAGCAGATTGGCGTGGAAATCATCGACGTGCGCCTGAAGCGAGTCGATTATGTCGAGCAGATCAATGCTTCGGTTTACGACCGGATGAAGGCGGAGCGCAGCCGCGTTGCCAATGAACTGCGCTCGACCGGTGCGGCGGAGTCCGAAAAAATCCGTGCAGACGCCGATAGGCAACGCACCGTGATCCTGGCGGAAGCTTATCGCGATGCCGAGAATATTCGCGGTGACGGCGATGCCAAGGCCTCGCAGATATATGCGCAAGCGTTCGGCCAGAATCCGGAATTTTACAAGTTTTACCGCAGCCTCGAAGCGTATCGCGCCAGTTTTAAAAGCCGTAACGATTTGTTCGTTATCGATCCCAATTCCGAGTTCTTCAAGTATTTCAAGGGCGCGGGAGTCGGATCAGGCAATATCAAAAAGTAATGCGCGTGCGTTGTAAAGGGATCGCCGACGATGGCATGTGTGGATTGATGCCGCTGATTGAGGGTATCATTCCATTTCTTTTGCCGGCGCATTGGCGAGAAGTTCTTGCTGACATCACTCGTATTCCCTGCGGTCGGCTCCTTTTTCGGGATTGACGGCACTATGCGGTTTGCAACCGGCTTGGCCCCTATTTTTTTCTGACGTATCTTTCCTGTCATGCCCAATTGGCTTCTTCCTGAAAATATCGCCGATGTCTTGCCGTCCGAAGCGCGCAAGATCGAGGAATTGCGTCGCGTCATACTCGACAATTTCCGTCTTTACGGATATGAGCTCGTGATGCCGCCGATGCTGGAATATCTGGAATCGCTTTTGACCGTGGCCGGCCATGACATGGATTTGCGCATGTTCAAACTGGTCGACCAGTTATCCGGCCGTACCATGGGCGTGCGCGCCGATATGACTACGCAAGTGGCGCGCATCGATGCGCATTTGCTTAATCGCGCTTCCGTCACGCGCCTCTGTTATGCCGGCAGCGTGCTGCATACCCGCCCGTCCGGCTTGCATGCAACGCGCGAGCCGCTGCAGATCGGCGCCGAAATATACGGCCATGCCGGACTGGAAGCGGATGCCGAGATTCAGGAATTGGCATTGGCCTCGCTGGCGTTGGCGGGCTTTTCCCACGTGCGGCTGGATTTATCCCATGTCGGCGTATTGCGAGCCCTCATCGCCAATGACGTCAAGGCGCAGAAGAACGAAGCGCAACTGTATGTTCTGCTGCGCGCCAAGGATATGTCGGGGCTGCAAGCCCTGACCGCCGATTACGACCGGACTGTACGCGCCGCACTGCTGGCGCTGCCGGATTTGTACGGCGATATAAAAGTCATTGCGCGCGCGCGCGAAATTTTGCCGCAATTGCCGCAGATTACCGCAGCGCTGGACGAGCTTGAGTCCCTGGTCAACCTGGCCGGTGACGCCAGCGTGACGATCGACCTGGCCGATCTGAGCGGTTACCAGTATGAAAGCGGCGCCATGTTCTCGCTTTATGTTCCCGGCTTGCCGAATGCGGTCGCACGCGGCGGACGTTACGATCATGTGGGAGAAGCATTCGGCCGGGCTCGTCCTGCGACAGGTTTTTCGATGGACTTGCGCGAATTGGCGCGCCTCTTGCCGGGCGCGGAACGCAAGCGCTCGATTCGCGCACCCTGGGGCAGGGAACCGGCGTTGCGCGCAAAAATAATCGAATTGCGCAAGGCAGGTGAAGTCGTGATTCAAAATCTCCCCGGGCATGATAATGATCAGGAAGAGTTCGATTGCGATCGCGCAATGGTGCTTGAAAACGGAAACTGGATTCTTAAAAAATTAGGCTAAGTGATGTCTCAGAAAAGCAAGGCGAAAAATGTCGTTGTCATCGGTACCCAATGGGGCGATGAAGGAAAAGGGAAGATCGTCGACTGGCTGACCGATCATGCGCAAGGCGTCGTGCGTTTTCAGGGCGGGCATAACGCAGGCCATACGCTGGTGATCGGCGGACAAAAGACGGCATTGCAATTGATCCCTTCCGGCATCATGCGTGCCGGCGTCGCCTGCTATATCGGCAACGGGGTCGTGCTCTCGGTTCCGGATCTTTTGCGTGAAATCGACAAGCTCCAGGCGATGGGCGTCGAAGTCGCATCACGCCTCAAAGTGTCGGAAGCGTGCCCGATCATTCTGCCGTATCACACGGCATTGGACTCGGCGCGCGAGACTGCGCGCGGCGAAGCCAAAATCGGCACGACGGGCAAGGGCATAGGTCCGGCATATGAAGACAAGGTCGCGCGCCGTGCGATCCGGGTCGCCGATTTGCTGAATGAAAAACGGTTTTCCGAAAAATTGCGCGAAAATCTCGATTACCATAATTTCGTGCTGACGAATTACCTCAAGGCGCAAGCGGTCGACTATAAAAAGACACTGGATGACGAGCTATCGAATGTGCCGCGCATCAGGCCGATGGTAACCGATGTTTCGAGCGCCCTGCATGCCGCTTACAAGGCAGGCGCGAACTTGTTGTTCGAAGGCGCGCAGGGCAGTTTGCTGGATGTCGATCATGGCACTTACCCGTATGTCACGTCGAGCAACTGCGTTGCGGGCAATGCGGCTGCCGGTTCCGGTGTCGGGCCCAATATGCTGCATTACATTATGGGTATTACCAAGGCCTACACCACGCGTGTAGGCTCGGGTCCTTTTCCGTCTGAACTGGCGACCGATCAGGGTATCGGCAAGCATCTGGCAAGCGTCGGCAATGAGTTCGGCACAGTGACGGGACGTGCGCGCCGCTGCGGCTGGTTCGATGCCGCGTTGCTCAGGCGCTCGGTGCAGATCAATGGCGTTTCGGGCATGTGCCTGACCAAGCTCGACGTACTCGATGGGCTGGAGTCGCTCAAGTTATGTACCGGATACAAACTGGATGGCAAAACAGTCGATATTTTCCCGGTCGGTGCGGAAGATGCGTCTCGCTGTGAGCCGATTTACGAAGAAATGCCGGGCTGGAAGGAGACCACCGTAGGCGCAAAATCCCTCGCTGCGTTGCCTGCCAATGCACGTGCCTATATCAAGCGGATCGAAGAACTGGTCGGCGTGCCGATCGATATGGTATCGACCGGACCCGATCGTGAAGAAACGATCGTCCTGCGTCATCCGTTCGACTGATTATTGAAGGAAAGACACGGTGACGATGTCGACCGATAAGGATCTTTGGGTTTCGTGGGATGAGTATCATCGTGCAATTGAAACGCTTGCCTTGAAGGTGCACGAGTCAGGCTGGAAGTTCGACCAGGTATTATGTCTCGCTCGTGGCGGTTTGCGGCCCGGCGATGTATTTTCCCGCATCTTCGATGTGCCTTTGGCGATTCTGTCGGCCAGTTCCTATCGCGAAGAGGCAGGCACGGTACAAGGCGCCCTGAATATTGCCAGGCATATCACGATGACAAAAGGGTCCCTCTCGGGCAGGGTATTGCTGGTAGACGATTTAGTGGATTCCGGTGTCACGCTGGAGAAAGTGCAGCAGCATCTGAAAGAAAGTTTTCCGGCCGTGACAGAAGTCAAATCGGCCGTCATCTGGTGCAAGGGATGTTCAGTCATGCGGCCGGATTTTTACCTTGAATATCTGGCTTCCAATCCCTGGATTCACCAGCCGTTTGAAGAGTATGACAGTTTGCGGCCGCATCAACTTGCGGCAAAGATGAAAAAGGCGGAGGACGTCGAGAGTTCCGATTCACCGACTGAACAGCCTTGAATTGCTGAAGGTAAAAAGCTGTCGGTAAAGATAAAAAACCCGCTGACGAATCAGCGGGTTTTTATGTGACTTGGTGCCCACGGAGGGACTCGAACCCCCACACCTTGCGGCACATGGACCTGAACCATGCGCGTCTACCAATTCCGCCACGTGGGCATTACGAAAGACAGAGATTATAGCGTAAAACATTCGGAAGTCAATTCACCGATGAAGGCTGATTACGTTAAATGCCGGCAGGTTAGGCAAATACCGGTCACCTCCGTTACACTACTCCATTGTATTAATACAACCTGACTGAAACACGCTTTTGAGCCATTATCCTTACACAATCCCTAGCCGGGAGGAAATTCTCGGCATCCTGCGCACCACTGTCGAACCGCAGGACATGACGACAATTGCAACGGCACTCGATGTCAAACCGGAAGAGCTGGATGGATTGACGCGACGTCTCAATGCAATGGAGCGCGACGGACAGATCAAGCCCAATCGTTCGGGGCATTATCAGTTGGCGCATTTGCCCAATTTCATTGAAGGACGCGTCAGCAGTCATCGCGACGGTTATGGTTTTCTGGTGCCGGATGACGGCAGCGACGACGTTTTCCTGCCGGAAAAAGAGATGCAGAAAGTCCTGCATGGCGACCGCGTGCAGGCACGCATCATCGGCACCGACCGGCGCGGAAGGCCCGAAGGCACGATTGTGGAAGTCGTTGCCCGCGCCAATACGCATGTGATAGGACGCTTGCTCAACGAAAACGGCGTGTGGGTGGTGGCGCCCGAGGATAAACGCATCGGACAGGATATCCTGCTGGCCGGCTCTCCCGGCAAGGCCAAGACCGGTCAAGTCGTCAGCGTCGAATTGACCGAACAGCCGTCGCGTTTTACGCAGCCGGTCGGCAAGATCGTTGAAGTGCTGGGCGACATCGACGATCCGGGAATGGAAATCGAGATTGCCGTGCGCAAGTACGGCGTGCCGCACGAATTTTCGGAAGAGGCGAAAAAACTCGCCGCCAAATTGCCGAGCGAGGTACGTGCCGCCGATTTGGTCGACCGCGTGGATTTGCGCGACGTGCCGCTGGTGACCATCGACGGCGAAGATGCACGCGACTTCGATGATGCGGTTTACTGCGAGCCGGTCAAAATCGGACGCGCCAACGGCTATCGGCTGATTGTTGCGATTGCCGATGTCAGCCATTACGTCAAACCTAACGATGCCCTCGACGTCGACGCGCTTGAACGCAGCACCTCGGTATATTTCCCGCGTCGCGTGATCCCGATGCTGCCGGAAAAATTATCGAATGGACTTTGTTCATTGAATCCGGCGGTGGACCGTTTGACCCTGGTATGCGATGCGGTCATTACAGTGAAAGGCGAAATCAAGGCGTACCAGTTTTATCCTGCCGTCATTCATTCCGCGGCCAGGCTGACTTATACTGAAGTAGCCACCATATTGGCCAATACCAAAGGTATCGAAGCAGCCAAGCGCCCGGCGCTTGTTCCCCATTTATTGCATCTTTACGAAGTATTCCAGGCGCTGTTGCAGGCGAGACAAGCGCGCGGCGCAATCGATTTCGAAACCACCGAAACGTACATCGTCTGCAATGCAGCCGGCAAGATAGAGCAGATTCTTCCGCGCACCCGCAATGACGCACACAAGGTCATCGAGGAATGCATGTTGGCCGCCAACGTGTGCGCTGCGGATTTGCTGGAGCGGCACAAGCATCCGGGCGTTTATCGCGTCCATGCCGGACCGACCAAGGAAAAGCTCAATCAAGTCAGGACATTCCTTAAACAGGTCGGCCTTCATCTGGGCGGAGGCGACAATCCCAGCGCGTCCGATTATGCGGAACTGATGCCAAAAATCAAGGCGCGTCCGGATGCCCTCCTGTTGCAGACCATGCTGCTGCGATCGATGCAGCAGGCGGTTTACAGCCCCGACAATATCGGCCATTTCGGACTGTCTTATGAAGCGTATGCTCATTTCACCAGTCCGATTCGCCGTTATCCGGACTTGTTGACTCATCGCGCGATCAAGGCGATCCTGCATGGCAAACGTTACGCTCCGAAAGGAATCGATACCAGTGTCCTGAACACCATGCTGTCGCCGGCGGCACGCAAGATGCAGGCGCAGGACAAGGCCAAGGGCAAGAAAAAACACGAGGGCGATCTCGCGATCTGGGAAGCGCTCGGTATTCACTGTTCCGCCAACGAGCGCCGCGCAGATGAAGCCTCGCGTGATGTGGAGGCATGGCTCAAGTGTTACTTTATTCGCGACAAACTCGGTGAAGAGTTTACCGGTACGATTTCAGGCGTTGCGACATTCGGTATCTTCGTCCAGCTGGATGCGCTGTACATCGAAGGACTTGTGCATGTGACCGAACTCGGCGCCGATTACTTCCAGTACGATGAAGCAAGACACGAATTGCGCGGCGAACGCACCGGCATCCGCTATCAATTGACCGATCGCGTGACCGTGCAGGTTAGCCGCGTCGATCTGGATGCGCGCAAGATCGATTTGCGGCTGGTGACCGAGCCGGGCATCAGAACGGTGCTGAAAAATGAGGCACGCCGCGCCGACACAGGGCAGCAGGCACGCGAGAAGAAACCCAGATCGAAACCCGACGGGAAAATTGCAAGTCCGGAGAGAACAGTCAACGGAAAGCGGTCGGGGGCTGCTGCCAAGACTACAGAAAAAACACGTGCGCCGAAAGTCCGCGCAAAATCCGGCAAGAAAAAGCGATAAGAATGAAAAGTAAAATGATTTTCGGCTTTCATGCCGTCACTGCGCGCTTGCGTCACGAAGCCTCTTCGGTCGAGGAAATTTATATCGATGCGGAACGGCATGACCGCCGCATGCAGGAGTTGCTGCGCGCAGCCAAGGCAGACAATGTACGTATTATCCAGGTCGATGATCAACGCCTGAGCAACATGGTCGGCACCCGGCGTCATCAGGGCGTCGTTGCAATAGCCGGCGAGTTGTCGCTGGCGCGCAATCTGGATGAGCTTCTCGATGCGATTGTGGGCCCGCCGTTGCTGCTGGTTCTTGACGGGATAACCGATCCGCACAACCTGGGGGCATGTCTGCGCGTTGCGGACGGTGCGGGCGCGCATGCCGTGATTGCGCCCAAAGACCGCGCGGTCGGCCTGAATGCCACCGCGGCCAAGGTTGCCAGCGGTGCAGCCGAGACCGTTCCTTACATTACGGTCACCAATCTGGCGCGCACGATGCGTGAGTTGAAGGAACGCGACATCTGGCTCATCGGCACCACCGAGGATGCGGAAAAAGGTCTGTACGAAGCAGATTTTTCCGGGGCGGCTGCATTGGTAATGGGATCGGAAGGCGAGGGCATGCGCCGCTTGACGCGCGAAACCTGCGATGTGCTGGTCAGTGTGCCGATGTTCGGTTCGGTAGAAAGCCTGAACGTGTCCGTTGCGTCCGGTATCTGTCTATACGAGGCCCGACGGCAGCGGATCGCCAAAGGCGGCTAAGCGCTGCCGCTGCCGAAGGCATAAAAAACGAACGAAGTCTTGCGGTCGTTTTGTCATTTATGACTTTGTCAGCAAATCTGGGCCGAACACGCTAACATGACGCCTCCAGGCAACCAATTTATTTACGTTGACGGCAGAGTGGCGTTGCACCCGTCTGAAGGTTTCGATCGACGCTTGATCCTGTCCCGCAACATTTAAAATCTATGTTCAGTCGCCTTCGTGAAGATATCGCCAACATCATAGAACGTGACCCGGCCGCTCGCACGGCGTGGGAGGTGCTGACCTGCTATCCCGGTCTGCATGCGATTGTGATGCACCGCTGGGCGCGCTGGTGCTGGACCCATGGAATGAAGTGGTCCGGCCGTTTCATTTCCCATATCGCGCGCGGTTTGACCGGCATCGAGATTCATCCCGGCGCGACGATAGGCCGACGGGTGTTCATTGATCATGGCTTTGGCGTGGTGATCGGCGAAACGGCGGAAGTCGGCGATGGCTGCACGATTTATCAGGGAGTAACGCTGGGCGGCACCTCGCTGAATAAAGGCGCGAAACGCCATCCGACCCTGGCGCGCGGTGTGATTATCGGCGCCGGCGCCAAAGTGCTGGGCGGGTTTACCGTCGGCGAAGGCGCGAAAATCGGTTCGAACGCGGTCGTCGTCAAGGAAGTGCCGCCTGGGGCGACTGCGGTAGGCAACCCGGCGCGCGTCATCCAGAAGGAAACTTATAATTTCAAGGAAGAGGCGGCAGCGCGCATGTTTGCCGCCTATGGGGTAACGCCGAACGGCGACGATCCGTTATCGAAAGCCTTGCATGGACTGATCGACAACGCAGCCGCGCAGGAACATCAAATCGTGAAGATCATCACTGCCTTGAAATCCGCCGGCATTATTTGCGAGACGTTGCCGGAACTGGAAAAATTCGATCCTGCGCAACTCAATAAACTGGTGGAGTGAGGCTGCTCAATTGAATCCCGATGCAACCGCCGCAGGACCGGACGGCGCCGGTCAGGAAGGGCAAGCCGTGCTCGATTCATTCGAGATTCGTGTGCTTGGCGTTCTTGCTGAAAAGGAGTCGCTGACGCCGGATAATTATCCGCTGTCGCTCAATGCGCTGGTCAACGGCTGCAACCAGCTATCCAGCCGCGATCCGGTGATGTCGATCACCGAGGAAACGGTGCAGGATGTATTGCATCGGCTGATCCGGAAAAAATTCGCGGCCGAAGTCAGCCAGGCCGGCGCGCGCGTGGCGAAGTACGAACACCGGATGCGCATCAAGTGGTCGCTGGAGCAGGACAAGCTTGCGGTTTTGGCGATGCTGATGCTGCGGGGTATTCAGACCGCCGGCGAGATACGTACACGCGCAGCGCGCATGCATGAGTTCGCTGCCGTTGCCGATGTGGAAGCGGGTCTGCAATTCCTGATCGATAAATTTCCGCCTTTGGTCGTGCGATTGGCAAGGACGCCGGGCACCAAGGAATCGCGCTACGCACATCTGTTATCCGGAGAAGAAGTGCCGGAGCGGCAGGAAATCGCGGCCGGTTTTTCGTCGAACGCGACAATCGAGCCGCCGCGCCAGGACCGGATTACGCAATTGGAAAAGGAAATTGCCAGGCTACGCGACGAAGTCGATGGCTTGACTCGCCGGTTTGACGATTTCAAGAAGCAGTTCGAATGATCGTCGTTGAGCGACGCGCTTTCATAAACGCGTTTGCAGGCTTTTACTGCAGCTCGACGGCATCAATTCCATAGCGTCTGATCTCGCCGTCCGCGCCGATCCCGATCCAGCCGCCGCGTTGCGGTTCGACATCACAATCCCAATCCGGCAATACATAACGGACGCGGCTCCCGTTATCTTCGGCATATTCATGCCGGGCCGGACGATGGGTGTGGCCATGAATCATGACGCGGGCGGCTGTAGCGTCGAACAACGATGCAATCGCTGCTGCATTGACATCCATGATGTCGCAAGACTTTTCGCGTTGGGCTTCCCGGCTGTCATTGCGCATTCCGGCGATGATCTTCTTGCGCTGCGCAAGCGGCATCGCGAGAAACGCCTGCTGCCAGCCCGGTTCACGAACCTGGGCGCGAAACGCCATATATGCGGCATCATCGATACATTGCGCATCGCCGTGGACCAGCACAATTCGCCGGCCGGCAAGCGTTGCAACAAACGGCTCCTGCAGGATCGTTGCGCCGGTTGCCTGCGCAAAGTCGTTGCCAACCAAAAAATCCCGGTTGCCGGCGATCCAGAATACGGACACTCCCGCATCGCTGACCCGGCGGATCGCATCGGCTACCTGTCTGTTGTGAGGCGCGCTGATGTCGTCATCGCCGGCCCAATATTCGAACAGGTCGCCGAGCAGATACAGCTGCCGTGCCTGCATCGCATGATCATGCAAAAACGCGAAAAATGCCTGTGTCGTGCGCGGCAGCGCCGGATGCAGATGCAGGTCGGAAATGAAAAGCGCAACCTGTTCAGGCCGCGCTCCGTTCGCGGCCTTCGCCGAAGCGGACGATGTCGATTGCTGATCGTGCATGGCAAAGGCCGGATCGGGCATGGCCGATTAGACCAGCTCGGCTTTTTCGATCACGATATTTTCAACCGGAACATCGGCGAACATGCCGGTGCGGGTGGTTTTCACCGACTTGATCTTGTCCACTACATCCATGCCTTCGACTATCTTGCCGAATACGCAGTAGCCCCAGCCATCCTGCCCCGGATAATCGAGGAAGCTGTTGTCCTTGATATTGATGAAAAATTGCGCAGAAGCCGAATGCGGCGCGGAAGTGCGTGCCATGGCGACGGTATAAGGCTCGTTCTTGAGGCCGTTCTTGGCCTCGTTTTCGACAGGATCGTTGGTGGGCTTTTGCTTCATGCCCGGTTCGAAACCGCCGCCCTGGATCATGAAGCCGTCGATGACCCGATGGAAAATAGTGCCGTCATAATGACCGGAACGTACGTAGGCAAGGAAGTTTTCGACGGTCTTCGGCGCTTTTTCCGCATCGAGTTCGAGTTTGATCTTGCCTTGATTGGTGGTGAGAATGACAGCCATAAAAGTCCTTGTTGATTGATTAATTGATTATTTCAAAAATACCGAAAGGATGAAATTACTTGGTAACCGTTGCCGATTCAATGACGACCGGCTTGTTCGGGACGTCATTGGCGCCTGTCGGCACCGCCTTGATTTTGTCGACGACGTCCATTCCCTTGATGACCTTGCCGAAGACGGCATAGCCCCAGCCGTCCTGTCCCGGATAGTCGAGGAAGCCATTGTTCTTTACATTGATGAAAAATTGAGCAGATGCGGAATGCGGTGCGGAAGTGCGCGCCATCGCCAGCGTATAGGGCTCGTTCTTGAGGCCGTTTTTGGCTTCGTTCTCGATCGGAGCGTTGGTCGGTTTCTGATTCATGTCCTTGTCGTAGCCGCCGCCCTGGATCATGAACCCCTCGATCACACGGTGAAAAATTGTCCCCTTGTAGTGGCCGTTTTTGACATACTGCAGGAAATTGTCCACGCTCTTCGGTGCTTTTTCCGGATACAGTTCCAGCACGATTTCGCCCATGCTGGTTTTCAGCAAGACATGAGGCGCTTCGGCTGCAATTGACATACAGGCAGTGCTCGCCAATGACAGACTCGCCAGCAGGCGTAAAAAATATCGGCGTGAATATTGCATTCTTGGTTCCTTGTCAGTCATTTATTGATTGGATGATTATTGTTCGAGCTTTTTTCTTTGTTTGCGCCGGATGATTGCCAAGTGTCTGCAAATCCTCACCGGCAGCGATCGATGAGGAACTGGATTTTCATCAATGTTATACTGCCGCAAAAAGAAGCATTTTATCAAAATAAGCATCGCAAAAGGGTTTGGCGACCTTGTCGCATTAACGTGTTGCACCGGTCATAGGGTCGGGCATGAACGTGGAGTAATACATGCGACAACCTCTCGGCCGAAACGGATAACCGCTCATGAGTGTCTTGAAAATCTACAACACGCTTGCGCGTGAGAAGCAGCTTTTTTCCCCGATCGAACCCGGCAAGGTCCGCATGTATGTATGCGGAATGACCGTATACGATTACTGCCATCTCGGCCACGGCCGGGTCATGGTCGTGTTCGACATGGTGCAGCGCTGGCTGCGCATGTCGGGGTTCGATGTCACTTATGTGCGCAATATTACCGATATCGACGACAAGATCATCAAGCGTTCGGTGGAAAACGGCGAAACGATCTCCCAGCTGACCCGGCGTTTCATTACTGCAATGGATGAAGATGCCGCTGCATTGGGAGTGCAAAAACCGGATCATGAACCGCGCGCAACCGCCTATGTGCCGCAGATGCTCGGCATGATCGAAAAACTCGAACGGCACGGTCTGGCATACAAGGCGGCTGACGGCGACGTCAATTATTCAGTGCGCGACTTTGCGGGTTACGGCAAGCTGTCGGGCAAATCGGTCGACGATCTGCGGGCCGGCGAACGGGTCGACGTCAATAGCGTCAAGCGCGATCCGCTCGATTTCGTCCTCTGGAAAGCATCGAAGGAATCCGAGCCCGATGAAGTCAAATGGGATTCGCAGTGGGGCAAGGGCCGCCCCGGCTGGCACATCGAATGCTCGGCGATGGCGTGCGATCTGCTGGGCGAACAGTTCGACATTCACGGCGGCGGACAGGATCTCCAATTCCCGCATCACGAAAATGAAATCGCCCAATCGGAAGGGGCAAGCCAACACACTTTCGTCAACTACTGGATGCATAACGGCTTCGTGCGGATCGACAATGAAAAAATGTCGAAATCGCTGGGTAATTTTTTTACGATCCGGGACGTGCTGAAGAAATACGATGCGGAAGTTGTCAGGTTCTTTATTTTGCGTGCGCATTACCGCAGCCCGCTGAACTATTCCGATGCGCATCTGGACGACGCAAGGAACGCATTGTCGCGCCTTTATACTGCGCTGAAAGATGTGCATCCGGACGATCGGCCGCTTGACCGGACCGAACCGCATGCGTTACGTTTTGCCGATGCGATGAACGACGACTTCAACACGCCGATCGCCATTTCGGTGTTGTTCGATCTGGCCAATGAAGTCAACAAGACAAAATCTGCGCCGCTCGCGCGTCAACTGAAAGCGCTTGCAGGCATAATCGGAATATTGCAGCGCGCACCCCAGGAATACCTGCATGCCGGGCCTGCGAACGACAACGGCGCCCTGACTGATGAAACCGTCGCGGCGCAAATCGAGGCAAGAGCGACTGCAAAACGCGCCAGGAATTTTGCCGAGGCCGACCGCATTCGCAATGATCTGCTGGCCGGCGGCATCGTCCTCGAAGACAAGCCGGGCGGCATAACCGAATGGCGAAGGGCATAGGCCGCATGGGAAAAACAATAAAGACCGACATGGAGACTTGCGTGCCTTCGTATTGGGAAGACGCGAAGCTCGAGCTGATGAAGCGCGACCGGATCATGCGCAAGCTGATTCCGCAATTCGGCGATTTGCATCTGATCGGGCGCGGCGAACCGTTTACGACATTGGCGCGTTCCATCGTGGGTCAGCAGATTTCAATCAAGGCGGCTGAAGCGGTCTGGCAACGGTTGCTCGCGGTCTGTCCCAAATGCACTCCGCTGCAAATACTCAAGGCAGGCGATGTCAAGCTTGCCACATGCGGTCTGTCCAGGCGCAAGGCGGAATACATCATTGATCTGGCCGAGCATTTCAAGGCCAAACGCGTGCATGCGGATAAATGGACCGAGATGGAAGATGAAGAGGTCATCTCGGAACTGGTGCAGATTCGCGGCATCGGCCGCTGGACAGCAGAGATGTTCTTGATATTTAATCTGCTTCGTCCTAACATTTTGCCTTTGGACGATTTTGGATTGCTTAAAGGAATCAGCGTCAATTATTTTTCAGGCGAACCTGTTTCGCGCAGCGATGCGCGGGAAGTGGCCGCTAATTGGGAACCCTGGCGTACTGTTGCCACCTGGTATTTATGGCGCAGTCTCGAGCCGGTACCGGTAGAATACTGAATCAGGATTTATCCAATCCACCTCATGAAGAAATAGAAGGAGGCCCGGTGAGTAAAATTACATTTCTCAATTTTGAGCAGCCGATCGCAGAACTCGATTCCAAAATCGAAGAATTGCGTTTTGTGCAGGATGACTCGGCGGTTGATATCTCTGAAGAGATCGACCGGCTCTCGAAAAAAAGCCAGCAGCTGACCAAGGATATCTACGCAAAACTCACGCCGTGGCAGGTGTCGCAGATTGCGCGTCATCCGCAACGTCCGTACACGATGGATTATGTGAACGAGATTTTCACGGATTTCCATGAATTGCACGGCGACCGCAGCTATGCCGACGATTTGTCGATCGTCGGCGGACTGGCGCGTTTCAATGGCCAGGCGTGCATGGTGATCGGCCATCAAAAAGGCCGCGACACCAAGGAGCGCGCCATGCGCAACTTCGGCATGCCCAAGCCGGAAGGTTATCGCAAGGCGATGCGTTTGATGAAGCTGGCAGAAAAGTTCGGCTTGCCGATTTTTACCTTTGTCGATACGCCCGGCGCTTTTCCGGGGATCGATGCGGAGGAGCGCGGCCAGTCGGAAGCGATCGGCCATAATCTGTATGTGATGGCGGAACTGAAGGTGCCGCTGATCGCCACCATCATCGGCGAAGGCGGCTCCGGCGGTGCGCTGGCGATTGCGATCGGCGATGTGGTATTGATGCTGCAATATGCGACGTATTCGGTGATTTCGCCGGAAGGCTGCGCATCCATTCTGTGGAAGACCGCCGAACGCGCGTCCGATGCCGCCGAAGCGCTGGGTCTGACTGCGCATCGTCTGAAAGCAATGAACCTGATTGACAAAATCATCAACGAACCTTTGGGCGGCGCTCATCGGGATCCGAAGCAAATGGCTGCGATGCTCAAGCGCGCATTGGCGGATTCGCTGCGCCAGTTTCAGGGAATGAAGGTCAAGGAACTGCTGACCGCGCGCCACGAAAAACTGATGAGTTATGGCAAATTCAAGGAAATCGCGCAGCCGGAATAAAGACAGCGGTGTGCAAGCCGCATTTGAACGCGCGCTCGGGAATATCCTGGCGCGCGTTTCCGTTTATGCGACCGAAGGGAGTGCACAGCCGACCAAAGGGAGTGCAGAGCCGTCTGAAAAGCGTCCGGCGCTTGCCGTTGCCTATAGCGGCGGTCTTGATTCTTCGGTATTGCTGCACCTTGCCAGCCGGTATGCGGCTGCGCATGATTTGCCAATTTACGCTTTTCATGTTCATCATGGTTTAAGTCCCAACGCCGATGTCTGGGCAGAACACTGCAAGACCGAGGCCGACAGGCGCGACGTCCCTTTTGAAGTGTGCAAGGTCGACATCGCCGGCAATGACAAACGAGGGGTGGAAGAAGCTGCGCGCGTTGCCCGATACGCCGCGCTGGGCAATCTGTGCCGCCGCTTCGGTGTTCCACTTTTGCTTACGGCGCATCATCAGGACGATCAGGCTGAAACCGTTTTGCTGCAGTTGATGCGAGGCGCCGGTTTGCCGGGGCTGTCCGGGATGGCTGCATTTCAGCAGCAGCACGATTTACTCGGCCCCGGCATTGCATTGGGCCGTCCGCTGCTCGGCAACTCGAGAACGGCGCTCGAGCAGGCCGCCGTGAAATTCGATTTGAAACACGTCGGCGATGAATCCAACACCGACATCCGCTATCGGCGCAACGCGCTGCGGCACAATATTTCTCCGGTCATCGAAACCCATTTTCCGGGATTTGCACCGTTGATAACGCGTTCTGCGTTGCATGCCCAGACAGCTCAAGCACTGCTGCACGATCTTGCAATGATCGATCTTGCAACGTGCAAAGCCGACAGTCCTGGCAGGACGCTGGATCTTTCCAGGTTAAAAAATTTATCCGACGAGCGCACCGACAACCTGCTGCGTCATTGGCTGTACGAGCATGGCGTCCAGCTGCCCAGTACTTCACGGCTGGACGAGATCCGGACGCAAATGCTGGATGCGGCAGCCGATACGCATCCTTTCTTCGACTTCGGCAATGTCAAACTGCATCGTATTGCCGACCGGCTCGAACTGCATCCGAATCTCGGCACGCCGCCGTGCGACCCTGTTGCGATCCAATGGCAGGACGAACATGAAATCATCCTGCCGCAATGGCGCGGGCGGCTGGTCTTCGAGAAGACTGCCGGGCCGGGAATCAGCGCGGACAAACTGCGCAGCGGGATGCTGACCGTAAGCCCGCGCATCGGACAGGAGCGGCTGAAAGTAGCTGCCAACCGTCCTTCCAAAAGCCTGAAAAGCCTGTTTCAGGAGTCTTCGATCGCGCCTTGGCAGCGTCAATGGCTGCCTTTGATCTATCTTGAAACCGATCTGGTATTCGTTGCGGGACTGGGAATGGATGCACGGCTTCTGACGCAAGGCGACAGCAGGTCGATGCGTTGGGAAAGAGCGTAGTCTTTCGCTGCGGTTCCGCTTCTTGTCATTTTGCATTGCACCATGTAAAATCAAGGGTTTGTTTTGCCGACCCTTTTTCACACCCAAAATGGCTTTAATCGTTCACAAATACGGCGGCACTTCGATGGGCTCGACCGAGCGCATCAAGAATGTCGCAAAACGCGTTGCCAAATGGCATGACGCCGGTCATCAGGTTGTCGTGGTGCCGTCCGCCATGTCCGGCGAAACCAACCGCCTGATCGGGCTGGCCAGGGAAATCATGGAGCAACCCGATCCGCGCGAGCTCGACATGATCGCATCGACCGGCGAGCAGGTATCGGTTGCACTGCTGTCGATGGCGCTGCATGGAATCGGCAAGGAAGCGGTATCCTACGCCGGCTGGCAAGTGCCGATCATCACCGATTCCGCGTTCACCAAAGCCCGTATCCGCTCGATTGACGATGCGAAAGTGCGCAAGGATCTTGATTCGGGCAGGATCGTCATCATTACCGGATTTCAGGGCGTGGATGGCGAAGGCAATATAGCGACATTGGGCCGTGGCGGCTCCGATACCTCGGCAGTGGCGATAGCTGCGGCGCTGAAAGCCGCCGAGTGCCTGATTTATACCGACGTGGACGGAGTTTATACGACCGATCCGCGCGTGGTGTCGGAGGCGCGACGCCTGAAGACAGTCACGTTCGAAGAAATGCTGGAAATGGCATCGCTCGGCTCGAAAGTATTGCAAATCCGCTCGGTCGAATTCGCCGGCAACTACAGGATGCCCACCCGCGTGCTGTCGTCGCTGACCGACCCGCTCATGCCACTGGAAGAAGAAGCGAATTCCGGCACCCTGATTTCGTTTGAGGAAGATACACACATGGAACAAGCCACCATCACCGGCATCGCGTTCAATCGCGACGAAGCCAAGATTACCGTCATGGCTGTACCGGATCGTCCGGGCATCGCATATCAGATACTCGGCCCGGTTGCCGATGCGAACATCGAAGTCGACATGATTATCCAGAATCAATCTGTCGATGGCAAAACCGACTTCACGTTCACCGTGCCGCGTGGCGAATATGTCAAGGCAATGGAAGTGCTGAATGAAAGTGTGAAAGCCCATATCGGATCCGGGAATATCGTCGGCGATGCCAAGGTATCCAAGGTGTCGGTGGTCGGTGTCGGCATGCGCAGCCATGTCGGCGTCGCTTCGCAGATGTTCCGCACGTTGTCGGAAGAGGGCATCAACATTCAGATGATTTCGACATCCGAAATCAAGATTTCAGTTTTGATCGATGAAAAATATATGGAACTGGCTGTACGTGCGTTACACAAGGCATTTGGACTTGAAAAAGCCTGATTAGCGCAAGGAAACAGAAGACTTTCATTGACCAAGTCCCCGCGAAAAGCTATTATCCGGGGCTTCACAGCGGGGATTTTTGCAATCCCGCTTTTAAGTGTGGAGACGTGGCCGAGTGGTCGAAGGCACTTCCCTGCTAAGGAAGCATATGGGCTTAAACCTGTATCGAGGGTTCGAATCCCTCCGTCTCCGCCAGAGAGTAGTTTAAAGAAGTCCAACAACATCCAATAACCCGCCTGAAACCTAGTGTTCACGCGGGTTTTTTGTTTCTAGAGCGTTTTTAACGTTTATTGACATCCAGAAGTTATGCGGGTAGTTTTGCGGGTATCTACCGATACCCTTAAAGCAGATACCCGCAAAATGCCAAAACTAGCCACTCCACTTACGGACATACAGCCGCGCACTGCCAAACCGCAAACTAAGCCATACAAGCTAACTGATGGCGGCGGCTTGTTTTTGCTGGTCAACCCGGACGGCGCAAAGTATTGGCGCATGGGCTATCGTTTTGCGGGTACCGAGCGGTTACTGGCTTTTGGTAAATACCCGCAAGTAACGCTTTCCGAAGCACGCGACAAGCGCACAGAGGCACGCAAGCTGCTCAGCGACGGTATAGACCCCAGTCAGGCGAAAAAGGAAAAGGCGCGCATTACCGCTGACAAGGCTGCAAATACCTTCGAGAAGTTGGCGCGCGAATGGCATAGCGTGAAGCTACCCACATGGCGCGCAAGCACTGCCCATGACACCCTGCGACGCTTGGAAATTGACATTTTCCCGGAGATCGGTGCAAAGCCGATTGCAGAGGTCACACATCAAGACATGGTGCGCACCCTGCGCAAAATCGAAACACGCGGCGCAAAGGAAATAGCGCACCGGCTGAAAGCGACCTGCGCGCGGGTGTTCAGCTATGCCAACCAGCTAGGAATTGAAAACCGCAATCCGGCAGCCGACATGAAAGACGTGTTGAAGCCTGCGCAGGCCGGACACTTTGCAGCAATTACAGCCGACGAGTTACCCGCGTTTCTGACGGCCATGAATCAGAACGATGCGCGCCTGTTCAAGCCGACTCGCATTGCCTTACACTTGATGTTGCTTTTGTTCGTGCGTACCAGCGAGTTAATCGAAACCCCGTGGAGTGAGATCGACCTGGAGGCCGGGGAATGGATAATCCCGTGGCAACGGATGAAGCGCGGCAAACTGGTAGTAAATCCGGACAAAACGAACCACCATGTTTGCCTATCCAGTCAAGCACTAGAGCTATTGCGCGAACTGCACACGCTGACCGGCGGCGGCAAATATCTTTTCCCGAACCAGCGAGACCATGAAAAACCAATGTCGAATGGTGCCATCTTGATGGCATTGAAGCGCATGGGGTACAAAAATAAGATGACCGGACACGGCTTTCGGGCCCTTGCCATGAGTACCATCAAGGAAAAGCTCGGCTATCGGCATGAAGTGGTAGATCGTCAGCTAGCTCATGCACAAAAAGATAAAGTAGCAAGCGCCTATGACCGCGCTACGTTCCTTGCAGAGCGTAAGAAGATGATGCAGGAATGGGCGGATTACTTGGACACAATAGAGCAGGGTGGGAATGTAATACATGCGAAATTCAAGAGTGCATAACTAGAACCAGTTTAGCCATGCACAGCGCGGCGACAGGAAACAGAGTTTGCCCGTTCACTCCGCTAAATGGTTTTCAAGACTAATGGTGCTAAGGGGTTTTCAGTGAAAAAATCAAAAGAGCAGGTTTTAACTTTACCTAATTGGTTTTCATTAGAAAAATATGCACTTGCAAGTGACTTCCAATTGAATGATTGGCTAAATGCCTTCCAACTTCGTTATTATTTATTTCTGTTAAAAGATGCTTGGGACGAAGACAAACTTAAAGACCCATCGATTGACGAGATGCCAGCAGCCTTATACGAAGATTTTAAGCATATACAAGATTCTGGAGCCAATGCGCATAAAGCTCTCTGGTACCGTGACTATACAAAGGATTTTAGCTCTTCGGTCACTAGCATTGATGTATGGGAAGTATTTACGATAGCTGAAAACATTGGCAGTGAAACAGGTGGTGGAAAAAGTATATACAAAGAACTTTATGACCAGCATGAAGCATCACTTATCGAAAGAGAGGGAGAACTTATTGATTCACCTTTAGAATTAATGGAGTGCGCTCATAATGCTATGGAGCCAAATTCATTTCCTTTACATCAAATAGCGTTCGCAAAAATTGATTTGAGCGCCCCTGAAACTACAATCCTTTCCAATTTTGAAAAATGGCTTAGGCAAGTAAGGGCAAGTCATAAGCATGTAAAGGAAGTACGTCAACGAAAGTTTTCAAAAAAAGACACTTTTAACTGGTTTCAGTCCGGCGTACTGCCATATCTTGATATTGTTTTTTGGGCAGAGCGTGAAGGCGTAGAAATTTCAAACCGCGTTATAGAAAACGCGATATTCCCAATAGACAGGCAAATAAATGTAGCCGAAGTCCTGAAGGTAACGACGATTCCTCTAGCAGAGAAAGTTTGGTCTGGCGATATAGTTAACTCTCTAGAAGCAGATTTATCAGGACGCGCTGAACAGGGGGTCAATTAGGGAGTTGACATACTTGGACATCAACTCTGAATTTGAAGTCCACATACACGCCTTCTAGTTGTTCATAAACTTTTCATACACCGCAGCAATTTAGCGGGGACATTATTGGAAAGTTCAAAGCATGACAACGCAAACTATCATTCGCCTACCGCAGGTAAAACAGCGCACAGGCTTATCCCGTTCCACTATCTATTCACTCATCAAGTCAGGGCAATTCAAAACGCCGATTGCACTCGGAGCACGTGCAGTGGGTTGGCTGAAAAGCGACGTTTCAGACTTTATTGAAGCTCGCGTCAAAGCCTCTCGCAAGGCTATCTAAAGGGAAAGCTATGGACAAAAAAATAGGCCCAGGCTTTCGCACAGAGGCCATTCAAAAGATCAATGAAAAGCATAAAGGCAACGATGCGGAAACACAAGCGAATCGTTCGCTGGAATCGGCAAATAACAAAACCAGTTTAACCATGCTTAACGCGACGGCGGAAAAACAGATATTGCCCCTTTTATCCGCTAGCATGGCTTCCGATCTACGAAGGGGAATAGGAGCGCGTGTGAATCACCTTACTAAGACGTACAGCATAAGAGATCTCTTATTAAGATGGGACGAAGAAACGGATGAGCCAGAACTTCAGACGATTTTGGCACAGGCAATCATTGATGGGGAACTGAAGATTACCGATCCTATGATCGAGAACGCGGTACTCGATACGAAAGAGGAGCAAGAAGAATTTTTGCAGAAACATAGTGAGTACGCTGTTTTCTATTTTTATAAGGGCGGGGAAGCAATTTTTAACTCAACTTTTTTTCATGCATTTCGTGAACTAATTGAATATGGTGCGGCATCGACGGTTCCGACGCACATCCTATATAGAGCTCTTACTAAGCTTTGTGTAAAAAAGCATGATTTCTTAATATGGCTGCAAAAGACTGACCGATCACATCCGAGTTTCTGGTTTTCTGCAAATGAACGCGCTCAAAACCCGACGTCCAAGATGCGAAAGATGCTTGCGAGTGCAAAGGCTCGAAGGGAGGACCCGGAATATCAAGCGGAATTTGGTAAGAGGATGGAGGAAATAGAAGCTAGAAAAGACGTTCCGGTTCTTCTTCATAATTGGTTTAAACACGACACCTGGAAGAGGCAAGAAGGATTGATGCTTTTGGCCGGCCTTAGTCCGAGAACACTCTTCGTAACTGAAGAAAGCATGTATGGGGAAGAGTTGCGCAGGGTTCGGTTTCTCGAAACCCTCGACGAGTTCGAACGCGATCCGGCAAGCGGGTGGGCTTATGAACATAGAGTTAGTTTCTACGAAAGCCTTTGGGATAGTGGCGACCACCCAGCCAGAGCGACACCTAAATATTTTATCGAATGGGCGCTGTCAAAAAAAATGGGCCCGAGTTGGCTTCAATGGGCCGTTGATAACGGGTACTACTCCTCGGATTCTGTCGAAATAAATAAGGAAAAAGAAATCAGCGGAAAATCAGAAACCGCCTACCTACATATTATCGGTGCATTGTGCGACCTGTACTGGCGAGAAAAGTACCCTAGCAATCCAAAGATCAATCAGTCAGAGATTATTTCTACCTTGGAGACGATGTATAACGGATTCTCAGGTATAAGCGAAAGTAATTTGAAGCGGAAATTACCGTCAGCGCTAAAAGCAATACGTCCTGAATAGTGCAAATGCACCGCAAAAGGGTGCATTTGCATTTCCCAGCGTGCTAGTTGTTCTTAATCTTTCAACATACCGCATTAGCTTTGCGGAGATTATCTTGGAAAGGTTAGGCAATGGCTGATTTTCTCAAATCTGCAAACGAAGCGCGCATCTTGCGCCTTCAACAAATCAAAGAGCGCACCGGCTTATCTCGCAGCACAATCTATGCATTGATCAAGGCGGGGCAATTCAATGCCCCTATATCACTAGGCAGGCGTGCCGTTGGCTGGCTAGAAAGTGACGTTTCAGACTTCATAGAAGCCTGCGTCAAAGCTTCACGCAAAGCCGTTTAAGGGGAACGCTATGGACAAAAAAATAGCCCCCGGCTTTCGCACAGAGGCCATTCAAAAGATCAATGAAAAGCATAAAGGCAACGACGCTGAAACACAAGCCAATCGTTCGTTAGAAGCGTTCCAAACGCTCATCAGTCTGACCACGCAAGACTTGCGGCAAGACTTGGACATCATGCACCCGGCTGGCCGCGTCAAGGAATTGCGGGCGCGTGGCTTCGACATTCAAACCCATTGGCAAAACTACCCGACCGCGTGCGGCAAGCTGCACCGGATGGCTCGTTACGTGTTCATGGGCATGGCAAGGCTTGCAGCATGAACGGCGCAACATGGTTGGACGAGTTAAACGGACTCTTGGCGCGTTTTTTCGGGCTGGGCATAGGCGCTGACATTGCCGCAATGGGTTTGTGCGAGCTATGGGGTGTCTATTGCTTTCTGCGGCGCATGGCGGACGCTTGACCCATGAGCCGCGCAAAAGACCGGGCACTAAAAACGGCAAAGGAGGCAAGGGGCGGCGGCGCGTTCTTGCCTTTTCGTCTCGATGTATTGCGCAGTCAGGCGCTTGCGACGTTATCGCCTTATGCCGCAAAGCTGTTACTGGATCTGGCAAGCCAGTGGCAACTAGGGCGCAACGGTGACGCCAGCGCAGCATTTGAAAACGTATTGCGTGCGCGTGGCTGGCGTTCTAAAGCAACCTTGCACAAGGCATTGAAGGAATTGCTTGCGTCTGGACTTGTCATCTTGACGCGGCAAGGCTCCTTGCATCGATGCAGCCTGTACGCGCTGGGCTGGTTGGCAATCGACGAGTGCGGCGGCAAGCTGGACATGCAGCCGACAACGCGACCGATGAACCTCTGGTTAGACCCGCTCAAGCCGATTGAAAATGAAGCGTCCAGTACGCCACGTGTACCGAAGCCACTGAAAAAGGCTGTTTTAGGTACGCCACGTGTACCGGATGGGTAAGGAAAAGCGCCTGTAAGTACGCCACGTGTACCTAAATTGCCTGTTTTGGGGTGTCGTATGGTACGCCACGTGTACACCTCTATAGATTTACCATCTCCATACCGGAATCTGTAGAGGAAGCATGAATAGGTGTAAAGGCATCAGCGGCGCATGAATGGAAAGGGACGGGATGACAAGTAAGGCAAAAAAGGCAGCATTAGCAAAAGTGGCGAGTGGTGCAAACGTGTTGCAGATAACGGAGGAGAAGGACAAGACACGCGAGCGGCTGTTAGCTGAAGTCGGCTTTTCTCCCTGTGGGGCAAGCGCAAACACGGCCAGGACTTACGCACTCGATTTTGCAGGCGAGCTGCATATTACTGATGCCATTGCGGTGATGCAGACCAAAGTAGCACGGGTACAGCGCGGCGACTTGTCCGAAGTAGAGGCAACGCTGGCAGCGCAGGCGGTTGCCTTGGACGCGATATTTAACGGGTTGGCAAAGCGGGCCGCGCAAAACATGGGGCAGTACATGGGAGCTACTGAAACCTATTTGCGGCTGGCATTGAAAGCGCAGGCGCAATGCCGGGCAACACTGGAAACGCTGGCGGAAGTGAAGTACCCCAAAGCGCCTACCTTCGTCCGACAGCAAAATGTCGCATATCAGCAGCAGGTCAACAATGGCAGCGCAACGGATGATTCCGAGACCAGTACGCGCACGCACGCGCACGAGAAATCCGTAAATCAATCAAACGAACTATTGGAGACGCAACATGGCGAACGGCTGGTCAGCAGAACGGCGGGCTCGGCAAGCGGCAATGATTCGACGCTGGAAGCCGTGGGAGTGGTCAACGGGGCCGCAGACAGTGGAAGGAAAGGCGCATAGCTGTCAAAACGCGTTTGTGCATGGCGGCTATAACTGGGAGGCGAAAGCAAGCCACAAGCGAATTGCGGCCTTATTACAGAAGTGCAAAGCGGTATTGCAAGAAATCAGCAAGTAAGTCGAAATCCTCTTGCGCGAAATCGCGGCGGGTTTCCCTGTAAACAGACACAAAGACGGTAGCAAAACTTTTTGCGGGTATCAGTGCGGGTATGTCGCTTTATTTAAAAGCATAGAGCGTTTATCCATACGGGTTACAAGGCATGATTAGACTTCCTCCGTCAGTAACATACCTTTACAATCAAAGCGCCTTACGGGGCTTTTTGTTTTTTCAGGGATAGTTCAGGGATAGTCTGACTCAATTTCCCCTCTATTTTTCCCATCTCACTGTCGTCCTGCTTCGTGTTAATCCACTTCGCATAGTCCTTGAAAAAGACGTCGACATCGTGTCCCAATTGGGCCGCCATGTATGCCGGATTAGCTCCAGCCATTAGGCTGAAAGTCGCATATGTTGCCCGCGTGTTATATGGCCGCCGGTAACGAATTCCCAGCAGTTTCAGTGTCGGCGTCCAGAAGGCCTTGCGGAAGTTCTGTTCGTACGCCCACGGTTTGTCCGTGTACGGATCGTGGAAGGTACTGCCGATGCCGCGGTGTTCCGCGCGCATGTGGGGCGAGTGCTGGCGCCGACGCTGCGGCCAGGCGATGTGGTGGTGATGGACAACCTCTCGGCGCACAAGGTGGCTGGCATCGATACCGCCATCACCAGCACCGGGGCCAGGCTGATCTACCTGCCGCCGTACTCGCCGGATTGGTC
>JAQGLW010000074.1 GCA_028292665.1 Herminiimonas sp.
ATTTGGTGCTGGTATGTTTCCCGACCGCCAGCCCCGGTAGTAACAGCCCTTCGTTTACGCCTTACGTTTGAACGAAAACCCGGGAGGCTTTTCAAACAGCCTCGTCGAAGCAAAAGGATGCAAGCTGAAATATTAATAGAAAGGCATCGGCGGACTTTGAGAAATCACAATAGATCGTGCCTGATAAATCCGTAGTGCGAGTTCGATTGATCGAAGTCACTTGACGACCAACCATGATCACGCTTTCAGAATCTACGGATATATTGGTGTTTATCAATGTATTTGAAAATCGAATCCGCACAATTGGTTTTGTATTTATTTAGCGTGGAGTAATTGTGGGTCAAAAGATGGTGCGAAACACGGAGTATCTGGCTTGGTCAAGCGAGGAAAAGCTGAAGACAGAAAAGCGAAAGAGATTACGTTGGTTTTACATCGCAATCGGGCTGATTTCGGGAATCGCCGTGTGGCAATTTTTTAAATGGTTTATATCCTAGCTTTTGAACGGACTGCTCATGGATACTGAGGAACCGGCACTCGAGCAGCGGCTTAGGGAAGAAAGAGGATTCAGGGCCGAAAAAAGGAAGCGTTTGGCGTGGATGGCTTTCACCGTTTTAATCTGTATTGCCGCTGCCTGCGCACTTTTCTATCGTACATGACAGCACACTTCATAGGAATGAAGAATGCTGAAGCCATGAGGCTATCGCTCCAGAAGATTAAGAATCTCGGACAGCTCATTGCGAATCGCAACGGTGTCGACGTCCAGCGGAGGTAAACCGGCCGTCGGGTCGCTCTCTCCATCGACAAAATTGGCGGCGCGGCTGTCGAGTTTGTTACGGGCGCCGCTGATGGTGAATCCCTGCTCATACAGCAGCTCGCGAATGCGTCGGATGAGCAGCACTTCGTGATGTTGATAATAGCGGCGATTACCACGTCGCTTCACAGGTTTCAGTTGCGTGAATTCCTGTTCCCAATAACGCAAAACATGCGGTTTAACGCCACACAGATCACTGACTTCGCCAATCGTGAAATAGCGTTTTGCCGGAATTGGCGGCAAAACGATTAGCTCTGGTTTACTGACTCGATCGTTCATGATTGGCTAATTTAAACAACGTGCACAAGCGTCTTTTGTCTGGCGATTTCAACCATGCCCTTGAGTTTTTGGCTTGCGTGGAAAGTGACGACGCGGCGCGCAGTAATCGGTATCTCTTCCCCGGTTTTTGGATTGCGGCCGGGCCGTTGCGGTTTGTCACGCAACTGGAAATTACCAAAGCCGGACAATTTTACCGACTCACCCCGCTCCAACGCATTGCGGATTTCGTCGAAAAATGTTTCCACCATATCCTTGGCTTCACGCTTGTTCAAGCCGACTTGTTCAAAAAGAAGTTCGGCCAATTCCGCTTTGGTCAGGGTAGGCAGGCTTTTTTCGACCTGCGAGCGTGCCTGCGCCTCAAGCACTGCGCGATTGAGATCTGCGGCCAAAACAGATTGGAGTTCGGCTGAATTCACGTCATTCATAGTAATTTGTCCCCGCCCGCCTCAACTACGCAACCTTGCGCCATATTTTTTATTTGCGGCTGTCACGAACGCGGCCATCGTAGCGTCCACCATGTCGTCTTGCAGGGTAGTTTGAGTATCTTGCAAGGTGAACCGGAAAGCAAGACTTTTTTCGTCATTTTCCAATCCCTTGCCTCGATATTCATCAAATAAAACAATAGCTTGCATGATCTGACAGCGAGAATTTATTTCTTTTTCAGCAATAAAAACATCGATCAGATCCTGCGCTGGAACGGATTGTTTAACGACTAATGCAATATCCCGTATCACAGCCGGAAATTTCGAAATCTCCTGATAAACGGGAATGTTCCGCGCCTGCAGTGCCGCCGCCTCGACTTCGAACACGACAGGAGCGAGCGGCAAGTCATATTTTTGCTGCAAGCGCGGATGCAGCTCGCCTATAAAGCCGATGACTTTATCCTCCAGCACGATGTGAGAAGCACGTCCCGGATGCAGCGCCGGATGCTCGGCGGCCTTGACGAAGCGAAGCGCTCCCGGAGCAAACAATGCCTCCAGGTCGGCTTTGATATCGAAGTAATCGACATTGCGTGCCGGTTGCCCCCATTGCTCCTCTGCCACCGGACCATAGGCCAATGCAGCAATGCGTTTTGGCTGATCGTATCCGGCGACCGATAACGGACCGTCTGCAACCTCTGAATTGCGCAGGTAAACCGCACCGACCTCGAAAAGGCGCACACGGTCAAGCTTGCGGTTCAAGTTATATCGCACATTCGCGACCAGACTGCCGAGCAACGACGAACGCATCACACTCATCTGGCTTGCGATTGGATTAAGCAGCTTGATCGGGCTCGCGTTGCCTGCGAAATCGATTTCCCATGCTTCTTCGACAAAGCTGAAATTAATCACTTCCTGATAGTCGAGATCCGCCAGTTGGCGGCGAATCGTAAATATGGAACGCGTGTTTTCCGGCGCGATGCGCATTGCATTCGCTGCAATCGGCGGTGAAGCCGGAATATTCTCGAAACCATAGACGCGCGCGATTTCTTCGATCAGATCTTCTTCGATCTCGATATCGAAACGATAGGATGGCGGCGTGACGGCAAAGACACCCGGCTGTCGGGTGAAAGTCAAACCCAGCCGCGTGAAAATATCGGCAACCTGCTCATCCGACAAAGGCACACCGATCACCCTGACAGCACGCGCAGTGCGGACATTGACCGGAAGGCGTTGCGGCAGGCTGATAATATGATCGTCTACCGGCCCGACCGCGGTCTTGCCTTTCTGACCGCAAATTTCGACGATGAGCGCAGTGATGCGCTCGATGTGTTCGACGGTGGTTGCGTAATCGACCCCGCGCTCAAAACGATGTGCTGCGTCGGTCGAGAAATTATAGCGTCGGGCACGCCCCTGAATCGCCTGCGGCCACCAGAACGCGGCTTCGAGATAAATGTCGCGTGTATCGAGCGATACGGCAGTGGCATCACCGCCCATGATGCCGGCGAGCGATTCGATTTCGCGCTCGTCCGCTATCACGCCGATCCACTCGTCGACCTCGACGGTACTGCCGTTCAAGAGCTTGAGCGATTCGCCCTTTTTGCCCCATCGAACGTCCAAGCCGCCATGAATTTTGTCGAGGTCAAACACGTGAGTCGGGCGCCCCAGTTCGAGCATCACATAATTGGAAATATCGACCAATGCGGAAATCGAACGTTGACCGCTGCGCTCCAGACGCTGCTTCATCCAGTCAGGCGTTTTTGCCTTCGCATTGAGGCCGCGGATGATGCGGCCGGAAAAGCGGCCGCATAAATCAGGAGCAGAAATCCTGACAGGCAATTTATCGTCAATCGTCGCCGCCACCGGCTGGTAGGCCGGCATCTTGACCGGCGTTCCGGTCAAAGCCGACACTTCACGAGCGACACCCAGCACCGACAGGCAATCGGCCTTGTTCGGCGTCAGCTTGATGGTGAACTTGAGATCGTTCAGTTGATAATAGTCGCGAAAATTCTGGCCGATCGGCGCATCCTCAGGCAAGTCCAGCAAGCCGCCATGATCTTCCGATAATTTCAGTTCACGCGCGGAACACAGCATCCCCTGCGATTCGACGCCGCGCAGTTGACCAACCTTGATTTCGAATGGCTTGCCGTCGTCTCCGGGCGGGAGAACAGCGCCGGCCATCGCGCACGGCACTTTCATGCCGACCCTTACGTTGGGTGCGCCGCAGACGATATTCAACAGCGTACCGGTGCCCACATCAACCTGACAAACATTCAGGCGATCGGCGTTGGGATGCTTGGCGATTTCGAGTACTTTGGCAACCACCACATTGGAAAATGGCGGCGCGACAGGCTCGACCTCTTCCACTTCCAGGCCCGACATCGTAAGCAAGTGCGCCAATTCGTCCGAAGTCATTTTCGGATCGACTATCGTACGGAGCCAGCTTTCGGAGAATTGCATAGTTAAAACCTTCGGAGACCTTGATTTGTTCCTATCCCGTCAAGGGAAGGATCGAGCTGGAAGAGGCCAAATGGCACTGCCCCATTCCTCACCTGATCTTTCCCCCTCGTCTTCCAAAGAAACTTCTTCCGGAACGAAGGGGAAGGAACTTGAATGATTGGTTTTTAATTGAATTGCTTCAGGAAACGCAAATCGCCTTCATAGAACAACCGCAAATCGTTGATGCCGTAGCGCAGCATCGTCAACCGCTCCAGGCCGGAGCCGAATGCGAAGCCGATGTATTGTTCCGGATCGAGGCCCATGTTGCGCACGACCGTCGGATGCACCTGGCCTGCGCCCGAGACTTCCAGCCAGCGCCCTTTCAACGGTCCGCTGCCGAATGCGATATCGATTTCAGCCGAGGGCTCCGTAAACGGGAAATAAGATGGGCGAAAGCGCACCTGCAAATCGTCGGTTTCAAAAAATGCCTTCACGAAATTCAGATATACGCCCTTCAGGTCAGCGAAGCTGATGTCTTCCGCGATCCACAATCCTTCGACCTGATGAAACATCGGTGAATGGGTCGCATCGCTATCGACACGGTAGGTGCGGCCCGGCGCAATCACTTTGATCGGCGGCTTATGCATCCGTGCATAGCGCACCTGCATCGGACTGGTATGCGTACGCAGCAGCAGCTGCTTGCCCTGGCTATCTTTGCCATCGACGTAAAAGGTGTCCTGCATCGAGCGTGCGGGATGATTTTCCGGACTGTTCAACGCGGTGAAATTGGTCCAGTCGGTTTCGATTTCAGGTCCGTCGGCAACGTCAAAACCGATGGAACCGAAAATCTCTTCAACCCTTTGCCAGGTACGCATCACCGGATGGATACCGCCGATGCCGCGACCACGGCCAGGCAGCGTCACATCAATCGCTTCGGCATTCAGGCGCGCCTGCATCTGCGCATTGGCAAGCGCGTCGCGGCAGGCGTTGAGCGCGGCTTCTATCTGCTCTTTGGCGGCATTGATGACAGCGCCCTGCGTCTTGCGCTGGTCCGGTGCCAGCTTGCCCAATGCCTTCATCTGCTCGGTGATCTGGCCGGTTTTTCCGAGGTATTTCGCTTTCGCGTTTTCCAGTGCAGCGGCATCCTCCGCATTGGAAAAATCGGCTTGTGCCTGTGTTACAAGTTGTTCTAAGGAACTCATGCGGTTTTTCCCGCTCGTGGAATGGAAGCTCAAAATAAAACGGGGCACAGGTGTTTGCCTTTGCCCCGCCAGAATACTACAGCATCATCCGGAGATAATGCGTATGAACATTAAGCAGCGATGTTAGCCTTCACCTGATGGACAATCGCGGCAAATGCCGGTTTGTCCATCACTGCCATATCGGCCAGAACTTTACGGTCCAGCTCGATCGAAGCTTTCTTCAGACCGTTCATGAACACGCTGTAGGTCATGCCGTGCTCGCGCGATGCGGCATTGATACGGGTGATCCATAGCGCACGGAACACGCGCTTCTTGTTGCGGCGGTCACGATATGCATATTGACCGGCGCGCATGACGGCCTGCTTGGCGATCCGGTAAACCTTACTGCGACGACCACGATAGCCTTTGGCCTGGTCGAGAACTTTTTTATGACGGGCCCGTGCTGTGACCCCACGTTTTACTCTAGGCATGGTTACTCCTTAAATATCGGTGTGAGGTTAAGCGAACGGCATCATTGAACGAACGGAGACCATGTTTGTATCATGGACCTCGGTTGCACCGCGCAATTGACGTTTGGATTTGGTGGTTTTTTTGGTCAGGATGTGCCGCTTGAAGGCTTGACCGCGCTTGACGGTTCCACCCGGACGTACACGAAAACGCTTTTTAGCGCCGCTCTTCGTCTTCATTTTAGGCATAGCAATAGCTGTCCTTTGGACAGTTCCATATTTAGCATGATTGCAGGTGGCAACACTACGTTGCGCTTGGGTGCCTGCTTTCACTTGTTTATGCGGCGAAATCGAGTCCGCCGCTATTTGCACAAACCGTCCATTGTTACCGGACGATTCATGCGAATTATCGAAGCTTACTTTTTCTTCTTCGGCGCCAGCACCATGATCATCTGGCGGCCTTCCATCTTGGGCCACTGCTCGACCTGTCCATACGGTTCCAAATCCGCCTTCAGGCGCTCCAGCATGCGCATGCCGATATCCTGATGCGCCATTTCACGGCCGCGGAAGCGCAACGTGATCTTGGTTTTATCGCCATCGTCCAGAAACTTGACCAGGTTGCGCAGCTTGATGTTGTAGTCGCCTTCGTCAGTACCCGGACGGAATTTCACTTCCTTGACCAGAATGACCTTCTGCTTCAACTTGGCTTCGTGGGCTTTTTTCTGTTCCTGGTATTTGAATTTGCCATAGTCCATCAAACGGCACACGGGCGGTTGCGCGGTAGGCGCAATTTCCACCAGATCCACGTTTGCCTCTTCCGCCATGCGGAAGGCTTCAGCCAAACTCACGATACCGATCGGTTCGTTCTCGACTCCACTTAATCGCACTTCCTGTGCTGTTATTTCGCCGTTGATGCGATGCGACTTGTCCGTAGCTATTGTAGTTTCCTTTTAAAGTCAAATGATTCAGCCGCGCATACATGCGGAGTCTCACAAATAACCGAACATCAAAACGCGTCTTCGAGTCCTGCAGCATTGACGCAAATCATTGCGACAGAAACAGCTGTCGCCACGGTTTGCGCCCAACTGCAAACCAAAATCCTTCGTTTTCGTTCGTTCGCTTATTTGTGAGACCCTGCACTACGCTTCGGTTCGCACCGGTCAGGCTTTGGTGGCAACCTCGCTATGGAGGCGTTCCACCAGCTTGTCGATGGACATTACGCCCAGATCGACGTTGCCCCGCGCACGCACGGCCACTGTGTTTGCATCCCGCTCCTTATCGCCCACAACGACGATGTAAGGCAGTTTTTGTACAGAATGCTCTCGTATTTTATAGGTTATTTTCTCATTACGCAAATCGGCATGTACTCTAAACCCTTGTTTTTTCAGGTTTTGTGCGACATTTTGCGCATAATCGGCTTGAGCGTCCGAAATGTTGAGCACCGCAATTTGCACCGGCGCCAACCAGAGCGGCAATGCGCCGGCATAGTTTTCAATCAACATGCCGATAAAGCGCTCGAGCGAACCGAGGATCGCCCGATGCAGCATGACAGGAACCTTGCGGGTATTGTCTTCAGCTACATACTCCGCTTCCAGGCGCACCGGCATTGAAAAGTCCACTTGCATCGTGCCGCATTGCCACATACGGCCAATCGCGTCTTTCAGCGTGTATTCGATTTTCGGGCCGTAGAATGCGCCTTCGCCCGGAGAAATTTCGAATTCGCATCCGGAGCGTTTCAGCGATTCGATCAATGCATTTTCCGCTTTATCCCATGCCTCATCCGAGCCGACCCGTTTTTCCGGACGGGTTGCGACTTTGTAAATGATTTCGGTAAAACCAAAGTCCTGATAGACCTTCTGCAATAGCGCCGTGTAGGCTACGCATTCGTCCAGGATCTGGTCTTCGGTACAGAAAATATGTCCATCGTCCTGCGTAAAGCCCCGCACCCGCATCATGCCGTGCAGAGAACCCGAGGGCTCGTTCCTATGGCATTGGCCGAATTCGCCGTAGCGCAGCGGCAATTCCCGATAGGAATGCATGTTGGAACGGAAAATCTGGATATGTCCCGGACAATTCATCGGCTTCACGGCGTAAGAGCGGTTCTCCGACTCGGTCGTGAACATGTTCTCTTTGTAATTTTCCCAATGGCCGGATTTTTCCCAGAGACTGCGGTCCAGGATTTGCGGCGCTTTCACTTCCTGGTAGCCGTTGTCCTGATAAATCCGGCGCATATACTGCTCGACCTGTTGCCATACAGTCCAGCCTTTCGGATGCCAGAAAATCAGGCCCGGCGCCTCGTCCTGGAAATGGAATAAGTCCAGTGCACGGCCGAGCTTGCGGTGATCGCGCTTTTCGGCTTCCTCCAGCATGTGCAAATAGGCTTCCTGCTCTTCCTTCTTCGCCCATGCAGTGCCGTACACGCGTTGCAGCATCTCGTTTTTCGAATCGCCGCGCCAGTAGGCGCCAGCCAGCTTCATCAGCTTGAATACTTTCAGCTTGCCGGTGGACGGCACGTGCGGCCCGCGGCACAGGTCGGTAAACTTGCCTTCCGTATAGAGCGACACATCCTGGTCTGCCGGAATCGATTCAATGATTTCTGCCTTGTACGCTTCGCCAATCGACTTGAAATAGGCAACCGCCTCATCGCGCGGCAACACTTTGCGCGTAACCGGCTCATCTTTTTTGGCAAGTTCCGCCATCTTTTTCTCGATGGTTTCCAGGTCTTCCGGCGTGAACGGACGCTTATACGAAAAATCATAGTAAAAGCCGTTCTCGATCACCGGTCCGATCGTCACCTGTGCATCCGGAAACAGCTCCTTGACTGCGTAGGCAAGCAAGTGCGCGGTCGAATGGCGGATCACCTCCAGCCCGCCCGCATCCTTATCCGTCACGATTGCCAGATCGGCATCATGATCGATCAAGAAAGCCGTATCGACCAGCTTGCCATCCACTTTGCCGGCAAGCGCTGCTTTGGCAAGACCGGCGCCGATGCTTGCGGCGACTTGCGCAACCGTGACGGGTGCGTCGAACTGGCGTTGCGAACCATCGGGAAGTCGGACTGAAACCATTTTGCTCTCCATGTCGGCGCTATATCAGAGTACCGACGCCAGATTAATATTGAACAACTGAAAAATACGGACGAAAAAAAACGCGGACCAGCCGCGCTTTTTCAATTTGCAATGACGAAAAAGATCCCGACTAGCGTCGCTCCCAAACCGAAGTAGTGGTAGTTCGCGGTGTCATAACCGGATCGCCTTTCTCGCTCTTACAAAGAGGTATTACTGATTTTCGTTGGTAGGCACGATTGGACTCGAACCAACGACCCCTACCATGTCAAGGTAGTGCTCTAACCAGCTGAGCTACGCGCCTAAAGAAGCGAAATTATAGCGGCAATTTGGTATTTTCGCTAGTGCCTTGTTCCGACCCGGACATTTCCATTCCGTGTTCCGGTCACGTCCCGATCGCTACTGCCTCCTTGCCTCCATCACGCCTTCCACTTCCCGGATTACGGCCAATGCCTTGAGCAATTGCGCAGTCGAACCGATCTCCGCCGTGAAAGCCATCCGTGCCTGCCCTTTGACGCTTTGGGTGCTGACGCCGATTACATTGATTTTTTCACGCAAAAAAATCTCGGAGATGTCGCGCAACAATCCCTGGCGATCGCCCGCAAGGACAAAAATATCGACAGGATAAACGGTTCCCGTATCCGAACCGCCCCATGCGGTCTGAATCACGCGCTCGGGCGCCTTGATGCGCATCTCGGCAAAGTTTTTGCAGTTTCCGCGGTGAATCGACACGCCTTTGCCGCGCGTGATGAAGCCGACGATGTCATCGGGCGGCGCAGGTTTGCAACACCGCGCCAGTTGCGTCATCAAACCGTCGGTGCCGACGACCAGTACACCGGATTTTGCGCCTTGCGCCACGCTGGAAGCACGGCTCTTCCTGGGGACGACCGCGTCGTCCGGATTGATAATCTGTTTTTGTACATCGGCGGCATGCAATGCCTGTTCGACATGGCGCAGGCTGAATTCGTCCTTGCCGACGGAAAGGAAAAGATCATCGAGTTTCAAAAAACCCAGCTTATGCGCAAGCTCTTCCAGATTGACCGCGGTCTTGCCCTCACGCTGCAATGTTTTTTCGATCAAGCCGCGGCCGGCCGTCAGCGTTTCCTGCTGTTCGATCGCGTTGAACCATGCACGGATCTTGGAGCGTGTGCGGGGACTGGCCGCATAATCCGAGCCAAGCCAATCGCGCGAAGGGCCGGCGGCACCTGAAGCGGCAAGGCCGCCTTTGGCGGTGATGATCTCGACCGTCTGGCCGTTTTTCAGTGCGGTATTGAGCGGCACCATGGCGCCATCCACCCGTGCCCCGCGACAACGGTGACCGACATCGCTGTGCAGGTGATAGGCAAAATCGACCGGCGTCGCTCCATTAGGCAGTTCGATCACCCGGGCCTGAGGCGTCAGTACGTAGATGCGATCATCGAGCGCTGCAGATTTGAGTTTTTCCACCCACTCGCGCCGGCTGTCTTCCTGGCCGACTACCGCATCGACAAGCTCGCTTTTCCACGCGAGCAGTTGCCGCAGCCATGCGATTTTCTCGTCGTATCTTTGTCCTGCCGAATGCGATCCGCCCGTTTCCTTGTAGCGCCAGTGGGCAGCCACGCCATACTCCGCGAAGTGGTGCATTTCATTGGTGCGTACCTGCACTTCCAGCGCGCGGCCGTCTTCGGCAACTACCACGGTATGCAGCGATTGGTAGCCGTTTTGCTTGGGGCGCGAAATGTAGTCGTCGAATTCCTCTGGAATCGGCGCCCAGATGTTGTGGACGATTCCGAGCACCGCATAGCATGTTTTTATGTCGCCCACGATGACGCGAAAAGCGCGAACGTCATACAGTTCCGAAAAGTCGATCGACTTGCCCCGCATCTTGCTCCAGATGCTGTATATGTGCTTGGGTCGGCCGAAGACCTCCGCCTTGATGCCGGCTGCGCCGAGCTCGGACCTCAACCGCGCAATGGCGGTATTGACGAATCCCTCACGCTCCATGCGCTTTTCTTCGAGCATGCTGGCAATCCGTTTATAGGCTTCCGGCTGGATGAAGCGAAACGATAAATCTTCGAGCTCCCACTTCAATTGCCACACACCGAGGCGGTTTGCCAGCGGCGCATACAGATCGAATGTTTCGCTTGCATATTGATGGGTTTTGTCGTCTTGCAGTTTTTGATCCGCGAAATAACGCAACGTCGTCACGCGCGATGCCAGCCGCACCAGCACCACCCTCATGTCAGAAGCCATTGCCAGCAGCATCTTCCGCAACGCCTCCACCTGAGCGGCAGCCTGGGATGCATTCTTGCCGCGCGCAGCTTCCTGCTGGCCGAAAGTCTGTTCATGCAGACGCATCAATTGCCGGATCCCGATTACAAGATCGGCGACCTCCTTTCCGAAACGAGGCTCAATGCTTTCGGCAGCTGCGGCATCAATGACCGGCAGTTCGAACAACAAGGCGGCGATACGCGTTTCGGCATCGATCTTCAGCGATGCCAGCACCGTCGCCACGCCTTGCGAAAATTCGAATGCGTCCTGTCCCGTTCCCACCGTTCTGCCTGCGTAAAGAGGCTTGACGAAGGCGAGAGCTGCCATTACCCGCGCACTGTCTTCGGCGGCCAGACCGGCTGACAGCTGAACATGCGTTTCAGTTTGTGCTGCTGCTATCGAAACCATAGGCCTTTTATGTCAGGTGATTCTGCTATTTTTGCGCCGCGGTCACGATCATTTCGACCAGCCACTCGGGGTTGACGAGCTGCGCCTGAACGGTAGCGCGCGGCGGAGAATGGCCGTCGGCGACCCATTCGTTCCAGACCGCATTCATGCCGGCAAAATCCTTCACATCCGAAATAAAAATCTGGCACATCAAAATGCGGGTCTTGTCGCTGTTCGCTTCAGCCAGCAGGCGATCGATATGGCCCAGAACTTCGCGGGTTTGCCCGTCGATGTTTTGAGTCGCATCTTCGGCAATCTGTCCGGCAAGATAGATCGTGCCATTATGAACGGCTATTTCCGAAAGTGTTTTACCAACGTGCAAACGCTTGATATCCATGATGTTCCGGCGACGAGAAATTAAAAATCAGTTTTAACCGAGTAAAAATTTTTTTGCAATTGCAATCTGGTCGGCATGCATGAAGGTGGGAGCGTGCCCTATTCCGGCAAACTCGGCGAGCCCGGGTTTCGGGCCGCGCTGCGTCATCTGTTGCGCCACGTCATGCGTCAGCAGATCGGATTGGGCGCCGCGCACCAGCAAGGTCGGACAAGTGATTGCATCATAGGCAGCCCACAACATTGTTTCGTTACGCCGGGTGCTTTCGGCGGTTTCCGCCTTGAAAGGGATCGACAAACCCAGATCGTAATGTCGAATCCATTGACCGTCTTTATCCTGCCGCAAAACATCCGAGGCGATTTTGTGCCATTCCTCGTCCGTATGCGGGCCGAAGCTTGCCGAAATGGTGTGGATGTAATTTGCCGCTTCTTCGAAAGTCGGAAACCGTGCCGCCTGACCGATATATTCCCCTATGCGCGACAGCGCCGAAAAGTTCAACACCGGGCCGATATCATTCAGCACCAGTTTGCGCACCGGAGTTTTTTCCAGCGAGGCCAAACCCATTCCTATCAGGCCGCCCATCGAAGTGCCGAACCAGTCCACTTTTTCGACGTCAAGCCTGGCTACCAGCGTCACCATGTCATTCACGTACTGCGGCAACTGGTAATACTGAGGATTACGCAGCCAGTCGGAACGCCCGCGCCCGACGACATCGGGGCAAACGACGCGATAGTGCCGACACAGCTCGCGCGCCAGGCTGTCGAAATCGTCCGACACGCGCGTGACGCCATGCACGCACACCAGCACGTTCGGATTGTGCGGATCGCCCCACTCCTTGTATGCCATCGCATGCAGACCGGCTGGAGAAAGGCATTGAACGGTTTTGATCCGGAGCTCTGTCATTTTGTATGCAGTAAACTAGTCGATAGATTCGACATTTTACTGTCCGTTACGCTTAAAATCCTGTTAACTTCATCGCCATTCACAAATTCTTGCGCACAAAGGACATCATGCAAAGTACTACGCTCAAAGGAAAGACTGCACTGATTACCGGTTCCACCTCGGGCATTGGGCTTGGAATAGCGAAGGCGCTCGCGGCACAAGGCGCTCATATTGTGTTCAACGGTTTTGGCGATGCCCGGGAAATTGCAAGGCTGCAGGCCGATGTTGCACGGGAATACGATGTCAAGACGATTTATCACAATGCGGACATGTCGAAACCGGCCGAGATCGAAGCGATGATGCGCGCCGCTGCCGACCATCTGGGCGGAGTCGATATCCTGGTCAACAATGCCGGCATTCAGCATGTCGCCAACGTAGAAGACTTTCCTGTCGAGAAGTGGGATGCGATCATCGCGATCAATCTGACCTCGGCATTTCACACTACACGCCTTGCCTTGCCGCAAATGAAAACCAGAAACTGGGGACGCATCATCAATATCGCATCAGCCCATGGATTGGTGGGCTCTGCGCAAAAATCAGCTTACGTTGCGGCCAAGCACGGCATCGTCGGCTTTACCAAAGTCACCGCATTGGAAACTGCGCAATCCGGCATTACCTGCAATGCGATCTGTCCCGGGTGGGTCTTGACGCCGCTGGTGCAGAAACAGGTCGATGCGCGCGCCGCCCAAGGCGGAATTTCGAATGAAGAGGCAAAAAAAGGCCTGCTTGCGGAGAAACAACCGTCGGGCGAATTCGTCACACCGGAACAATTGGGTGCGCTTGCTGTCTTTCTTTGCAGCGCTGCCGCGAACCAGGTACGCGGCGCCGCATGGAATATGGATGGGGGCTGGGTGGCTCAATGACAATCCGAATCATCTGCTCCGATCCTTTTATATCCGATCAAGCCATCGTTGCCGTGATCAATCGGAAAGAGCGGATGAATCAGTCGCGTAAAAGGCGTTCCAGCCCGGCGCATCCAAAAGCCGGTCTCCGCATCGGCCGGCTGGCCTTCATCGCCGCGATGGGCATGGCTGCATTCATTCAGCCCTGGAGCGAATGTGGCGCAAGCGCTTCGGCAACGACCGTCGCAGCCGCCGGCATCGCATCTTCTGCATCGTCATCCGAACCGTCCGGCAATTCCTTGCCCGTTGCAAGCCGCAGTGTTCGTGTCGCCGTTCCGGACGGCATGAATACCAGCCCTTTCGATGTGCCTCGCATGCTCGCCGTGCCTCAGGGATTTGCAATTGCGGTATTCGCGCGAGTGGACAATGCGCGCTTCATGGCTGTCGCACCGAACGGCGATTTGATGGTATCGAATCCCGAGGCCGGCAAAGTGATTCTGCTGCGCGCAAACGGCAAGGCTGCGCCTCGGCAGTTTGACTTTGCATCAGGCTTGCAAAGACCGCATGACATCGTATTCCATACGTCAGGAAAAGCCACCTACATTTATATCGCTGAATCAAACCGCATCATCCGTGCGCCGTACACCCCGGGCCAAACCGGCATCGGCGCCGTGCAAACAGTGGTCGCCAACCTGCCCGATGCATCGAGCAAGGAGCTCAAGGGCCATTATGGCCATCAGTTGAAGAACATCGCGCTCAACGGCAACAAGCTCTATGTATCGATTGCGTCAACCTGCAACGCGTGCGAATCGGATACGGTCTCGGACCCGATCCGCAGTGCGATCTACGAATACGATGCCGACGGAAAAAACCGGCGCCTGTATGCGCAGGGTTTGCGCAATGCCGAAGGAATCAGGTTCAAGCCCGGCACCAACGAACTATGGGCCGTCGTCAATAGCCGGGACAATATCGCCTATCCATATCATAAGGACTGGAATGGCGACGGCAGCGACGATTTCGGTAAAGTGATGCAAAGCTATGTCGACGGTCATCCGCCGGATCTGCTGGTCAAGGTGAAAGACGGCGGTCGCTACGGCTGGCCGTTTTGCAATTCCAATCCGGATGCAGGGCTCGACAACATGCCGTACGACCGCGATGCGCAACTGAATCCGGACGGCAGCATGCTTGATTGCGACAAGATCGATCGCGTCGCAAAAGGCATCCCGGCACATTCTGCGGCGCTCGGAATGAGCTTTCTGCAGAACTCGGGCTTTCCTGAAATGTATCGCAACGCGCTGGTCACTGCGCTGCACGGTTGCTGGAATTGCAGCTCGTTGAACGGCCACAAAATCGCGCTCTATCCCTTCAAGGCGGATGGCGGCGTAGGCGATGAAGTCGACCTGGTGACAGGCTGGGTCACCGATGCCAAGGCGAAAAAGCGCTGGGGCCGCCCGGTCGATGCGGTGCCGGACGGCAAAGGAGGACTATATATTTCGGATGACGATTCGGGGACGATTTATTTGCTTGCAAGTCCCTCTAAATAAAAACCGATGCCGATTTCGCAGCATCGTTTTTCGTGAACGATGAATGGATCAGTGAATCGCGCTTGTATCGAGTTCCGCGCCGGTCTTTTCGATCACTTCCTGTTGCGTTACGCCGGGGGCCAATTCAACCAGCTTCAAACCGGACTCGGCGACATCGATCACACCGAGGTCGGTGATGATCCGATTGACGACGCCGACGCCGGTAAGCGGCAAATCGCATTTCTTTAAAATCTTGTGCGAGGTCGAACCATCCTTGGCTTTGGCGACGTGCTCCATCAATACCACGACACGCTTTACGCCGGCAACCAGATCCATTGCGCCGCCCATTCCCTTGACCATCTTGCCGGGAATCATCCAGTTGGCAAGATCGCCGTTTTCGGATACCTGCATGGCGCCGAGAATCGCGATGTTGATCTTCCCGCCGCGAATCATCGCAAATGAATCGGCCGAGCTGAAATAGGACGCTCCGGGCAAAGCCGTCACCGTCTGCTTGCCGGCATTGATGAGGTCAGGGTCGATTTCTTCTTCGGTCGGAAACGGGCCGATGCCCAGCAAGCCGTTTTCCGATTGGAGCCAGACTTCAATATCTCCGGGTACATAATTGGCGACCATCGTCGGCAGGCCGATACCCAGGTTCACATAGAAACCGTCCTGCAATTCTTTTGCCGCACGCGCGGCCATTTCTTCACGAGTCCATGCCATGTCAATTCTCCGCTCTACTTTGCTCGAATGGTGCGTTGTTCGATCCGTTTTTCCGGTGTCGCATTAAGTACGATGCGGTGCACGAAAATACTGGGAGTATGCACATCGTCCGGATCGATTTCGCCGACTTCGACCAGCTTCTCGACTTCGACAACGGTAATTTTTCCGGCCATCGCGACATTCGGGTTGAAGTTGCGCGCAGTCTTGCGGTACACCAGGTTCCCGGCCTTGTCGGCCATGTACGCCTTGACCAGCGCTATGTCTGCAACCAGCGAGCGTTCCATTACGTATTCCTCGCCGTCGAATTCGCGGACCTCCTTGCCCTCGGCGACGATGGTGCCGACACCCGTTTTCGTGAAGAACGCGGGAATGCCTGCGCCGCCGGCCCGCAGTTTTTCCGCGAGCGTACCTTGCGGCGTGAATTCCAGCTGGAGCTCGCCCGCCAGATATTGGCGTTCGAATTCCTTGTTCTCACCGACATACGATGCAATCATTTTCTTGATCTGGCGCGTCGTCAGCAATTGTCCAAGGCCGAAACCGTCGACACCGGCATTATTCGAAATCGCGGTCAGATTCTGCACTCCCGAATCGCGCAAGGCTGCAATCAGCGCTTCCGGAATACCGCATAAGCCAAAGCCGCCGACGGCGATCGTCTGCCCATCCTTGACAATACCGGACAGGGCAGCGGCGGCATCAGGATAAACTTTCTTCATACCAACCCTTTTCTTTATGTAGAGTAGACCCGACCATGGATACGGCTTTTGTTTACCATACCTGCCAGCATATGATGCTGCATTGGACAACACAATACCGTAGAAGTACCAATTTTAATTCATAAAAAGGCGTGCCACTTCATGAGCGCATTCCAGCCGATTGATTACGAGACGATTTTCATGCATGCGCCGATCGGCATGTGCATTTCCCAGCACCGCATTATTCAGGCCTGCAATCAGGCATTGGGCGACATGTTCGGATATGAATGCAATGCCTTGCTGGGACAATCCTTTTCGGTGCTTTATCCGACACCGGATGAATTCGAGCGTACCGGCGCGCGGATTGTGCCGATAATGAATGCCAAAGGTCACTATTCGGACGAAAGAATCATGAAACGCGCCAGCCAGGAGCTGTTCTGGTGCCATGTAACCGGCGGCTCGCTGGTAAAAAACGATCCGCACGCGGCCGGCATCTGGACCTTCGAGGATTTAAGCTCTAAAAGACCGGTTACAGCGGAATTGACGCCGCGTGAGCGGGAAATCGCTGCCCTGCTGGTCGAAGGAAAAACCAGCAAGTTGATCGCGCGCCAGATCGGACTGAGTCCGCGCACGGTGGAGATGCACCGCGCCAAGCTGATGCGCAAGTTCGCCGCCGCGACGTCAAGCGAACTGGTACATCGGCTGTTGGGAGAGGCGCTCCACCCTCTCGGCGCAATAAACACGGCAGCCTCTTAGAGCGGTTTTCGTATCAGTGTGAGGGTGATGGGGGTTGGTTTGGGGTGCAGGGCAAGGCGCGAGGAGCGCAGTGTGGCCAGCCACACAAGCAACGAACAACGCCGCCATGCGCTCCAAAGCGGCCCCCAGCGCCCTCACACTGATACGAAAACCGCTCTAAGCTGTTCCCCAAGGCGATGTCATGCCCGGCATGGATGAGCCGTCTGCCGCTCGCGGATCGGTAAAGAGAAATATCGAGCCGCTCCAATATTGAAAAACAGCGATGAGCGCTGCTTCGCAATATTGGATGGCAAACTCAGGAAACGCTCATCCCGTCGTCTGCAGTAACGATCGCACCATTCATGAAGTGCGACTCTTCACCTGCGAGCAACAGCAGCAAACCATCCAGGTCTTCCGGCCTGCCGATTCGCTTGCGCGGCAACATGTTGATCAATTGCTGTCCCCGCTCGCTGTTGAAATGCTCGGCGTTGATTTCGGTACCGATATAACCGGGGCAGATTGCATTCACATTGATACCGTACCTGCCCCATTCGACCGCCATCGATTTTGTCATGTGCACCACCGCTGCCTTGCTCATGCAGTAAATTCCGATTTGAGGCAATACCTTCAAGCCCGCAACCGATGCGATATTGATGATGCGGTGCTGCTTTGTCGGATCGCCTTTGGCGCGGGTGATCATCCGTTTGGCGGTTTCCTGCGCGACAAAAAATGCGCCGCGCTGGTTGGTATCCATGACGTATGCGTAATCTTCGGGCGTCACATCCACCAGCCGCTGGGTAGTCGACACGCCGGAATTATTGACCAGGATATCGATCGCGCCCGCCTCGGTTTCCGCATGCGCAATGGCTGATTTGATGCTGGCATAATCGGTCACATCCAGTGCCACGACATGCGCCGCGCCGCCGCCGGATTCGATCTCGGCACGCAATTCCTTCAGCCGCTCCACACGGCGCGAAGCCAGCACAACTTGTGCGCCCGCCTTTGCCAGGACTTTGGCAAAGCGTGCGCCCAAACCGCTGGAAGCGCCGGTAATCAGCGCGGTCTTGCCTTCAAAATTGACTTCAATACCCACGAACTTCTCCTCTTATTGTCTTGCGATTGACACTGCGGCAGTCTCTGAGACGTTATGATTACGTGAAAGAGTTTAGATTAAAGTGCAATGTCTGGCATTCCGGCTCAAAATCCCTGACAATTAGCACACTCGTTCGAATCAGTCCGGCACGATCAAGTCTTCATCCAATCGTGTCGTGTCCTGTTCTCGCCCTCTCCTTCGGGAGGAGAAGTGCGGGAGATGCGGCTCCATAGTTATTCATGCCGCATCGATAATTACACATTTACGGTGATAAGACATGACCCAGAGCCAAACCCAAAGCATTCTCGAACAATATGGCCCGCGCGAAGCGATGGAATACGACGTTGTCATCGTCGGCGGCGGTCCGGCGGGTTTGTCGGCTGCAATCAGGCTCAAGCAGCTGGCGGCCGACAAAGGCAATGAAGTTTCCGTCTGCGTGCTTGAAAAAGGCGGCGAGCTCGGCGCCCATATCCTGTCCGGCGCCGTCATGGATCCGATCGCGATCAACGAACTGTTCCCGGACTGGAAAGAGCGGGGCGCGCCGCTCAATACTCCCGTCAGCGAAGACCGCTTGCTGTTCCTCACCGAATCCAGGGCATTGAAGACACCGGCATGGATGCTGCCCGGCTGTTTCCGGAATCATGGCAATTACATCGTGTCGCTGGCCAACGTGGTGCGCTGGCTGGGTGTACAGGCAGAAGCGCTCGGCGTGGAAGTATTTCCCGGCTTTCCGGCAGCCGAAATCCTGTACAACGACGATGATTCGGTCAAAGGCGTTGCGACCGGCAACATGGGCGTCGACCGCCATGGCAATCCGACCGATGCGTTCCAGCTCGGCATGGAACTGCATGCCAAATACACGCTTTTTGCCGAAGGCGCACGCGGTCACCTGGGCAAGCAGTTGATCGCCAAATTCAATCTCGACAAAGACAAGGATCCGCAAACCTACGGCATCGGCATCAAGGAATTGTGGGAAATCGATCCGAAGCTGCACCAGCCCGGCCTGGTGATCCACACTGCCGGCTGGCCGCTCGATACCAGAACCTATGGCGGCTCGTTTCTCTATCATCTGGAAAATAACCAGGTCGCTGTCGGTTACGTCGTCGGCCTTGCCTATGAGAATCCATACTTGTCGCCGTATGAAGAATTCCAGCGCTACAAGACTCATCCGGAAATCCGCAAGTTCTTCGAAGGAGGCAAGCGCATCTCGTATGGCGCCCGTGCGATTACCGCAGGCGGTTTGCAATCGCTGCCCAAGCTGGCCTTCCCGGGCGGCGCCCTGCTCGGCTGCGATGCCGGCTTTTTGAATGCCAGCCGCATCAAAGGCAGCCACGCGGCGATGAAGACGGGCATGCTGGCAGCCGAAGCCGCGTTCGCCGCGCTGGGCGCCGATCGCCGATACGACGTACTGACCGAGTATGCAGCTGCCTTTGAAAAATCCTGGCTGCATGAAGAGCTGCACAAGGCGCGCAACTTCAAGCCGTGGATGAACAAGGGACTCTACACCGGCACGCTGATGGTCGGCATCGACCAGATCGTCTTCCGCGGCAAGGCGCCGTGGACGCTGCATCATGCCCATGCCGACCATGAATGCCTGAAGCCGGCCGCCGAATGCACACCGATCGCCTATCCGAAGCCGGACGGCAAGATCACGTTCGACCGCCTGTCGTCGGTGTTCATCTCCAACACCAATCACGCGGAAGACCAGCCGGTGCATCTGACGCTGAAGGATCCGACGATACCGGTGCGGATCAATCTGGACATCTATGCAGGTCCGGAGGCGCGTTACTGCCCGGCCGGGGTGTATGAATTCGTGAAGGCGGACGACGGTGCGGAACGGTTGCAGATCAATGCGCAGAACTGCGTGCATTGCAAGACCTGCGACATCAAGGATCCGACGCAGAATATCGTGTGGGTGGCGCCGGAAGGCGGCGGCGGACCGAATTATCCGAATATGTAAATTGAAAGAGCCGCAATCGCGGCTCTTTTTTCATCCGGCGGATCGGATTCAGCGATTAAAAAGTCCACTGTCCTGTCATGATTTTCTCCAGCCAGAAAGTACCGATCACGGTTTTCACATCGGTGATCTTCCCTTCTCTTATCCAGGTCAACATTTCGTCAACAGATGCCGTGAGCGTTTCCAGAAACTCGCCGTCGTCAAGCTGACTTTTGCCTGCGGTCAATCCGCGCGCGACGAAGATATCAAGATGTTCATCCGAATAGGCGATGGCATTATGAATGGTGCAGATGAATTTCCAGTCGATTGCGGTATAACCGGTTTCCTCCAGCAGCTCACGCTTGGCGCAAGCGAGCGGCTCTTCGCCCTGATCAATTTTCCCCGCCGGGAATTCAATGAAGACCTGATTGAGAGGATAACGGAACTGTCGCTCCACCAATACAGTGCCATCGTCGAATAAAGGCAGAATAACCACTGCGCCGGGATGCGTGATGTATTCACGTATTGCGGTTTTACCGTCCGGCAAACAGACATCGTCGCGCCGGACTTTGAGGAAATGACCATCGTAGGCAAGCTTGCTCTCGATTTTGGTTTCTTTCAGATGCATGTCTTTCATCCACAAACTCCGAGAAAGATTGATATGCCGATTTGCGGCGCCGGCCGGATGAATCTCAGCCGTGCTGTTTGCGCAAATAGCGGAAGACGAATCCAGGATAGGCCAGCACGATAAACATGCACGCTGTGATCGCGTAAAACTCCCAGCCCTGGGTAAAGGTATTGCCGATATGCGATTCAAGCAGATAAGCGATGCCGCCGACCAGGGCATACAGCATGAACATTTCAAGCAAACGCAGCCAAAACGGTTTGGCCGTCATTCTTTTTACAGGAACCAACGCGAATAGCCGTTCGTTTACAAACGGCAGGTTGGCGGCCAGTACCGCCAACAGGATCACGAACCAGCCTGACAGGGAGACATCCATCGGAAGTTATATCGAAGTCGCAGGATTCAAGACGCGAGCGTCCTGACGATTGCAGTAACGCATGCAGCCATCAACGGACCGGGAAGCAAACCCAGCAAGACGATCGCCGCGCCATTGATGCTCAGCGCAATCTGCATATCCTTGTTGACGATGATGTCCGCAGTATCGACAGGATCATCGAAATACATCAACTTGATGACGCGCAGATAATAAAACGCGCCGATCAGCGAAAACAGCACCGATACGACAGCCAGCCATATCTGTCCGGTGCCCAGCACCGCCTGCAGCACCGACAGCTTCGCATAGAAACCGACCATCGGCGGCACACCGGCCAGAGACAGCAGCAAAATCATCATGACCGCAGCGAACCATGGACTGCGCTGGTTCAAGCCTTTGAAGTCATCCAGATTTTCCGCCTCGAACCCGGATCGCGCAAGCAGCATGATGACGCCGAACGTGCCCAGCGTCGTCAGTACATAGGTAATCGAATAGAACATCGCCGAGCTGTATGCATTCGCGGCAGAAGCTATATTGCTGCCGCTGAAGACGCCGGACAAAAGGCCGAGCAACAGGAAACCCGTCTGTGAAATCGTCGAGTACGCCAGCATCCGCTTCAGGTTCGTCTGCGCAATTGCGGTGAGATTGCCGATTGCCATCGACAATACGGCAAGCACGGTAATCATCTGCTGCCAGTCGACTGCCAGCGACCACAGGCCTTCCACCAGCAAACGGATGCAGATTGCAAACGTGGCGAGCTTCGGTGCGGCGCCCAGCAGCAGAGTCACGGCAGTCGGGGCACCTTGATAAACATCGGGCACCCACATGTGAAACGGCGCGGCGCCCAGCTTGAATGCAAGGCCGGCAACCAGGAACACCACACCGAACACCAGCACCGTCTTGTTTACCGTACCGGATGCGGTTGCCTTGGCGACTTCGGTCAGATCGAGCGAGCCGGTCGCGCCGTACAGCATCGATATGCCATACAGCAAAAAGCCGGACGCCATTGCACCCAGGATGAAATACTTCATCGCGGCTTCAGTCGATATCGCATGCTCGCGACGCAAGGCGACCAATGCATACAGGGACAAGGACATCAACTCCAGGCCAAGGTAAATGATCAGGAAATTATTGCCTGACATCATCACCATCTGGCCGAGCAGCGAAAACAGCGCGAGCGCGTAAAACTCTCCGCCGAGATTGCCGCTGAGCATGCCGCGGGCAGTCGCATACTGGCGCGAATAGATCAATGTCAGGCCGACCGCCAGATATGAAAACAATTTCAGCAGGTTCGACATCGGATCGGACAGGAACATGTTGTGGAACGTATAGCTGGTCGCTCCGGTATTGAAATCCGACATGGTCAGCACAGCGCAAATCACCAGCGTTGCCATCGACAACGCATAGGTAATGCCGCGTTTCGCGTCCGACAGGAACATGTCGATCAGCAGGATCGCGGACGCTGCAACCAGCAGAAAAATTTCCGGATAAACCGGTATGAGGTTTATGTTATTCATTTCGTCGCCGCTTTATGTACGTTCGCCATGGCGTTCATCAATTCAATTTTGAAACCGCGACATGCTTCAGCAAATCCGTAACGGAAGTCTGCATCGCATCGGTGAACGGCGCAGGATACAGGCCCATTGCGATCACCGCGATTGCCAGCACGCCAAGCATGAAAAATTCGCGTTTATCAAGATCCTTGAGTTGTGCGACATGCGCATTGCCGACCGGGCCGAACACCACGCGCTTTACCAGCCACAACGAATAGGCGGCACCGAAAATCAGCGCCGTCGCGGCCAGCAAGCCAATCCAGAAATTGAATTTGACCGCGCCCAGAATCACCATGAATTCGCCGACGAAACCCGAGGTTGCAGGCAAGCCGCAATTGGCCAGCGAGAACAGCACGAAGAACGCGGCGAATTTCGGCATCGTATTCACGACGCCGCCGTAATCTGCTATCTGACGCGAATGCATGCGGTCGTACAATACGCCGATACACAAAAACATCGCGCCCGACACGAAACCGTGTGAAATCATCTGGACAACGCCACCCTCCACCGACATGTCGTTGAACATGAAGAAACCGAGCGTGGCGAAACCCATGTGGGCGATTGAAGAATAGGCAACCAGCTTCTTCATGTCAGTCTGCACCAGCGCCACCAGGCCGATATAGATCACGGCGATCAGCGACAGCGTGATGATGAAACCGGACAGATAGTGGCTGGCGTCCGGCGTGATCGGCAGCGAGAAGCGCAGGAAACCGTATCCTCCCAGCTTCAGCATGATCGCAGCCAGCACGACCGAGCCGCCGGTCGGCGCTTCAACGTGCGCATCCGGCAGCCATGTATGCACCGGCCACATCGGAACCTTGACGGCGAATGCCATCAGGAACGACAGGAAAATAAGCACTTGCGCGGAAAACGGCAGCGGCAGCTTGTGCCAGGCCAGAATATCGAAACTGCCGCCCGACTTGAAGTACAGGTACAGAAGCGCAACCAGCATCAACAGCGAACCCAGGAAGGTGTACAGGAAGAACTTGACCGCGGCGTAGACGCGATTCGCTCCGCCCCAGACACCGATGATGATGAACATCGGAATCAGCGTCGCTTCGAAAAATACATAGAACAGCAACCCGTCGAGTGCGCAGAATACGCCGATCATCAGACCGGACAAGATCAGGAAAGCGCCCATGTACTGGGATACCTTCTTTTCAATCACTTTCCATCCTGCGATCACGACAATGACGGTGATCAAAGCCGTCAATGGGATGAACCATAGCGACAGGCCATCGATGCCGAGAGAATAGAAAATATTGAAGCGGCCGATCCACGCCTGCTTTTCGACGAACTGCATGCCGTGCGCCGCGTTGTCGAAATGCTGAATCAGAGGCAGGGTAATCAGAAAGCTGACAATCGAGCCTAGGAGCGATATGCCTCGAACCAGGGCAGGATTGTCGTCGCGTCCGCATGCCAGAACGAAAATGCCGAATGCGATCGGCAACCAGATCGCCAGGCTGAGTAAAGGGAAAGTTGACTGCATCATATTTTTGTTTTACCGACTCGCCGTTATTTCATGTAAGGAAGCAGCACCAGATAGCCCAGGTACAAGGCAATACCGAGGATCATCGTAAAAGCATAGTGATAGATATAGCCGGTCTGAAACGTCCGTGCGATGGTCGAGAACCAGCCGACCAGCTTCGCGCTGCCATTGACAATCAGACCGTCGATCAAGGTTCTGTCGCCGAAATTCCACAAACCGCCTCCCAGCAACCGTGCGCCTCCGGCGAAGACAACGTCATTGAACTTGTCCATGTAATACTTGTTGTCGAGCAGTGCATAGAGCGCATGGAATTTGCTGTAGAACCATGCCGGCACTTTCGGATTCACCATGTAGCAGTAATACGCCGACACGACACCGGCCAGGGCCAGCATGAACGGCATTGACGTGAAGGCATGCAGTCCCATTGCCGATGCGCCATGAAATTCCCTGGCGAGCTCTTCCATCGCATGATGCGATTCACCGACGAAAATAACGCCCTTGAAAAAATCGCCGTACAGCATCGGCCCGATCGTGACGTAGCCGATGATTACGGAAGGAATCGCCAGCAGGATCAGCGGCAGCGTGATGACCCAAGGCGCTTCATGAGGTTTTTCGCCGGGTGCAAGGCCGTGATGATGTTCGTCTGCAAGCTCGTCATGACTGTGATTCTGATGCTCATCATGGTGCGGTTTTCCGAAACGCTCTTCCCCGTGGAATACCAGGAAATACATCCGGAACGAATAGAAGGCGGTCACGAACACGCCGGCGAGTACCGCGAAACCGGCAAAACCGGCACCGGCGATATGGCTGTTATGCACCGTTTCGATAATGCTGTCTTTCGAATAAAACCCCGAGAAGAACGGCGTGCCGATCAATGCCAGCGAACCGAGCAGCGACGTGATCCAGGTGATCGGCATGTACTTGCGCAAGCCGCCCATGTTCCGGATGTCCTGATCGTGATGCATGCCGATGATGACCGCACCTGCCGCAAGGAACAGCAAGGCCTTGAAGAATGCGTGGGTCATCAGGTGGAACACGGCGACCGAATAAGCGGATGCGCCGAGAGCCACTGTCATGTAGCCCAATTGCGACAGCGTCGAATACGCCACCACGCGCTTGATGTCGTTCTGGATAATTCCGAGAAAGCCCATGAACAGCGCGGTGATCGAGCCGATTATCAGCACGAACGACAATGCCGTATCGGACAATTCGAACAACGGCGACATCCGCGCCACCATGAAGATGCCTGCGGTGACCATCGTGGCCGCATGAATCAATGCGGAAATCGGGGTGGGACCTTCCATCGAATCCGGCAGCCAGACATGCAGCGGAAACTGCGCCGATTTCCCCATCGCGCCGATGAAAAGGCAAATGCAGACGACCGTCGGCAACATCCAGTCGGTACCCGGCAAGACCAGATGGGCGAGCGCTTCCCTTTTAGCGAACACTTCTGCGTAATTCATCGAGCCGGCAAATGCGAACAGCAGGCCGATGCCGAGGATGAAACCGAAGTCGCCGACACGATTCACCAGGAAGGCCTTCATGTTGGCGAAGATCGCGCTCGGCTTGGTGTACCAGAAACCGATCAGCAGGTAGGAAACCAGGCCGACCGCTTCCCAGCCGAAGAACAATTGCAGGAAGTTGTTGCTCATTACGAGCATCAGCATCGAGAAGGTAAACAGGGAGATGTAAGCGAAGAAGCGGTTATAGCCTTCGTCGTCTTTCATGTAGCCGATCGTATAGATATGCACCATCAGCGACACGAAGCTCACCACGCACATCATCATCGCCGTCAGGCTGTCGATCAGGAAACCGACCTCAAGCTTGATGCCGGCAACCGTCATCCAGTTATAGATGACGCCGTTGAATGTCGCGCCATCCATCACCGCCAAAAGCGTCTTGAACGAAATGACAAATGCGATCAGCACGCCCAGGATCGTCACAGTATGCGACGTGGCGCGGCCGACTTTGTTGCCGAAGAACCTGGTGCCGAACAGGCCGGCAATCATGGAACCGGCAAGCGGCGCCAACGGTACGGCCAGAAGGAGGTTAGGGTTGAGTTGACCCGCCATGTGATGAACCTTATTTTAAATTATTGAGAACAGAATACCGCTGCGCTTGACTCTGTCCCGCCCTGATTTGCCGGGGACAGAGTACCACCTCAAGGGTGGCTTGGCCGCTTTGCATGACTCTTTCCCGCAATACATATCGATTAACCCTTGAGACTGTCAAGGTCTTCCACATTGATGGTATCCAGATTGCGGAACAGCACCACCAGGATGGCGAGACCGATCGCGGACTCCGCGGCAGCCACAGTGAGGATGAAGAAAACGAAAATCTGTCCGGCCGCATCCCCCAGGTAATACGAGAAAGCGATGAAATTCATGTTGACCGCCAATAGCATCAGTTCGATCGCCATCAACAGGATGATGATGTTTTTACGATTCAGAAAAATGCCGACGATGGAAATCGCGAACAGGATCGCGCCGAGGATCAGGTAGTGTGCAAGCGTTAAGGTCACCGGGCTCTTCCTTATTTTCGTTCTGCTGCCGGAGCGGCGGGCAGCGGGTTGCGTGCGCCGCGCTCGGACTCGGTCTTCATGCTGACGATCCGGATGCGGTCGCTGCTCCTGACCTTGACTGCCGCAGCCGGGTCGAAATATTTGCTGTCCTTGCGGCGGCGAAGCGTCAGTGCAACGGCGGCGACAATCGCGACCAGCAATACGACTGCAGCGATTTCAAAGGCATACACATACTGGGTGTAAATCAGCTTGCCCAGTTCCTTGGTATTGCCGATATTGCCGGACGCAGCCGGAACCTGCGCATCCATTTTCAGGAACCCGCGGAACAAAACGGCAGCCATTTCGAGTACGATAATGACGCCGATCGTTGCGGCAAAGGGAAAGTAGCCCCAGAATCCTTCGCGCATCTTGTCCATGTTGATATCCAGCATCATTACCACGAACAGGAACAGCACCATGACCGCGCCGACGTAGACCAGCACGAGGACGATTGCGAGAAATTCCGCCTTCAGCAACATCCAGATCGCGGCTGCCGAAAAAAAGGACAGTACGAGGAACAATGCCGCATGGACCGGATTGCGATCCGTGATGACGCGGGTCGCGGCGAAAATCAATATCGCCGAGAACGCGTAGAACAATACAGTTTTAAATTCCATAATGGACCAAAAATATCGGCTGAAGGCTATAGGTCAACCCGGCCATGGTAATTAAATCAGCGATACGGCGCATCTGCCGCACGATTCGCTGCGATTTCTTTTTCATAACGGTCACCGACGGCCAGCAGCATTTCCTTGGTGTAGTACAGATCGCCGCGCTTCTCGCCGTGATATTCCAGGACATGCGTCTCGACGATCGAATCCACCGGACAGGACTCCTCGCAGAAACCGCAGAAAATGCATTTTGTCAGGTCGATGTCGTATCGGGTCGTCCGGCGCGATCCGTCTTCACGCTGCTCCGATTCAATCGTGATCGCCAATGCCGGGCAGACCGCTTCGCATAGCTTGCAGGCGATACAGCGTTCTTCCCCGTTCGGATAGCGGCGCAGCGCATGCAGCCCGCGGAAACGCGGCGACTGCGGCGTTTTTTCTTCCGGAAACTGCACCGTGATCTTGCGGGCGAACATGTACCGTCCGGTCAGCGCCAGACCTTTGAACAACTCTCGGAGCATCAAGCTGCCGAAAAAATCTTTAATGGCTTCCATTAGCGATCAGCCTCTTTAATTTGTTGAGAACAGTGCGCGGTTGCGTCAACTCTGTCCCGCAATGCTTGACTATTTCCAGATATTCCACGGCGTCTGCATCCACACAGCCACGATCAACAGATAGGCCAGCGTAAGCGGAATGAATACTTTCCAGCCCAGACGCATGATCTGATCGTAGCGATAACGCGGGAACGACGCGCGCACCCAGATGAACATCGATACGACGACAAAGGTTTTAACCCCCAGCCAGATCCAGCCCGGTACCCAATTCAGCAAAACCGAATTGAGCGGCGCGCTCCATCCGCCCAGGAACATCAGCGATGCAAGTGCGGAAATCAGGATCATGTTCGCGTATTCCGCGAGGAAGAACATCGCGAACGACATGCCCGAATATTCCACCATATGGCCCGCCACGATCTCGGATTCGCCTTCGACGACGTCGAACGGGTGGCGATTGGTTTCCGCAATGCCGGAAATCACATAAACGAAAAACATCGGCAGCAGCGGCAGCCAGTTCCAGGACAGGAAATTCAATCCCCTGTCCGCAAAATAGCCTTGGGTCTGCACTGTCACGATATCGGTGAAATTCAGGCTGCCGGATACCATCAGCACAATCACCAGCACGAAGCCCATCGAAATCTCGTAAGACACCATTTGAGCCGATGCGCGCATCGCACCCAGAAACGCGTACTTCGAATTGGATGCCCATCCGGCGATGATGACACCGTACACTTCCATCGACGTGATGGCCATTGCAAACAGCAGGCCGGCATTGATGTTGGCCAGCGCTTTTTCGGGACCGAAAGGCACTACCACCCAGGCAACCAGCGCCGGCATGATCGTCATGACGGGGGCAATCACGAAAAGCGCCTTGTTTGCTTTCGCCGGAACAATAATTTCCTTGAGCAGCAACTTCAATGCGTCGGCAATCGGTTGCAACAGGCCCGCCGGGCCGACCCGGTTCGGGCCGATGCGGACATGCATCCAGCCGATCATCTTGCGTTCCCATAACGTCAGGTACGCGACGCAGGCCATGATCGGCAATACGACGCCGACGATTTTCGCGAGGTTCCAGACCAGCGGCCAGAAAAAGCCGAACATCTCCTGGCCGCCAGCGTGTATGGTCACGAGCATTTGATCCATCATGCTTTCTCCACGGCGACTGAACCGAACATCGAACCGAGCGCCTTGGTCGAAACATGCGCGGTTGCCACGCGCACCACGCTGTCCGGCAATGCGCTGTCGACAGCTGCCGTCAAAACGGCGCTGCCCTCGCCTTGCATGACCCTCAACTGCGCGCCGTCGGCCACACCGAGTTTTTGCGACAATGCAGTCGATATCCAGACCTTCGGTTGCGCGGCATCGCTCGTCTTTTGCAACGGCTCGGAGCGCCGTACGATCGCATCGGTCGAATAGATCGGCACGTCGGCAATGCGTTCCAGTTGATGTCCGGTTCCGCTGGCCATGAACAATTGCGGCTGAAGACCGGCGACATTATTCAAGCGAGCAGTCAGATCGGCGTCGCTTGGCGTTGCCGTTCCGAGAACTTCGGTACGGATTGCTTCGGACGTTTCGTAATCGAATCCCGGCAGTTCCAGCAAATTACCCAGCACACGCAACACCTTCCAGGCCGGGCGTGCTTCCCCCGACGGTTTGACGGTACCGTTGAAACTTTGCGCACGGCCTTCGCAATTGACAAACGTGCCGGCAGTTTCCGAGAACGGTGCTATAGGCAACAGCACATCGGCATAGTCCATCCCGTGCTTGTAAGCTGACATTGCAACCACCATCCCGGCTTGATCCAGCGCAGCGCGCGCGGTTTGCGGATCATGGCAATCCAGTTCCGGTTCGGCATTCAACAGCAGATAAGCTTTGCGCGGCTGATCAAAAAATTGCAATGCGTTGGCGCCATTGGCTGGGAGCGCGTTTGCCAGATAGCCGCCGACGGTGTTTGCCGCCTCGGTCAGATAACCGAACCTTGCATCCGTATGCTGCGCAATCCACTGCGCAGCCGCATGCAATTCCGATGCTTGCGGATGCTGTGCGGCTGCATTGCCGAGCAAGACCGCTTTCGGTTCGCCGGACAACAGGCTGGCGGCGGTTTGCTTCGCTTCCGCCGATGGCACGATATGTTCAAAACCGGCCGGAGCGGAAATATTTTTCGCCTGCGCGACGGCGGCGATCACTTCGCCAAGCGCGGAAAGCCATGCCGACGGCGCCTTGATCATCTTGTTGGCGACCGGCATCAACAAGTCATCATCGGTCGCATGCAGAATGCTTATTTTTGCGCCGCGCTTGACCGCCTGGCGCAGACGCGCGGCCAGCAGCGGATGATCCTTGCGCAGGAAAGAGCCGATCACGAATGCGCGCTTCAATTGGCCGAATTCGGCAATCGACATGCCCAGCCATGGCGTGACCTGGCCATCCAGCGCAAAGTCGGACTGGCGCAGACGAAAATCGACATTCTCCGATCCGAAGCCGCGCACGAGTTTCTGCAACAGCGCCAGTTCTTCCAGCGTCGAATACGGTGTCGCCAGCGCGGCAATCGCATCCGCGCCATGCTCGTGCCTGATGTTGCGCAGGCCGTGCGCAACATATTCCAGTGCGGTCTGCCAATCGATTTCCTGCCACTTTCCATCCTGCTTGATCATCGGCGTCGTCAGACGTTCTTCGCTGTTCAAGCCTTCGTACGAAAAGCGATCCTTGTCCGAAAGCCAGCATTCATTGACGGCTTCGTTCTCCAGCGGGAGGACGCGCATGACCTTGCTGCCCTTGACCTGGACAATCAGATTGGAACCCAGGCCGTCATGCGGGCTGACGGACTTGCGGCGCGACAGCTCCCAGGTGCGGGCTTTATAGCGGAACGGCTTGGACGTCAATGCACCCACAGGACACAGATCGATCATGTTGCCGGACAATTCCGAATCGACGGTCTTGCCTACGAACGACGTGATTTCCGCGTGTTCGCCGCGTCCCAGCATGCCGAACTCCATCACGCCGGCTATCTCCTGGCCGAAACGTACGCAGCGCGTGCAGTGAATGCAGCGGCTCATCTCTTTCATCGAAATCAGCGGCCCGGCGTCCTTGGGCACGACGACACGCTTTTCTTCCTCGTAACGGGAAGAAGACGCGCCGTAGCCGACCGCCAGATCCTGCAGCTGGCATTCGCCGCCCTGATCGCAAATCGGACAATCGAGCGGATGATTGATCAACAGGAATTCCATCACGCCTTTTTGCGCCTTGACCGCCTTGTCGCTGCTGGAGCGCACGATCATGCCGGCGGTCACCGGGGTCGCGCATGCAGGCAACGGCTTGGGAGCCTTCTCGACTTCGACCAGACACATGCGGCAGTTGGCCGCAATGGATAATTTTTTGTGATAGCAGAAATGCGGGATATACGTGCCGAGTTTATTGGCAGCATCCATTACCATGCTGCCCTCTTGCACCTCGACTTTTTTGCCGTCTATTTCAATTTCGACCATGGCTCTGTTTTGCCTCGATTGCGCGGGCGGAAAAGCGAAGCGCCTTCCGCCACACATTTGCTTTACTAAACGTAAGCGGGCACCAAGCACCGCTTGTGCTCGATGTGATATTCAAATTCTTCAGTAAAATTCTTGATCATCGCTCGCACCGGCATTGCGGCCGCATCGCCGAGCGCGCAGATCGTGCGGCCCTGGATATTGTCGGCAATCGAATTCAGCATGTCCAGATCGTCGGAACGGCCCTGGCCGTGCTCGATCCGGTGCACCATCCTATACAGCCAGCCGGTGCCTTCGCGGCATGGCGTGCATTGGCCGCAGGACTCTTCGTAATAAAAGTACGACAGGCGCAACAGCGATCTGACCATGCAACGCGTTTCATCCATCACGATTACCGCGCCGGAACCCAGCATCGAACCGGCTTTGGCGATCGAGTCGTAATCCATATCGGTCGCCATCATCACATCGCCGGTCAACACCGGCATCGACGAACCGCCGGGAATGACCGCCTTGATTTTCTTGCCGTCGCGCATGCCGCCTGCCAGCTCCAGCAGTTTGGCGAAGGGCGTGCCCAGCGGCACTTCATAGTTGCCCGGCTTTGCGACATCGCCCGACATCGAAAAAATCTTGGTGCCGCCGTTGTTCGGCTTGCCCAATGCCGCATACGCTTCCCCGCCCATCTTGAAAACGAACGGGACGGCGGCAAACGTCTCGGTGTTGTTGATCGTGGTCGGTTTGCCATACAGGCCGAAACTGGCCGGAAACGGCGGCTTGAAACGCGGCTGACCTTTTTTGCCTTCAAGCGACTCGAGCAACGCAGTCTCTTCGCCGCAGATATAAGCGCCGTATCCGTGGAATGCATGCAGCTGGAAATTGAATTCGCTGCCCATGATCCGGTCGCCGAGGAGACCGGCGGCGCGCGCTTCTTCCAGCGCTTCTTCGAAGCGCTCGTAATCGGCCCAGATTTCGCCGTGGATATAGTTGTAGCCGACAGTGATGCCCATCGCATAGGCGCCGATGGCCATGCCTTCGATCAGCGCATGCGGGTTGTAGCGGATGATGTCACGATCCTTGAATGTCCCCGGCTCGCCTTCATCCGAATTGCAGACGAGGTATTTTTGTCCAGGGAACTGGCGCGGCATGAAGCTCCATTTCAAACCGGTCGGAAAGCCTGCGCCGCCGCGTCCGCGCAACGAGGATGCCTTCAATTCCGCGACGACTTGTTCCGGTGTGATCTTGTCGTTAAGAATGCGTTTCAACGACTCGTATCCGCCGCGTTTGACGTAGTCGGCCAGGCGCCAGTTCCGGCCGTCGAGATCCGCCAGAATCAGCGGATTGATATGACGATTGTGCAAGCTGGTCATTTTTTCAGTTCCTCCACCAGTGCATCGATCTTGTCGTTCGACATCCAGCTGCACATGCGCTTGTTGTTTACCAACAGGACGGGTGCATCGCCGCACGCGCCCATGCACTCGCCTTCCATCAGCGTGAACTGGCCGTCCGAGGTGGTTTCCCGGTAATCGATGCCGAGCTTGTGCTTCAGGTAGTGGGCGGCTTTTTCACCGCCGGACAACGCGCATGGCAGGTTGGTGCAAATCGTGATCTTGTTCTTGCCGACAGGAGTGACGTTATACATCGCGTAAAACGTGGCGACCTCCTGCACCGCGATCGCCGGCATGCCGAGATAATCGGCAACTTCCTGCATCACTTCAGGCGCGAGCCAGCCCTTTTCGTCCTGGGCAATGGCGAGTGCAGCCATCACGGCGGACTGCTTTTGATCCGCAGGGAATTTCGCGATTTCACGATCGATTTTTTTGTACGCTTGCTCTGATAACAGCATTATCTATGCCTCGAATATTGACTCGCTTCAGCAGCAGTCAACCTATCTGTCAATTTCGCCAAACACAATGTCCTGCGTGCCGATGATCGTTACCGCATCGGCAATCATGTGGCCTTTTGCCATTTCATTCAATCCCTGCAAATGCGGAAATCCGGGCGCGCGAATCTTCAAGCGATACGGCTTGTTGGCGCCGTCCGAAATCATGTAGATGCCGAACTCACCCTTCGGATGCTCAACTGCCGCATACGCTTCGCCAGGCGGCACATGGAAGCCTTCAGTGAACAGCTTGAAGTGGTGAATCAGCTCTTCCATGTTGGACTTCATATCCACGCGTGACGGCGGCGCGATCTTGTGGTTGTCGATCATCACGGGACCGGGATTGTTGCGAAGCCATTCGATGCACTGCTTGATGATTCCGTTGGACTGGCGCATCTCCTCGACCCGCACCAGATAACGATCGTAGCAGTCGCCATTGACGCCGATCGGAATATCGAAGTCGAGCAGATCATAGACTTCGTACGGTTGTTTCTTGCGCAGATCCCACTCGATACCCGAGCCGCGCAGCATCGGGCCGGTAAAGCCCATCGCTTTCGCACGCTCGGGCGACACCACGCCGATACCGACCAGGCGCTGTTTCCATATCCGGTTATCGGTCAACAGGGTTTCATACTCGTCGACGTAAGTCGGAAACCGATTGGTGAAATCTTCAATGAAGTCGAGCAGAGAACCCTGACGGTTTTCGTTAAGCTGCTTGATCGCCTTGGCATTGCGTACGATCGATGCATTATGCTTCGGCATCGCATCCGGCAAATCGCGGTAGACGCCGCCCGGCCGATAATACGCCGCATGCAACCGGGCGCCGGAGACTGCTTCGTAGCAATCCATCAGATCTTCACGCTCGCGGAATGCGTACAGAAACACGCCCATCGCACCGACGTCCAGCGCATGTGCGCCGAGCCATAACAAATGATTCAGCAGCCGTGTGATTTCGTCAAACATCACGCGGATATATTGCGCGCGCAACGGCACTTCAATACCCAGCAGCTTCTCGATCGCCATCACATAAGCATGCTCGTTACACATCATCGACACGTAATCGAGACGGTCCATATACGGCACGGACTGCAGATAGGTTTTTTGCTCGGCCAGCTTTTCCGTCGCACGATGCAGCAACCCGATATGGGGATCCGCGCGCTGGATCACCTCGCCGTCGAGCTCGAGCACGAGACGCAACACGCCGTGCGCAGCCGGATGCTGCGGACCGAAGTTCAGTGTGTAATTCTTGATTTCAGCCATTATTTCATCCCGTATTTTTCTTCACGGATCACACGCGGCACATTTTCACGCGGCTCGATCGTCACGGGTTGGTAAATGACCCGCTTCTGCTCGGGATCGTAACGCATCTCGACATAGCCGGTCACCGGGAAATCCTTTCGGAACGGATGACCGATAAAACCGTAGTCGGTCAAAATGCGGCGCAGGTCGTTGTGGCCGTCGAACAGAATACCGAAGAAATCGAAAGCTTCGCGTTCATACCAGTCCGCACTCGACCAGATATTCGCCACCGAAGCCACCAGGGGCATCTCATCGTCAGGCGCAAATACGCGAACCCGCACGCGCCAGTTATGCGCCATCGACAGCAAGTGCGACACGACACCGAAACGGGCTCCGTCCCATGCGCCATCGCCATAGGTTGAATAATCCACGCCGCACAGATCGATCAATTCCTCAAACCGCAAATCGGCGTGATCGCGCAACACGCGCATCGCCGACAGATAATCGGCGGCTTTGATCACGATGGTGATTTCGCCCAATGCAACAGTCATGGCCTGAATATGATCGCCGAGCGCATTGCGCAGGGCTGCTTCAAGCGATTCAAGTTTCGTCGTCATATCTTTTATCGGCCGCCCTGTTAGCGTGCAATCGTATTGGTACGCTTGATCTTGTTCTGCAACTGCATGATCCCGTAGAGCAGCGCTTCGGCGGTTGGCGGACAGCCCGGCACGTAAATATCAACCGGAACGATACGGTCGCATCCGCGCACGACCGAATAGGAATAATGATAATAGCCGCCGCCGTTGGCACAGGAACCCATCGAGATTACCCAGCGCGGCTCCGCCATCTGGTCATACACTTTGCGCAGCGCCGGCGCCATCTTGTTGCACAAGGTGCCTGCCACGATCATCACATCGGACTGGCGCGGCGATGGGCGGAACACAACACCGAAGCGGTCGAGGTCGTAACGCGAGGCGCCCGCATGCATCATTTCCACCGCGCAGCAGGCCAGGCCGAACGTCATCGGCCACATCGAGCCGGTACGCGTCCAGTTGATCAGCTTGTCCGCTGTGGTGGTGACAAAACCTTCATTCAATACGCCTTCAATTGCCATGGCTTATTCCCAATCAAGGGCACCTTTCTTCCAGATGTACCAAAATCCGACCACGAATTCGGCGATAAACACCAGCATCGTCACGAAACCGGCCCAGCCAAGCTCGCGCATTGCGACGCCCCAAGGAAAGAAAAAAGCGGTTTCCAGATCGAACAAAATGAACAGAATCGCAACCAGGTAGTAGCGAACATCAAATTTCATGCGTGCATCTTCGAATGCTTCGAAACCGCACTCGTAGGGCGAATTCTTCTCAACATCCGGCTTGTGCGGAGCGATTAAACGGCCCAATACCTGCGGAGCGACGCCGACACCGATACCGACCAGAATAAAGAGAAGAACAGGAAAGTAATTTTCGAGGTTCACGATTACTCGCAATATGTTGAGGGACAAGTCGATTGGTTCAATGACTCAAAGACAATTTCTCGACAAAAAGCCAGCGTAGGCATGTCCTTTGCTGGCTTATTATTATTTGGTGCCGACGGCGAGACTCGAACTCGCACAGCTTTCGCCACTACCCCCTCAAGATAGCGTGTCTACCAATTTCACCACGTCGGCATAAGCCCTATATTTTAACCTGTTTTAGCTTTTTTGTTCAACGCACAATTGAGTTGGCACAAGGAGCACAAGAGCTAAACGATTTACTATTTCGGGATTTGATTCGATTGGCCCGCGTTGCCGCCGGCAGCACCCGGGGCAGGTGCGTTTGCAGCCGGCGCAGAGGGAGTCGGAGCAGGAGCCGCCGGTGCCGATCCATTAACGGTAGCGGGTGCCGGAGCGGAAGCGGCGGGCAGCTTGTCCATCACACCGCCACTGCCGGTTGCCGGACGATTGCCTAGAAAAGCCAATCCCAAGGTGGCGCCGAAAAAGATTGCAGCGGCAACGCCTGTTGATTTGGACAGGAAGTTGGAAGATCCGGTCGCGCCGAACAGGCTGCCGGATGCGCCAGAGCCAAACGCGGCTCCCATGTCGGCGCCCTTGCCGTGCTGCAGCAGGACGAGACCGATAATCGTCAAGGCGGACAGCACCTGAATAACGATGATGATGGTAAGCGTAGTGTTCATTTAATTAATTTCCAGTCTTGGTTAATTCTTTAATCACGGCCTTCATGCGGCTCTGATGATTGCGAGGAAATCCGGCGCCTTGAGCGCCGCACCGCCGATCAGGCCGCCATCGATGTCGGGCATTGCCAGCAATTCTTTCGCATTGTCGGGCTTCATGCTGCCGCCGTATAAAATCCGCACCCCAGCGGCTGCCGCCGTGTTCTTTGCCGCCAGTGCCGCGCGCAAGATCGCATGCACTTCCTGCGCCATTTGCGGCGTCGCGGTCTTGCCTGTGCCGATAGCCCAAACCGGCTCATAAGCAATCACAATGTTCGCCAGAGCCTCGGTATCGACGGCCGCCAGCACTGCATCAATCTGTTGTCCGACGACCCGGCCGGTTTGCTCCGCTTCACGCTCTGCCAATGTCTCGCCGACGCAAACAATAGGCGTCAGCCCCGCTTTCAACGCACGAAGCATCTTTTGTGCAACGAGCTCATTGGTCTCCGCATGATACGCGCGACGCTCGGAATGGCCGACGATGACGTATTGACAGCCAAAATCGCGCAGCATCGATGCCGCCACTTCGCCGGTGTATGCGCCCGATTCATGCGCGGATAAGTCCTGTCCGCCCCACGCAATCGTACTGCCGGACAACGCCGCCTGGCATTGGGCGAAATACGGCGCCGGCGCGCATACGGCTACATCACAGGCCGGCTCTCCGAGTTCGGCCTTGATGCCGGCGAGCAAAGCGGCGTTGGCCGCGAGGCTGCCATTCATTTTCCAGTTACCGGCGATGAGTTTACGACGCATAAGGGCCTAAAATTTCAATAACCCGTCATTTTAGCGCGCCGCAGCAATGATGGTCAAACTACCGGCTGCGGAGACGTCGATTTCCGGTGAGTTTTTGGCATGCTCACTGGTTGAGCCGGTCATCCGACGATACGGTAAAAATCTTTCGATTTCTATCAGGAAAAACACCTGTTCCCGGTGCCCGGAAATATCAGACCACTTTGAGCATGATTTTGCCTACATGCGTGCTGGCCTCCATCAGTGCATGCGCCTGCGCGGCCTGTTCAAGTGGAAAGGTCTGGTAAATAACCGGCTTGATTTTGCCGGATTCAAGCAAAGGCCATACATGCTCGCGCAACCTGGCAGCAATCTGCGCTTTGAATGCGACCGGTCGCGGACGCAATGTCGAACCGGTAATCGTCAAGCGCCGACGCAAAATCTGTCCTAAATCGGCGCTCGCTTTTGCACCGCCGAGCAGAGCGATCAACACTAGACGCCCGTCGTCAGCGAGACAGCGCAGTTCGCGCGAAACATAGTCGCCGCCGACCATGTCGAGAATCACATCCACGCCTTTGCCGCCTGTGGCCGCCTTGACGACCTCGGCAAAATCCTCGGTCCGATAATTGATTCCGCGTTCGGCACCCAATGCTTCGCATGATCGGCACTTCTCATCGGAACCGGCTGTCGCAAATACTCTGTGCCCGAGCGCCTTCGCAAGTTGAATTGCGGTCACGCCGATACCCGATGTGCCGCCTTGCACCAGCAAGGTTTCCGCACCTGACAGATGGACCCGGTCGAATACGTTGCTCCATACTGTGAAAAAAGTCTCAGGCAAAGAAGCGGCTTCGATTGCGCTCAAACCTTTTGGCAGCGGCAGACACTGCTCGACAGGCGCGGCGCAATATTCTGCATAACCGCCGCCCTGCACCAGCGCGCAAACCATATCGCCTTTTTTGAAAGAGGTGCCCGCCAGGTCGCCGTCGACAATTTCACCCGCCACTTCCAGCCCCGGCAAATCCGATGCGCCGGCCGGCACCGGGTAATTGCCGGTTCGCTGCAATACATCCGGCCGGTTCACCCCGGCGGCATGAACTTTAATCAGTACCTCGCCGGGCTTCAGCGCGGGCATGGGACGTTCGCAGAGCTGCAGTACATCGGGCGCGCCGGGATGGGTTATCTCAATAGCTTTCATGGGAAATCCGTTTGAAAAAAATATTGTATAGGGATTCTGCGAAATTTTTTGCTTGTCCTTGGAGGCGCTTGCAGGCCTGACACTGGACTTGAGGCTGCAACAACGTGGTGCTACGTCAACTCCTCGGATCTTCTTTTTCTGACCTTGCCGGTTGTTTGTTGATCCATGCCATCATCCGGACTCACTATGATTCGCGCATTCCGCTTGAACGTGAAATAAGCCCACGCCCAATCCGTCATCACCATCAGCCGGCTGCGGAAACCGATCAGAAAATAAATATGCACGAATAGCCAGAACAGCCATGCCGGAAAGCCGGAAAATTTGATCTTGCCTACCATTGCGACTGCAGCCTTGCGCCCGATGGTGGCCAGCGCACCATAATCATGGTATCGGAATATCTCCGTTTTTTCATTCCTGACAAGGCGCAAAATATTACGCGCCGCAGTGCGTCCCATCTGCTTGGCCGCAGGCGACACGCCCGGCACAGGCTTGCCTTGGGATGTGATTGCCGCCAGGTCGCCGATGACGAAAATTTCCGGATGGCCCGGAACCGTTAAATCCGGTTCGACCGGCACCCGGCCTGCACGATCGAGCGGTACGCCAAGAGACTGTCCTAATGGCGATGCTGCAACACCGGCGGACCAGATCACCGTCTTCGACAATAATTGCTCATCGCCGCTTGCAGTGGAAAACGTCACGCGCTCTTCGTCAATTCCGGTCACACGGCAGCCGGTGCGCACCTCGACACCCAGCTTCGTCAATTGTTTTCGCGCTTTCTCGGATAGATCCGGCGGATAAGAAGGCAATACCCGATCAGCCCCTTCCACCAGCACCACTCGCGCTTTCCGCGAATCGATACGGCGGAATTCGCCATGCAAGGTATGCCGCGCGATCTCGGCCAATGTGCCTGCCATCTCGACACCGGTAGCTCCCGCCCCGATGACAGTGAAAGTGAGCCATGCGGAACGCTTGATAATATCCATCTCGCGTTCGGCATACTCGAAGGCCATCAGTATCCTGCGCCGGATTTCGAATGCATCTCCCAGGGTTTTCAATCCGGGCGCTACATCGGCCCATTCATCATGCCCGAAATAACTATGCGTCGAACCGGTCGCGACAACCAGATAGTCATAAGCAATTTCGCTGCGATCGTTGAGTACTGCCACACGGCGCCCGGGATCTATTCCCGACACTGACGCCATCACCGTGGTCAGATTGCGCTGACTGGCGAGAATGTGCCGGATCGGTGCGGCAATTGCCGGCGCCGACAGGCCGGCAGTCGCAACCTGATACAGCAAAGGCTGGAAAAGATGATGGTTGCTGCGATCGATCAACGTGATCCGCACATCGGCGGAAGCCAATTCGCGCGCAGCCGACAGGCCGCCGAAGCCGCACCCGAGAATAACGATATGAATCATAGGAAGAAGCTGCAGGCGCCTGTCTGGTCAAGGAAAAATCGATACACCAATTCAGCATGCATAGTCAACATGATAACCCAAGCACTGATTTTTTTTGGTTTGCCTCCGCTCGATGTCTACCTGATGGGCCGGGTGCGGCCTTTTGCGAGACTCAGGCCGACATAAAAAAACCGCCCGGACTTTCGCCTCAAGCGGTTTTTAATCCAGGCTGAAACAGCCGGACTTGTTACATTACTGCGCTTGCTGCGCCGTTTCTGTGCCCTCTTCTGCAGCGGCGGCTTTCATCGACAGTTTCAGGCGACCGCGGTCGTCGGTTTCCAATACCTTGACCCGGACCTGCTGGCCTTCTTTCAGGTAATCGGCGACCGCATTGACGCGCTCGTTGGCGATCTGGCTGATATGCAACAAACCGTCTTTGCCAGGCATTACTTGCACGATTGCACCGAAGTCGAGCAGCTTCAGCACGACGCCGTCGTAAACCTTGCCGACTTCAACCGATGCAGTCAACTCCTCGATGCGGCGCTTGGCTTCCTGACCGGCGGCAGCATCTACCGACGCGATAGTGACCACGCCTTCATCGCTGATATCGATTTGTGTGCCGGTTTCTTCGGTCAATGCGCGAATCACCGCGCCGCCTTTGCCGATCACGTCACGGATTTTTTCCGGATTGATCTTGATGGTGATCAGACGCGGTGCAAAGTTGGACAGTTCGGTTTTGCCATGCGGCACGGCTTCCTGCATCTTGCCGAGGATATGCATGCGGCCTTCTTTAGCCTGCGCCAGAGCGACCTGCATGATTTCCTTGGTAATACCCTGGATTTTGATGTCCATCTGCAACGCGGTAATGCCGTTGGCGGTACCGGCCACTTTGAAGTCCATGTCGCCGAGGTGATCTTCGTCGCCGAGAATGTCGCTCAATACAGCAAACTTGCCGCCATCCTTGATCAAGCCCATCGCGATACCGGCAACGTGCGCCTGCATCGGCACGCCGGCATCCATCAGAGCAAGGCAACCGCCGCAGACTGACGCCATCGATGAAGAACCGTTCGATTCGGTGATCTCGGACACCAGACGCACCGAGTAGCTGAATTCTTCCGGCGCCGGCAGTGCAGCCAGCAGTGCGCGCTTGGCCAAACGACCGTGGCCGATCTCGCGGCGCTTCGGCGTACCGACCCGGCCGGTTTCGCCGGTGGCGAACGGCGGCATGTTGTAATGAAGCATGAAGCGGTCGCTGTATTCGCCCATCAGCGCATCGATTTTTTGCTCGTCGCGAGCGGTGCCGAGGGTGGCGATTACCAGCGCCTGCGTTTCGCCGCGCGTGAACAATGCAGAACCGTGAGTCCGCGGCAATACGCCTGTACGTATCGAGATCGGGCGCACGGTGCGGGTGTCGCGGCCATCGATACGCGGTTCGCCGTCAAGAATTTGCGAACGCACGATCTTTGCTTCCAGATCGAACAGAATGCTGCCGACTTCCGCTGCGTCCGGTGCCGTGCCGCCGATCGAAGCGGCTTCAGCGGCCAATGCAATATTGACTTCAGCTGTGGCATCCTTGAGCTTGGCGGTACGCGCCTGCTTGTCTTTGGTTTGATACGCTTCACGCAGTTTTGCTTCGGCAAAATGCCCGACGCGTGAAATCAGCGCTTCGTTTTTCAGCGCCGGTTTCCATTCCACTTCGGGCTTGCCGCCGTCACGTACCAGATCATGAATCGCGTTGATCACCGCTTTCATCTGATCATGGCCGTATACGACTGCGCCGAGCATGACTTCCTCGGACAATTGCTTGGCTTCGGATTCGACCATCAGAACAGCCTGCTCGGTACCGGCAACGACCAGATCAAGATCGGACGTGGCAAGCTGAGACACGGTCGGATTCAGCACATACTGGCCGTTGATATAACCTACACGTGCAGCGCCGACCGGACCGTTAAACGGTATGCCGGCAACGCACAACGCGGCGGAAGAAGCGATCATCGCAGCGATGTCGGGATCGATTTCAGGATTGACGGACAGGACATGAACAATGACCTGCACTTCGTTCAGGTAACCTTCCGGGAATAGCGGACGAATCGGCCGGTCGATCAGGCGCGAAGTCAGCGTCTCTTTTTCGGACGGACGGCCTTCACGCTTGAAAAAGCCGCCGGGGATACGGCCGGCAGCATAACTTTTCTCGACATAGTCGACGGTCAACGGGAAAAAATCCTGGCCAGGCTTGGCATCTTTACGTGCGACAACGGTCGCGAGCACGACGGTATCTTCAATCGACACCATCACGGCGCCGGAAGCTTGACGAGCGATTTCGCCGGTTTCGAGCGTGACCTGGTGTTGCCCGTACTGGAAGGTCTTGGTAACTTTATTAAACACGGTGTTTCCTTTCTATTTTTGCCGACAGATTTTCAGGCGCTGTCGTTCACCTCACCACGGATGACTTGTCACGTATGACGTATCATCTTATTACTCGCCTAAGAGGGCGTTCAAATTACAAAGTGCGAAAGGACAAAATGCCTGCATCAGTGAACTGACGCAGGCATCTCTGCAATAGAACCTGGAATGGAATGCAACGAGATTACTTACGCAGACCGAGTTTTTCAATCAAGGCACGATAACGGTTTGCGTCTTTACCCTTCAGGTACGAGAGCAAACTTTTACGACGGTTGACCATCATGATCAAGCCGCGGCGGGAGTGGTGATCCTTGGCGTGGGCTTTGAAGTGGCCGTTGAGTTCATTGATGCGGGCGGTCAGCAGCGCAACTTGTACTTCCGGAGATCCCGTATCGTTTTGACCGCGTGCGTTATCCGCAATAATAGCGGCCTTGGTGTTTTTCTCTACAGACATGATTTACCTTTCACATGCGGTGCATAGAGTCGCAACCCCATACACCGTGAACAAACAATTAAAAGAACAGGTCAAACAGACCAGACGCGCAGTATAGCGGAAATATCTTAATGATTCAAACACTTAGAATGATTTTGCATATTTTCAGGAGTAAATTCCATGAAGCATCTCTTCCATGCGGTACTTGCCGTTTTACTGTCGATGCTTGGCGCCTGCGCAGGTTTCGGAACAGTGCCGGTGAATGCCGGCGATACCGAGTCCCAAGTCGTTGCCAAATTAGGGAAGCCTACTCACCGTTACCAGAACGGCACGGACCACCTGCTTGAGTATATGAACGGCCCGTTCGGACAAACCACTTACATGGCGCGGATCGGGCCGGACAACAGACTTATTTCCTATGAACAAGTTTTAACAACGCAGAAATTTGCCATGCTCAAACCAGGACAGGCAACCAAGGATGATGTCCTCCACACTATCGGCGCTCCCAGCGACACTTCGTATCTACCTCTGTCGGAACTCGAAGTATGGTCTTACCCATACAAGGAAAGTAACGTATGGAATTCGTTAATGAATGTGCATTTCGATAAAACCGGCATTGTGCGCAGGATGCAAAACGGCCCTGATCCGCGGCATGACCCGGATTCTCGTTTCCCGTTCGGACTGATGGGACTGTAAATATTCGTTCGGCCGGCTTGTATTTGCGAACTCTTGAAATCGTAATTCCACGCCCTATTTATCGGAGGTCGGAGCGATGCTCCACTACTTGAACAGGAGGAAGTGATGAATTTGATTTTACGTAATCGTAATGGCTTTGCTGTTCCCGTTGCCTTCCGTCCCGCCGCATTTGATAGACCGTCCGAGCGCTTTGTCAGTAGCATGCTCGATGATTTTGTCAATCCCTTGTCTGCCCCACGGCAGGGATCCCCCGTATCCGGCGCCCGAATAAACGTGGTGGAAACCGACAAGGCATACGAAGTCGAGGCGGAATTGCCGGGAGTAGCGAAAAGTGATGTCAGAATTACCGTTGAAAATCGACATGTGTCGATCGAGGCTGAAGTCAAACACGATTCCGGGTGCAAGGAAGGCGAACAGCTTATTCATGCAGAGCGCGTGATCAAGAAATTTGCACGCAGCTTTACACTGCCGGCTGAAATCGACGATGCGCGTGCAGCAGCGAAGCTGGAAAATGGTGTGCTGACGCTGACGCTGCCGAAGAAGGAAGAAATGCAGCCGAAGCAAATTACGGTTCAGTAAAGAGCAATCGCATCATTGTCAAAAAGGTCGTGCATAGGCACGACCTTTTTGCTGACACAACCGGCATCTATACGACGTTCGCCCGCACAAGATTACAGCTGCGGATTGAGCTTCACCGTCTTTGAATGCAATTTGTTCAAAGCCGACAAATAAGCCTTGGCAGATGCAACGACGATATCGAGATCGGCGCCGACACCGTTGACGATCCGGCCCGCCTTTGACAGGCGCATGGTCACTTCCCCCTGCGATTGTGTTCCGGTAGTGATTGCATTTACCGAAAACAGCAGCAACTCCGCACCGCTTGCGGTCTTCGATTCGATCGCATTGACGATTGCATCGACCGGCCCATTGCCCTGCCCCTCGCACTCGGCTTCCTTGCCCTCTATTGAAAACACCACTTTTGCAGTGGGCTTCCCTCCGGTTTCGGAATGCTGCGACAACGATACGAAACGATAGTATTCATTTTCGTGCGAATGCTCCTCATCCGATACCAGCGCCATGATGTCTTCATCGAAAATGTCCGATTTGCGGTCAGCCAGCTCTTTAAAGCGGGTGAAAGCGGCGTTGACTTCCGTTTCCGATTCCAGTGCGATGCCGAGCTCTTCGAGACGTTGTTTGAATGCATTGCGTCCGGATAATTTGCCCAACACGATTTTGTTGGCGCTCCAGCCCACATCTTCGGCACGCATGATTTCGTAGGTATCGCGCGCTTTCAATACGCCATCCTGATGAATGCCGGATGCGTGCGCGAAGGCATTGGCGCCGACCACCGCCTTGTTCGGCTGTACGGCGAAACCGGTAATCTGCGACACCAGCTTGGAGGTCGACACGATTTGCGACGAATCGATCCCGATATCGAGATTAAAATGGTCCTTGCGTGTGCGCACCGCCATCACGATTTCTTCCAGCGCGGTATTGCCGGCACGCTCACCCAGACCGTTTATCGTGCATTCGACCTGACGCGCGCCGCCGATCATCACGCCGGCCAAAGAATTGGCAACCGCCATGCCCAGATCGTTATGGCAATGCACCGACCAGATCGCTTTATCGGAATTGGGAATGCGTTCGCGCAAGGTCCTGAGCATATTGCCGTACAACTCGGGCACCCCATAACCGACGGTATCGGCAAAATTGATCGTGGTCGCGCCTTCGGCGATCACTGCTTCAAGTATCCGGCACAGAAAATCCATATCCGAACGGCTGCCGTCTTCCGGGCTGAACTCGACATCGTCGGTAAATTTACGCGCAAATCGGACCGCCTGTTTTGCCTGTTCGAATACCTGATCGGGCGTCATCCGCAGTTTCTTTTCCATATGCAGCGACGAAGTCGCGATGAAAGTATGGATGCGCTTTCTGGCTGCGGGCGCAAGCGCTTCGGCAGCACGTGAAATATCCCGGTCATTGGCGCGCGACAAGGAGCAAACGGTCGAATCCTTGATCAGGCCGGCGATCGCCTTGATCGCTTCGAAATCGCCCTGTGACGAGGCCGCAAAACCCGCTTCAATCACATCCACCTTCAGGCGTTCAAGTTGCTTGGCGATGCGGATTTTTTCATCCTTGGTCATCGACGCGCCCGGAGACTGTTCACCATCCCGCAAGGTGGTATCGAAAATGATCAGCTTATTTGATGAACTGGCGGCCATGCTGGACTCCTTAGGAAAATTCTGTGAATGCGTCGTTTTTAAATGGTTTTTCGCCTGCCCTTGCTAAATCAGCATGAGCCCGAGACGACATAAATTGTGGGGGTATGGGATTTTGCGCGTTAGCGCAGTAGAAATAGCGATGGCAGCAGGCCTAGCTCCAGGCTGCCTGGTAAAGCAAATGCAGAAGTGTGAATTTCGCGTGACATTCAAAAACTATAAGCGGAATTCTGAAAAAGTGCAACTTTTTCACATGCAGACACATTTACCGCGCGGTTTCTATTTTGGAAGAACGACATGATGTTCAGACAAATGTTCATCAGTCCTTGTCGTCTGCCGCCTCCGTCTCCGTCTCGGTTTGAATAATGCTCACAGGCTTGCCTTTGAACAAGCGCCAGAAATAAACACCGTATCCCGATAAACCATAAAGCACGAACAAACCGAACAGCACTTTGGGCGGGTCACTCGACACGGCGACAAATATGAGAACGATCAGGAAGACCGCGATGAACGGAACCGACTTCCGGAAATTGACATCCTTGAAGCTGTAAAACGGTACGTTGGTAACCATGGTCAGACCCGCATACAAGGTGATAATCCACGACACCAGGGTCAAATCAGTGCCCGCATAGCGCAAATCGTCCATCAGCCAGATAAAACCGGCAACCAGCGCCGCCGCCGCCGGACTTGGCAAACCTTGAAAATAACGCTTGTCGACCACGGCAATGTTGGTGTTGAACCGCGCCAATCGCAGCGCCGCGCCGGCACAATAAACAAACGCCGCCAGCCAACCCCACTTGCCCAACCCGCGCAACGACCATTCATAGACAACCAAAGCGGGCGCGGCGCCGAACGACACCATATCGGACAGGCTGTCGTATTGCGCGCCGAATTCGCTTTGCGTATTGGTAAGCCGTGCGACACGACCATCGATTGCATCCAGTACCATCGCCGCAAAAATCGCAATTGATGCATAGTCGAATTTCAGGTTCATCGCCATCACGATTGCGTAGAAGCCGCAAAATAATGCCGCCGTCGTAAATGCATTCGGCAACAGGTAAATGCTCCGCCGGCGCAAGGTAGGACGAGCCAATGCGCTGTCATCCCGATGCGGACGGCGCAGGCTGTGTTTATACACGCGCGGCGTTTTCGGGAATTGCGTCACGTTATTTTTGGCTTTGCGACGGTTGAAGGTTGCCATATGGATTCCGCTTCAATGTATTACGACAAGAAATGAGAAATCAGAACTCGGCCAAAATCGTTTCGGTCGCCGACACTTTATCGCCGACTGTAACCTTGGGTATTGCGGTGAGCGGCAAATAGACATCGACGCGCGAACCGAAACGGATAAAGCCGTAACGCTGCCCACGCATGAGCATATCACCTGTCTTTACGTAGCAAAGTATGCGGCGAGCGATCAATCCGGCGACTTGCACGCATGTCACCGTTTGCCCGTTTACTGCCGTGATGGTCAAAGCATTGCGCTCGTTTTCGATCGACGCCTTGTCGAGGTCTGCATTCACGAATTTGCCGGGAAAATACTGCATGTTCTCAATCTTGCCATCTACCGGAGCGCGATTCGAGTGTACATTGAATACGTTCATGAACACGCTGATTTTGAGCGCTTCGCGTCCGGCATAGGGATCCTGGGTTTTTTCGACCACGACGATGCGTCCGTCCGCCGGAGACAGAACGGCATTTGGATTTTGCGGAATCACACGCGCCGGATCCCGGAAAAATTGCAGGATGAACAGGGCAATGATCCATAGCGGAATCGACCATGCGCCCGCAAAAAAAGTTGCCAAGGCAGCGAATGCTGTCGCGATGCCCAAAAAAGGCCAGCCCTCACGGGCGATAATAGGATGCGGATAATTATTCAATGTCGCTCCGGTTCATTATTGTTGTCGATTGATATGTATTGAAATGGAAAAGCGTGGCCATTCTAGACGAGCGGCGGCTAAATACAACAGTCGGCAAGCTTGCACGAATTGGCGAACCAAGTCATTTTTGTGCTGCGTCAATCGCGCTTTTTTGCTCTTCTGCCTGCTGCTGCAATTGTCCTTCAACCGCCCTGGCTTTAGTCAATCCTTCGCGCTGAGTTTTGATCAAATCAGGCGGCGGCCCTTCAGGCTTGCATCCTGATAATGCCAAACCAAAAAATCCGGCAATCATTATCGGTTTTAAATTCATCGTCGCCATGACCCCCTCCCACTCTCACTTGAATTTGACTTTACCGACGACACGCATCTGCAATGTCGTCTCGCCCGGTTCAAAGCTCGGTTCTTCAATCGGCCCTGCTTCCTGCATCGAAGCAGAACGCATTGCCATTTTGGGAACCGATGCGTCCGTCTGTTGCGCATAAGCGCCGGAACCTTCAAAGTCTACCGTATCCAGCACCGCATCAGACAGATTGCGCCCCATCGCTTTGGCAATCGACGCAATCCGTTCGTTTAAATTTTTATATGTCGCGTCGATGCGTTTCTCATCCAGTTTTCTGCTTGTCGATTCGGCCAAACCAAAATGCAGTCCATTCAGCGCCAATACCCGTTGAACCGCAGCGACTGTTTTCGGCAAGTGGTCCAGGTTTGTCGTGGTCACTTCAAGGTATTGACCGACTCGCCAGCCGGTCGCCTGCCGGACCTTGTTATTCTGACGCGGCTGATCTTCCTGATAAACAGGATATGTATAGTAACCTCGTGTCTTGAAAGTCGCCTGCAGGTCCTCCCGTTTGACAATGTCGGCACCCTGCTTCATTTTCTGGTTGACGCGCGACGCGGCGGCGGCCTTGTCCTTGTCCTGCTCTTCGATCATCAGTGTGACGTGCGCTTCATCATTGGCTTGCCTGACCTCACTGTAGGCAGGCACGACGATCAGCGCTCCGCTGGTTTGCATTGCCGTTTCAGCCCGCACCGCCGTGCCGGCAATCAATAAAGCCAATGGCAAGAATAATTTTACGCAGTGCGCCATGACATTCTCCATTAAAAAAGGGGCGATACCCGAAGTACGCCCCTCTTGTAAAACTAAAAAATTTCAGCAGCCGAATATCGGATTGGTTGCAATTGATTTAGTTCTTGCTCTGATCGGCCAACTTGTTCTTTGCGATCCAACCCGCGTCCGGCTGTCGCCGAAACCTAGTTCTTCGATTGATCGACCAGCTTATTCTTCGCAATCCAAGGCATCATTGCGCGCAATTTGCTCCCCACTTCTTCAATCTGGTGTTCGGCAGTTAGACGGCGGCGGGAAATCAAGGTCGGTGCGCCGGCTCTGTTTTCCAGAATAAAGCTCTTTGCGTATTCGCCCGTCTGAATATCTTTCAGGCATTGACGCATTGCGTTTTTGGTCTCGTCCGTCACGATGCGCGGACCCGTTACATATTCGCCGTATTCGGCGTTATTCGAAATCGAATAATTCATGTTGGCGATACCGCCTTCATAAATCAGGTCGACGATCAGTTTCAACTCATGCAGGCATTCGAAGTAAGCCATCTCGGGAGCATAACCGGCTTCCACCAACGTTTCAAAACCGGCTTTGATCAGTTCAACCGCACCGCCGCATAATACGGCCTGTTCACCGAACAAATCGGTTTCGGTCTCTTCACGGAAGTTGGTTTCGATGATGCCGGCACGACCGCCGCCGTTGGCCATTGCATACGATAAAGCGATATCGCGGGCGATGCCGGACTTGTCCTGATAAACAGCGATCAGATGCGGCACGCCGCCGCCCTGGCTGTAAGTGGAACGCACGGTATGGCCCGGCGCTTTTGGCGCAATCATGATCACATCGAGATCGGCGCGCGGCACGACTTGACCGTAGTGCACGTTGAAGCCATGTGCAAATGCCAGCACAGCGCCCTCTTTGGCGTTCGGTGCAACGTTTTCGTTATAGACCTGGGCGATGTTCTCGTCCGGCAGAAGGATCATGATCACGTCGGCTGATTTGACGGCTTCATTGACTTCAGCCACGTTCAAGCCTGCGTTCTTGACCTTGTTCCACGATGCGCCGCCTTTGCGCAGGCCGACTGTGACCTTGCAGCCGGAGTCGTTCAGGTTTTGTGCATGCGCGTGACCTTGTGAACCATAGCCGATGATGGCAACGTTCTTCCCTTTGATCAGGGACAGGTCGCAGTCTTTGTCGTAGAAAACTTTCATGATCTTCCTAAATAAGTATGAGTTGTTGGTATGAATCAAAATTATTGCGAGACAGAGTCAAGCGAAGCGGCGCCCTGTTTCCGACACGTTACACTTTGAGAATGCGCTCGCCGCGACCGATGCCGGAACCGCCTGTACGGACGGTTTCCAGAATCGCAGTGCGGTCGATCGAGTCGATGAACGCGTCGAGCTTTCCTTTGTTGCCGGTCAGTTCGATCGTGTAAGTCTTCTCGGTGACGTCGATGATGCGGCCGCGGAAAATGTCTGCAGTACGCTTCATTTCTTCGCGCTCCTTGCCGACCGCACGCACCTTGATCAGCATCAGTTCACGCTCGATGTGAGCGCCTTCCGTCAGGTCGACAACTTTCACGACTTCGATCAGGCGGTTCAGATGCTTGGTGATTTGTTCAATCACGTCATCCGAACCGGAAGTCACGATCGTCATCCGCGACAAAGTCGCGTCTTCAGTCGGCGCCACCGTCAAGGTTTCGATATTGTAACCGCGCGCAGAGAACAGGCCCACCACGCGAGACAAGGCGCCCGCTTCATTTTCCAGCAAAACAGAAACGATATGTCGCATGGTTACAGATCCTCCGAACCCAAAAGCATTTCAGTCAAGCCTTTGCCGGCCTTGACCATCGGCCAGACATTTTCGGTTTGATCCGTGATGAAATTCATGAACACCAACCGGTCTTTCATCGCAAATGCTTCTTTCAATGCACCATCTACATCGTTGGGATTTTCGATCTTCATGCCGACATGGCCATACGATTCAGCCAGCTTGTTGAAGTCCGGCAGTGAATCCATGTACGATTCGGAATAACGGGAGCCGTAATCGATCTGCTGCCACTGACGCACCATGCCGAGGAAGCGATTATTCAGCAGGATGATCTTGGGCGTCAGGTGGTATTGCTTGCAGGTCGCGAGTTCCTGGATGCACATCTGAATCGATGCTTCGCCGGTAATGCAAGCGACGGTAGATCCGGGGTTCGCCATCTGCACGCCCATTGCGTACGGCAGCCCAACGCCCATCGTGCCCAATCCGCCGGAATTGATCCAGCGTCTCGGCTTGTCGAAAGGATAGTACTGTGCAGCCCACATCTGGTGCTGACCAACATCCGACGTAATGAAGGCATCGCCTTTTGTGACTTCCCAGACTTTCTGGATTACGGATTGCGGTTTGATCACTTCACTCGAAGTCGGATATTTCAGGCAATCGCGCTCGCGCCATTCATTGATCTGCTTCCACCAGTTGGCAAGCGAAGCCGCGTTCGACCTGGAAGGTGCGGCCGCTTCAGCCGCATCGAGTTGCGACAGCAATTCCTGCAGCACGTCCTTCACATTGCCAACGATCGGAATATCGACCTTCACGCGTTTTGAAATTGACGACGGATCGATGTCGATATGGATAATCTTGCGCGGATGCGACGCGAAATGTTTTGGATTTCCAATCACCCGGTCATCGAAGCGGGCGCCGATAGAGATCAATACATCCGAATGCTGCATTGCCATGTTGGCTTCATACGTGCCGTGCATGCCGGGCATGCCGACGAACTTGTCGCTCGACGCTCGATAAGCTCCCAGTCCCATCAGCGTATTAGTGCAGGGGAAGCCGAGCCTGTCGACCAGCTTGTTCAATTCGGGCGCTGCATTGGCAAGGATCACGCCGCCGCCGGAATAAATCATCGGGCGCTCGGCATTCAGAAGCAATTGCAACGCCTTGCGAATCTGGCCGGAATGGCCTTTATCGACCGGCTTGTAAGAGCGCATTTCGAGTTCCTTCGGATACTCGTATGCGCACTTGTGCATCGTGATGTCTTTGGGAATATCGACCAGAACCGGGCCGGGCCGGCCGGTGGTGGCGATATAAAACGCTTTTTTTATCGTTTCTGCCAAATCCTTGACATCCTTGACAAGGAAATTGTGCTTGACGCATGGACGGGTAATGCCGACCGTATCGCATTCCTGGAACGCATCCTGTCCGATTGCATGGGATGGCACCTGGCCGGAAATGACCACCATCGGGATCGAATCCATGTAGGCTGTTGCCAGGCCTGTAACGGCATTGGTCACACCGGGCCCCGAAGTGACAAGCGCAACGCCGACCTTGTGCGAACTGCGCGAATAGGCATCGGCCGCATGAACCGCAGCCTGCTCATGGCGTACCAGAATATGCTGGAATTTGTCTTGATTGAAGATTGCGTCGTAAATGTAGAGCACCGCGCCGCCTGGATAGCCGAACACATGTTCGACGCCCTCTTCGGCCAAACAGCGCACGACAATTTCCGCGCCTGTGATTTCTGAGGTCATACTACGTTCCTTTCAAGGTCCATTGGAGATTGATCGGATGCTCTCTCCTTACGAAATCGCGCAACCGGACAGTACTGAGGCATTCCTTTTTTGTGCGGTCACGCCAATTCGTCCAGCACCCGTTGGTGCGGTTCAAAATGGCGCTAAACGCGACTCGTTCAGCCAAAGTTTCTGTAGTATCGCTACGAATTCCTCGCGCTTGTGGCGCGGGTTAGAGCAAACAGCTTTCAAATGAAGCGCGTCTTGACGTTGGGCGGCATTATGCGTCGCGCGCGAAAAGACCATGGATTCCCTTCGAGATTGCGAAGGGATTGATACGTTAATGCGTTGCACCATTCTGGTCAAGTCAAATTATGCCGAATCCGTTTAAAATCAAGCGTTTTCAAGAAAAATCGCCCACAAACCGGGCTTTTTTGCTAGCATGCGCACAGTTTATGAACGACAACCAATAGTGTTAACCGGCGTCAACGTTATATTCACTTGATAAAAAAGAAATACCGCGCCGCATCGAATGGCAACTGATAAAGAACTTTCCGACTTCCTTGAGAATGTGGAACGCCGCGCATTTAAACAAGCTGTGTATGCAGTGCGCAAAGACGAGGCTGCGTTCGATATTGTCCAGGATGCAATGATCAAGCTGGCTGAAAAGTATGGCGATAAGCCTGCGGCTGAGCTGCCTTTGCTATTTCAGCGTATATTGCAAAATACGATTCACGACTATTTTCGCCGTGAAAAAGTGCGCAATACCTGGGTCAGCCTTTTTTCCAGCATTGGCGGCAATTCAGAAGACCACGAGGATTTCGACATACTGGAAACCTACGAGGCTGAAGAAGGGACACAAGCCGCTGAATCCAGTGAAGACAAGGTCGCACGAGACCAGATTCTGGCGGCGATTGACGAAGAAGTACAAAGGCTCCCGACGCGTCAACGCGAAGCCTTTCTCATGCGTTATTGGCAGGATATGGATGTTGCTGAAACGGCTGCAGCAATGGGATGTTCCGAGGGAAGTGTCAAAACTCATTGCTCTCGTGCAACACATACCTTAGCCCAAGCCTTAAGAGCCAAAGGAATACGCTTATGAATCCTAAAGAACTTGATTTCGCTTACAAAGTGCGGCATGCACTTAATGAAAACCTTGACTATCTCCCGTCTTCTACTGCTGAAAGACTGGCTTCTGCGCGCAATTTAGCCTTATCTCGCAAGAAAAAAGATTCTCCTCTACGCGCATATGTCCCGCAATATAAATTGGCAGGTCAAGTTGGCAGTTTTTTCAGTGAACCCTTGTCTTGGTTGAGCCGGGTAAGTCTGGCAGTACCTGTTGTTGTTTTAGCTCTTGGATTAACCGGTATTTATCAATTCGAAAAACAGCAGCGCATTACCGAAATCGCTGAGATAGATGCGCTTGTTTTAGCTGATGAATTACCTCTGTCCGCCTATGCGGATCATGGCTTTAATGCTTACCTCGCCAAGCGAGGGGAGTAAAATGACGAGCGTTTCATCGAGTACAGTCGCCCGCTTCGTGCGGGCGGCACGCATTTTAGCTGTCCTGATCGGGGTTAGCTCGATTGCTCACGGGGCCACTGAAACGGCGTACGGTACCAATGCAACTGATGGGACGCCGGCTCTTAAAACCAAACCTGCCGCCACATCATCAACCAACACGGGCAAAGGCGCGGCAAAATCAGCACCAAGTCAATTGGCAAAACCGTTGTGGGCTGAACTGACTCCCGCTCAACAACAAGCACTTGCGCCACTGGCAGTTGAATGGGACAAGCTTGATGCACAACACAAGAAAAAATGGCTGACGATCGGTAATCGATATGGATCTCTTAAACCCGATCAGCAGATCCGCCTGCAGAACCGGATGCGTGATTGGACCAAGCTTACGCCGGAACAACGGCGTGTAGCACGCGAAAGTTATTCGCGAGCCAAAAAATTGAATCCAGTCCAAAAAAGCGCTGAGTGGCAGCAATATCAGCAATTGCCTGAAGAACAGAAAAAGAAACTTGCAGCAGAAGCCGCTGCTAAAAAACCAGTAGCCAATCTTCCCCCTGCTTATCAAAGCAAAGCCAAAGTAACGCCGCCGCCTAAATCGGCACTGAAAGCCCATTCCGGCTCGAATCAAACTGTTATTCCACCGGCAACGGAGACATCCGCAGCTCAGCCTGTCACGCAACCTGCCGTTAAATAATTGCTGCCGTTGAACATCATAGCAACTCCTTCTTTGAAAAGCCGCCTTGCCAGCATGGTGTATGAAGGCATGCTGCTGTTCGGCGTTCTTTTCATCGCTGTCTGGCTGTTTTCAACATTATTGCAGCAACGTCATGCACTCTATCTTCGCAATGCATTACAGGAATGGCTGTTTGTGGTGCTCGGCGTTTATTTTGCATGGTTCTGGAGCCATGGCGGACAAACGCTGGCCATGAAAACCTGGCATATTCGTTTAGTAAAGGCAAATGGGCAACCGCTAACGTTTTGGCGTGCCGCTTTTCGATACTTGCTGGCTTGGCTTTGGTTTTTACCCGGCTTGGCGTTAGCGTGGGCATTAGGCGCAAAAGCCTGGATGCTGGTGGCGATTCCGGCTGCAAACGTAGCGCTATGGGCATTTGCCGTTTATCTTGATCCGCATCGCCAGTTTCTGCATGACCGATTAGCGGGCACGCGCCTGGTCGCGACTGCTGATAAATTGCCGAGAACAACCTCGACCTGATTGTCGTCGTACATTTGCATACTCCTGTCTGTTACAGAGATGACAGGGCCGGATCAATCGACTCTTGAAGTACCTCTGAGATCTTGATCGGCAAATGCAATTGTATTTGCCTGTCAATCCGCCATATTTCAAATTGCAGCAACTTTATCCTCTGCATTAAACATTCCTCAATCGCAATATTAAGCGTTGCACAGCGGCAAAAACTTCGTCAGAATGACATTCAGAATTAGCGCCGATATTTGTCAAGCGGACCGATCGAGAGCTGGCGCTTTTATAGACGAAAGCTGTTTCATTGACGATATTCAGTGAGAAGCCCGTGCGATCGAGCAGTGCTTGTGCGGTAACCGGAAAGCGGCGATCGCCTCGATGGATACGGATTTCATCGCAATATGCATGACGCCGCGCAGCCATGATCCGAAGCGTGAAATAAAAAAAGAAAGATCGTCGAACGCAATCGAGGAGAAACCGCTCTTGAAACAATATGCGATTCGCTATGCGTCGGGCCTGCTGCTTCTGTTCGGGTTGCTTGGCCACGTAAGCGGCGTATACAACTTATCCTTCATTGATTCTCTTGACAGGGTTATATACGACGCCAAATTACGATTGACCATGCCGCAAACAGTCGACGATCGTGTGGTCATCCTCGATATCGACGAGAAAAGTATTGCCGAAATAGGCCGCTGGCCCTGGAACCGCGACAAAATGGCAGCGCTGGTGAACAAACTGTTCGAGCGCTACCATATTCGGCTGCTCGGATTCGATGTTGTCCTGGCCGAGCCCGACGAAAGTTCCGGGCTGAAAATTCTGCAAGGATTGGGGCAGCACGAACTCAAGCACAACCAGCAGTACCTGGCCGCAGTGAAGCAGATGAGTCCGCAACTCGACTACGACAAGCTGTTTGCCAAATCGCTGCAAGGCAGGCCGGTTATTCTCGGTTATTACATGGCTCACGGACAGATCGGCAGCGGTGCGATACCACAGCCCGTGCTATCCGCCAGGGCCTTTCAGGGACGCAGTATCCCTTTCTCTACCTGGTCAAGCTATGGCGGCAATTTGCCTGAATTCCAGGCTGCCGCTTCAGGCGGAGGGCACTTCAGTCCGATCCCCGATGCCGATGGCAGCATACGGCGCGTACCCCTGCTGGCCAAGTACAAGGATGCCTATTACGAAGCCTTTTCTCTCGCCATGGTGCGGGCGCTGCTCGACAATCCTCCGATTGTTCCCGGATTCGGTGAAGAAACCTCCGGCGGTGACTACGCAGCCGTGGAATGGCTTGAATTGCCGACTGCCCGCGGCACCATGCGAATACCTGTGGATGGAAACGTTACCGCATTGGTGCCGTACCGCGGTTACGAAAAAAGCTATCCATATTATTCAATCGCCGATGTGCTGGCTGATCGTATCAAGCCTGAACAACTTCAAGGAAAAATCGCTTTGGTCGGAACCACGACACCTGGCCTGCGAGACCAACGTACGACACCGGTCGGAGAAGTGTATTCAGGAGTCGAGGTGCATGCCAACCTGATCAGCGGCATGCTCGACGGCACCATCAAACTCAAACCGCAATATGTCAATGCTGTTGAACTGATGCTTCTGATCCTGACCGGCGCACTGATGATCTTCCTGTTCCCGTGGCGATCGCCATTGCGCGCAACTCTGTCAACCTTGCTGATTCTGACAGCCGCCGTCGGGATCAACCTTGCATTCTGGCAGTACGCCAACTGGGTGCTGCCGCTGGCGACAAGTCTGCTTTTGATAAGCAGCTTGTTCATATTCAATATGTCGTACGGCTATTTTGTCGAATCCAGATCGAAACGCCAGTTCACCGAATTGTTCGGTCAATACGTGCCGCCTGAACTGGTGGAAAAAATGAGCCTCAATCCTCAGAGCTATAGCATGGCAGGCCGCAAGGCAGCGCTTACGGTGCTATTCTCCGATGTGCGCGGCTTTACTACCATTTCGGAGGGAATGGAACCCGATCAGCTGGCGCAACTGATGAACGAATATCTCAGCGCCATGACTGTGGTGGTGCGCAAGCACCGGGGCACGCTTGACAAATATATAGGCGATGCAATCATGGCGTTCTGGGGCGCTCCTGTAGATGACCCTGAGCACGCCCGCCATGCCATCGTCACTGCACTCGAAATGCAGCAGGCATTGCGTGATCTGAACCGGACGCTGGTCGCCAGAGGCTCACCGGCAATGGAAATCGGTATAGGGATCAATACCGGAACGATGACTGTCGGCGACATGGGATCGGTGGTGCGCAAGGCTTATACCGTGATGGGCGATGCCGTCAATCTCGGCTCGCGCCTGGAAAGCATTACGAAGCAGTATGGCGTTGGTATCATCGTCGGCGCAACGACTCGCAATGAGGCAACCGACATGTTATTTCGTGAGATCGATCTGGTCCAGGTCAAGGGCAAAGAGGAACCTGTGGCAATTTACGAACCGCTGGGCTTTGAAGGAGAACTTTCAGAAGAAATGCTCGATGAACTGGAGCGATGGCATCAGGCATTGCATGATTATCGGATGCGGAAGTGGAATGCGGCAGATGCGGCACTGGCGGACCTTGCACAATTGCGGCCCGATTCCAGGCTCTATGCACTCTACAGGGAGAGGATTGCGGCTTTTCAGGTGACCCCGCCAGACCCGGAGTGGATCGGAGTAACCAGGTTCGATACAAAATAGGCCAAATATAAAATGAAATTAAGAGTTCTCGGCTGCAGCGGAGGAATCGGAGGACGGCACTTGCATACGACTTCGATGCTGGTCGATCATGACATCCTGATCGATGCCGGCACCGGGGTGGGCGATTTGAGTGTCGCGGAGCTTGTGCTGATCGATCATGTATTCATTACGCATTCGCATCTCGATCATATTGCCTGCCTGCCGTTCATCCTCGATACAGTGGGCGATATGCGCAGCAAACCGCTGACAATGTATGCGACGCAGGCGACACAGGAAATCATCAGGACCCATATTTTCAACTGGGCGATCTGGCCCGACTTCAGCGAAATTCCGGATGCGGAAAATCCTTACCTGCGTTTTCATACCATTCGCCTTGGAGAGAACGTATGTCTGAACGGGCGCAATATCACCGCTTTGCCTGCCATGCACACGGTTCCCGCAGTCGGATACCACCTCGATAGCGGTGCCGCAAGCCTGGTGTTTACAGGTGATACGACAGCCAACGACGAATTCTGGAATGAAGTGAACAAGATTGACAATCTGCGTTATTTGATCATCGAGACCGCCTTTTCCAACAGTGAAAAGCAACTTGCGATCATTTCCAGACATCTGTGCCCCAGCATGCTCGGCGAAGAACTTCAAAAGCTCCGGCACAATCCGGAAATATACATTACGCATTTGAAGCCTGGACAAATCGAAGTCACCATGCGGGAAATCGAGGAAGGCATCGGCCAGTACAAGCCTCGCATGCTGCAGAATGACCAGGTATTCGAATTTTAAAGTTCGCCGGACGATATCCGCCCGGCATCGATGAAAGAATCAGAAAATTCCCATGCAATCCTCATCGATCGGACAGTTCGGCAATCCGGCACTGCTTGCACTGCTGCCGCCCCGGAGTATGCGAAAGAGCGCCGTTTTGCCATACGAGGCAATCACCCGTGACGCTGCGATCAGTGCAAACAAAGATGAATGGATGAGATGACATGAGTGCAGTTCTCGGAACACAGCAAATCAACGGCGACATCGGCGACGTCAAAAGCCGTCTGGAGTTTTCACAGAGGCTTCAGGCAGTCACCAACAAGATTCACGCGACCAGCAACATAGACGAGATCATGCTCGATCTGCCGCTGGATATATGCAACCTGTTCGATTGCGATCGATTCACCCTGTATGCCGTCAGCGATGACAAAGCCTTCATCGTTTCAAAAATCAAAACCGGGCTCAAGGCATTCAACAATCTGACGCTGCCTATCTCTGAAAAAAGCATTGCGGGACATGCCGCACTTTTCAAAAGAACTATCCGGCTAAGCGATGTGTACGATGAGGCAGAGCTGGAATCCTATTCGCCGAAGCTGCAATTTCTGCAAGAGGTGGACAAGCAGACCGGTTATCGCACCAAGCAGATGCTGGTTGCCCCTTTGATCAACGTGCAGAGCAACGAATTGCTAGGCGTTATACAGCTTATCAACAATCGTGCCGGCGGACCTTTTACAGCGATGGCCGAGGACGGCGTCAAGGAATTATGCGCTACCCTTGTAATTGCGTTCACGCAGAGGCTGCGCCCGCCTCCGCCGATTCGTTCGAAATACGATCCGCTGGTATCCGGCGCAATTCTGTCGGCGCCCGAGTTTGAACTTGCCACACGTTCGGCACGGCGCCAGGAAATCGACATCGAAGAAGTGCTGCTCAATGAATTCAATGTCAAATTGCCGTCTATCGGCCAGGCGCTCGGCACGTTCTTCGGCGTTCCCTACGAGCCTTACAAGGCCGAACGGATCAAGCCGATCGATCTTTTAAAAAATCTCAAGCGTGACTATGTAGAGCAGAATCGCTGGTTGCCGATCGAAGACGGCAAGGAAGGCCTGATTATCCTTGCGCTTGATCCCGAGCAGGTAAAAAGCGTGCGCGTCGTCAACAATATTTTTCCAAAAGCCAAACTGGCCTATCGAGTTACGACGAATGCCGAGTTCAAGCAGACAGTCGATCAATTTTTCGGCATTGCGGACGATCCAACTTCCGTTGACGATCTCCTGTCGGGCATGGAGGACGGCGACGAAGAGAACGAAGTTTCCGCTACCGATATTTCTGCGGCCGCCGAGAATGAGCTCGTCAAACTGGTCAACAAGATCATTGTCGACGCCCATCGTCAAGGCGCTTCCGACATTCATATCGAACCGCGGCCCGGGAAAGAAAAAACGCTGATCCGTTTTCGCAAGGATGGTTCGCTGGAACCCTATATCGAAATCCCGCCGAGCTATCGTAACGCCCTCCTGGCGCGTATCAAGATCATGTGCGATCTCGATATTTCGGAACGACGAAAGCCGCAGGATGGAAAAATAAAATTCAAGAAATACGGTCCGCTCGACATTGAGTTGCGGGTTGCAACGATTCCGTCGGCCGGCGGCGTCGAAGACGTTGTAATGCGGATTCTCGCAGCCGGCGAGCCGATTCCGCTCGACAAGCTGGGTGTGCTGCCATACAACCTCGAGCGACTCAAGGAAACAGTCGAAAAACCCTACGGAATATTTTTTGTGTGCGGCCCGACCGGTTCCGGCAAAACCACGACGCTGCATTCGGTGCTCAGCTATCTCAACAAACCCGACACCAAGATATGGACAGCGGAAGATCCGGTGGAAATCACCCAGAAAGGATTGCGCCAGGTTCAGGTGAACCGCAAGGCCGGGCTCGATTTCGCCACTGTCATGCGCGCATTTCTGCGGGCCGACCCGGACATTATCATGGTCGGCGAAATGCGCGACAAGGAAACGGTTTCGATCGGCCTTGAAGCTTCCCTGACCGGCCATCTGGTTTTCGCCACCTTGCATACGAACAGTGCGCCGGAATCGATCGTTCGGCTTCTGGACATGGGCATGGACCCATTCAATTTTGCAGATGCATTGCTCGGCGTTTTGGCGCAGCGGCTGGCCAAACGCCTATGCACAAAATGCAAAACGGCTTATCAGCCTTCGCCGGAAGAAATACAAGGCCTGCTGACCGAGTATTGCGAAGAACTAATGAATACCGAGGCTTTTATCAAAGACCCGCAAGCCGGGCGCAGCAAGGTGCTCGGCACATGGATGGAAAGATACGCCGACGACAATGGGAAATTCACTCTTTACCGCGCGGTCGGATGCGAACAATGCAGCAAAGGCTACAAGGGCCGGGTCGGCTTGCATGAATTGATGGTCGGCTCCGACAAAGTCAAGCGATTGCTCCAGGAGCATGCTCGCGTAGCGCAACTGCTCGCGGCGGCACTGGAAGACGGCATGCTTACGCTCAAAATGGATGGTATTGAAAAGGTGCTCTCCGGCGCTACCGACATCAAGCAGGTGCGCCAGGTCTGCATCAAGTAAAGGAGGTCGTAGTGGGCACAGTAGATGATCTTTTGCGCCGTCTTGACCAGCTTAACGAGGTCGGCGCCGCGCTGTCGAACGAGCGCGACATCAAGCGCCTGCTGGAAAAAATCCTGATTGCAGCCCAAAAAATCACGCAGGCTGACGGCGGCACGCTTTACTCGATGACTGAAGACAAGTCCAGCCTGCAGTTCGAAATTCTCAGAAATACCAGCCTGGCAATCGCTCTTGGGGGAACCTCCGACAAGCCGATCCCGTTTGCAGCGCTGCCGCTGACAACGGAAGATGGATTGCCGAACACCTCGATGATCGCGGCGTATTGCGCAATTCATCGAAAAACGGTGAATATTCCGGATGCATACGAAGCAAAAGGCTTCGATTTTTCCGGAACACGCAGATTCGATGAAGGTATCGGTTATCGTTCGAAATCGTTTCTCACCGTACCGATGAAAAATCACGAGGACGAAATAATCGGCGTGCTGCAACTGATCAATGCCATCGATGCAGATACGAATCAGGTGGTGCCGTTTTCAGCGGCAGCCCAGCGTCTGGCCGAGTCGCTCGCATCGCAAGCTGCGATTGCGCTTTCCAATCGCCAGTTGATCCTGCAGCAGGAAGCCTTGTTCGAATCGTTCATCGGCATGATCAACTTCGCCATTGACGACAAATCCCCCTATACCGGCGGACACTGCCAGCGTGTTCCTGCGCTTACGATGATGCTTGCCGAAGCGGTCGAGGAAACCACCGAGGGGCCGTTTGCGTCGTTCAGCATGACCGAGCAGGATCGTTACGAATTGAAGATCGCCGGACTTCTGCATGACTGCGGCAAAATCACGACGCCGGTTCATGTCGTGGACAAGGAAACCAAGCTGCAAACCATTTTTGATCGCATCGATCTGGTGGATACGCGCTTTGAAGTACTGAAACGGGATGCTGAAATCGCGATGCTCGAAGCCAGGCTTGCATTGCGTGCCGCAGAAAATCCTGCCGCCGAAAAGGCTTTGGAATCCGGGTTCAGGCAACAGGTGGAACAGCTCGATAGCGAGCGCGAATTTCTGCGCCGGGCGAATATCGGCAGCGAGGCGATGCGGTCGGAAGACCAGCAGGCCGTACGCGATATCGGTGCAAGTCATCGATGGATCAATCCCCAAGGGGAAACGGTAAATTTTCTTACCGATAACGAAACGGAAAATCTGGTCATACGTGCCGGCACGCTTACTCCGTCCGAACGTGAAATCATTAACAATCACATCGTCGTCACCATCAAGATGCTCGAAAGCCTGCCTTGGGTCAAGCATCTCAAACGCGTGCCGGAATATGCCGGCGGGCATCATGAACGGATGGATGGCAAAGGCTATCCACGCGGTCTTACGCGTGATCAGATGTCGGTGCAGGCCCGGATCATGGGCATCGCCGACATCTTCGAGGCACTTACCGCAAAAGACCGCCCTTACAAACCCGGCAAAACGCTTTCCGAATCATTAAGCATCTTGGCCAAACTCAATCGCAACGGCCACATCGATCCCGATCTGTTCAATATTTTCGTGCGCAGCAAGGTCTATCTCAAATATGGATTGGAGTTTCTCGACCCTGAACAGATTGATGAAGTGGATGAATCCAAAGTCATTGAATTTGCCGCCGGGTCCGACAAACCGCATAACAATTCTTAAAGCTTCAGTACAAACGGCAGCGCTCTGCCCGCATAAACATTCGCGCAACAGCATCGTCCGTCCAACGATCGCCGCCGCGAATGCAGGGGACTCGCGTTGCAGCTTTTGCTGTTTTCCACCAAGATGCATGGATTCCATGCACGGCAGCCTATGATGCTGCAACAGTTTCCATATCGTCATGCCCTGCTTGCACTATTGCGCCGACCTTGGCGATGACTACGGCAATGGCACAGTACAATACGGAATGATGGACGTCTTCCACAAGTGTTATCACGGCATATCGAATTTATCCGTACACGGCATTTCATGGTAACCCGCATCACACGCATACTTATTTTTTTTCAGATCGCCGTCGCGATCGCACTGTGCGCGCTCATGATCAAGGCAGGCCACATCGACAGTTCGATGCTGGCTGTGGGTTTGAGTATCGGGCTTGTTTTGCTGATGCGCCTTTTGATTACCGCCAATAATTTTTTCATTGCGTGGCTGTATCGCAGCGAAACGCCGAATTTGCTCCATCTCAACTATCGTCAGGCCTGCCGGTTATTCATAGACGAATTTTATGCATCAATGTCAAGTTCTTCCTGGACGATGGCTTTTCATTCATTCACCAAACGTCCGGCGGAAGATCCAATCGGATTGCCGGTTCTGCTTATTCATGGTTATGGCTGCAACAGCGGCTACTGGCATGCAATGAGCAGGAGATTGAAACGGGAGCGCATCACCCACTACGCTGTTGACCTGGAGCCGGTATTGGCCGGCATCGATGACTATGTGCCCGCGGTAAATGACACTGTGGAAACGCTATGCAGGGAAACCGGCCATGACAAAGTCATCATCGTCGCCCACAGCATGGGTGGTTTGGTGGCACGCGCTTATCTGCGCGACTACGGCAATGCACGTATCGCCAAAGTAATTACGCTCGGGACGCCGCATCGCGGGACAGGTCTGGCGAATTTCGGCGCAGGCCCGAATTCAAAGCAGATGCGTTGGAAAGGGAAAGCAGGAAACGGCGTGCCAAGCGAATGGTTGCGCAAACTGGAAGCTGCTGAAGACAATGCTGTCCGGGCATTATTCGTATCGATTTATTCGCATCATGACAATATCGTTTCGCCGCAAATTTCATCTCGCTTCGCCGGCGCTGCAAATATCGAATTTCATGGTGTCGGGCATGTTGCGTTGGCATTCAACCCAGCCATTCAGACGCGTGTAGTTGAAGAAATTCAAAATACGCCGCAAAAAATATCTGCCGTGTCTGAAGAAAAATTTGCCTGATACATTGATCAATCCGGATGGTGGATGTAATTCAATCGCTCTCCATACTCATTTTTGCGACAGCAATTCATGAAAAAAAGTATATATGGCAACCGGTTTACTTGAACTTTTTTTATTAAATGACAACTCAATAGCTATAACCCGATTTTTGCAATCGCGTTAGTTAGCGCGACACGCATGCCTGTCAATTTGACGGTTAATTGCCGTTATTTTTGCCATCATACCAAGGAAACTGCCATGAAAAATCACTATCGGAAGGTCGCAGCCATCATTGCGCTGTCCTTTGGAATCGCGCCTGTTTTTGCGGCGGATATCGTTGATACTGCAACAGCAGCCGGAACATTCAAGGTATTCGTCGCCGCACTGGAAACAGCAGGATTTAAGGACACGCTAAAAAGCTCGGGGCCATATACTGTGTTTGCGCCAACCGATGAAGCGTTTGCCAAATTGCCGGCCGGCACTTGGGATTCGCTGTCGAAAGACAAGGTAAAGCTGGCTCAGGTTCTCGCTTATCACGTCATACCAGGCAAGATGATGGTATCGGAGGTCAAACCGGGCAAAGTGAAAACCACCCAGGGCGGTTCGCTTACATTGACTTCCGACAACGGTAAAGTGACTGTGAATGATGCCAATATCACCCAAAGCGATGTGACTGCCGATAATGGGGTAATTCACGCAATTGATACGGTTGTATTGCCGAAATGATGTATTGCCTGTATCAGACTGGCCGATGCACTACGCGCGGGGCATTATAAAGTGCTATCGTTGATCGGCTCTTATCTTGATGATGAAACATTCCTGCTATTTTAAAAACCGGCTGAAAAATACCTGAAGAAATCAAATAGAGGAAAACGACATGGGCTGAATTCCTTATTCGCTCAATTCAGATATTAAAAATCAAAAGAAGCGTTCACAGGTCAACGCAAAAAACGCTGCTGCCGTATCATCTATTCGTTGAATGCTTGCAAGACGGAGCAGACGATATCGATGCCAACTACAATTGATCCCGACATTACAGAACGAATGCAAGCGGCGGGCTGTTAAAGCCAATCACCCACCTGCCGTTATCCGATAACCAATCCGCCGGGTAATCCGGCATCTTATTATCGAAAAATGAAATCTCTTTGCGTCTACTGCGGCTCCTCGCCTGGAGCATCTTCCGTTTACGCCGAAGCGGCGTGTATTTTGGCAAAAGCGATGGTCAACGACAATATTGCGCTGGTGTATGGCGGCGGGAATGTCGGTTTGATGGGCATTATTGCCGATGAAGTGTTACGGCTGGATGGAGAAGTGACCGGCGTAATCCCAAAGGCTTTGCTGGATAAAGAGGTCGGCCATCGCGGGCTGACCCATCTGCATATCGTCAAGGACATGCATGAACGAAAAGCGATGATGGCGGAATTATCGGATGGCTTTGTCGCGATGCCCGGCGGCATAGGCACGCTGGAAGAATTGTTCGAGGTGCTGACCTGGTCCCAGCTCGGCTTTCATGACAAGCCGATCGGACTATTGAACGTCGACGGCTTTTATGATGGACTGATCCAGTTCATGCAGCACCTAGTCGGACAGCGTTTTTTAAGAAGCGAACATGCATCGTTGATGATGCATGATCCGGATCCATCCGCATTGCTGAAGCGCTTCAAATCGTATGTACCTGCCCGGCACACCAAATGGCTGGATCAGGCGACGGCAAAAACCATAGTCCCTTAGAGCCCGTCAGGAATCCAGTGCCTGACTGAAGTCTTTAAGCAAATCCGCAGTATCTTCAATCCCGACCGATACACGGATCAATGATTCGGCTATACCCATGCCGGCACGCCGTTCCGGCCCCATCTCGTAAAAAATGGTATGCGCAACGGGGATGACAAGAGTGCGCGTATCGCCCAGATTACTCGCCGGAACGCCAAGCTTCAGACGATTCAGATAATCGAAGCAATCGATGCCGTCTTTCAACTCGAAGCTGAACAATCCGCCATAAGCATCGAATAAATCGGTCGCAATGGCGTGCTGCGGATGCGATGTCAAACCGGGATAATGGACTGCTGCCACCCTGTCGTCGGCTTCCAGCATGCGCGCCAGCGCCAGCGCATTTGCGCATTCCCGCTCCAGTCTCAATGCCATGGTTTCTGAACCGACAGCCAAATGATGCGCGGCTTCCGGACCGAGCGAAGCGCCGAAATCGCGCAAGGCCTTGGCACGGATTTGCGCCGTACCCCATTGCACCGGAGCGAAGCGTTTATATGTGTCGAAAATATTCGGAAACCGGGTCCAGTCGTACAAGCCTGTGTCGGTCAGGCTGCCGCCCAGCGCATTGCCATGTCCGCCAATCGATTTGGTCAATGCATTGACGACCAGGCTTGCGCCGACTGCTTTTGGCTGGAACAGGTACGGCGATGTCATCGTGTTATCGACGATATAGAGAATCCCCCGGTCACGGCACAATTGGCCGATGCGCGCCAGGTCGGCAACCTGAGTGCGCGGATTGGCGATGGTTTCCACAAACACGATGCGCGTCGCAGCCGTCAATGCCGCTTCGACGTTTGCCACATCGGTCGCATCCACCAGCGACACGCCGACGCCCTGCATGCTAACCGTTTGCCAAAGACTGTTGGTGTTACCGAACAGGAAAGCGGACGACACCACATGATCGCCGTCGCGCAGCAGCGCCTGCACTACTGCCGCAATCGCCGCCATGCCGGTTGCGAAACAGAGCGTCGCGTAGCCGTCTTCCATTTTGTTGATTTTGTCTTCCAGGGCCGACACGGTCGGATTTCCCTGTCGCCCATAACGATAGCCGGGCTGTTTGCCCTGGAACACCATTGCGAGTTCGCGTGCATCTTTATAGCCGAAAGCAACCGAGGTATGAATCGGCTTATGCAGCGATCCGTGTTCGATCGGATTTTGCCGATCGCCGTGCAAAATGGTGGTGGTAAAGCCGTATTTTTTGGAGTCCGTCATGATCGATGATAAAAAAACCCGTTTAGCGTGTGCTTAAACGGGTCATTGATAAAAATTCATACCCCTTTTAGCGGCACTTGTTTGGGACTTTAACCCGGCGCCCGCAAGCAGAATCAAATCGGCGCAGTCCTCATCGTATCGCAAAAACGGATGAAAGCAAAATCACATGAAATTCCGGCATCGATTGCCGCATGGGCATTATCCAGAGCATCGAAGCGCAGCAATGCGCGCGAACCAGGCGATTTCCATGAACCCGTACAGTCTTGTGAAAATCGCTTTAGCGCAGTTGGTTCAATTTCTGCTCTACAAATGCCAGCAAGTCAGGGGACAGCGAATTGGAGGCCTTGGCGCGGCCGAATGAATCCCGTGCTTCGGACAATCGATTTTCTGCCTGCAGGGAGATAGCCAGCCCCATCCACCAAAGGCCGTTCTGAGGCGACTTGCCCAAGGCAAGCAAATAATTTTCGATTGCTTCCTTATGACGGGCATCCCGCTGAAACAGGGCCGCCAGGAATGCCAGGTAATCAGCCCGCTCCGACACAAATGGCAACGTCTTCTGCAAAGTATCGATTGCGGGCCTGAGCTCGCCTTTTTCCACTTGCAAACGTGCCAGCATCATTGCCAGGCCTGGCTGGCTTCGATCGATTGCCAACCCATCCTGCAATTTACGGATTGCGTCATCCTGACGTTTCCCTTCGAGCAGTAGTCCGACCAAAGTCTGGCGAGCGACAGAATGTTGCGGATCGAGCTGCAATGCCTGCTCCAATGCGCTCATTGATTCAGCCGTTCTTCCTTGCTGCAACAATGACATGGCCCTGCGGTACTCGTTTTCCGCGCGCTGTGGCGGCGTGAGTTCCCTCATCTGCTTCGAAACATTAACCGGCATTTCGAGACCGGACGCTTTCTCCATCTGTCCGGCCGTTGGCGTTGCGGCCTTTCCCTTTGCGATTGCTGTCACTGCTTCCCGGATCGGGGCGGCTTGCAATGATGTTGCCGGCATTTCCGGCGCCGATGAATGTACTGGTGCTGCTGCCGACACTGGTTTTGACGCGGTTGCGGATACCGGCTGAGAGGCAGGCACAGTTGCAGTAATGCTGTGCGCAGTTTCGCCGGAGGGGTTATTAGACGCGATTTTGACGTCTGCTTCCTTTGTTGCAGATGAAGGCGTTGCAACAGCAGGTAAACTTTCGCTTTTCTCTTCCGCTGCCGGATTTTTCAAGGCAGGCTGCGGTCCGCTTAAGCCGGGCGCAAGTTTCAAGGCCAGTTGGGGAGGTTGCGTAATCGGCTGGGCCATTATCACAGTGGGGGCGGTTTGACGGCCCCATAGCCACGAAATCACGCTCGTTAGCATGATTGCCAGCATCAGCACAATCCACCATGCAACGTGAATCCGGTTGGATTCGGGCACGGCCCTCAGTTGTCCATGCAGCGACCCCACCACTTCTCCTTCGGAGCGGCGTTCTTCCAGATCCTGCAGCATTTTATTAATAAGGCTCATTTTAAATAAACCCATCCCATTCCGGTACCTGCAATCAGCAGTGTCATCGCTCCGAACCACATCCAGGGCCGAACGCCCTGTTTAGCCGCGACCGTGTCTTTGGCGGCCGCCTTCACATGACGTGCCCGCACTTGCTGCTTGCCTTCGCCGTAAGTCAGCATCAGGGATTTATGGGCCAGGATATTCACCAAACGTGGTATGCCGCCGCTTCTAGCGCTCAACATGTTTATTGCATCTCGACTAAACAATCTGCTGCCGGTAAACCCGGCGACGCTTAAACGATGGGAAACATAGAACTCCAAGTCATCCTTGGTCAGCGGTCCGAGATGATAATGAAAGGTAATGCGCTGAGCAAGCTGGCGAATCGCGTCCTGCTGCAACTTTCGATCCAGTTCGGGTTGGCCGAACAGCACGATTTGCAGCAACTTGCGCTTTTCGGTTTCCAGATTGGTCAACAGGCGCAGCGCTTCCAGGCTTTCGATCGGCATTGCCTGCGCCTCGTCAAGGCATAACAGGACCCGCTTGCCCTCACGCGCCAGGATCAACAGACGATAATTTATCGCCTTCAGCAACTGATATTGATCGACATCCTTTTCCAACGGAATTTCAAGCTCGTCGGCCAAGGCCAGCATCAAGGTGCGCGGCTCGAGATAAGGATTCGGCACATAAGCGGTGACAAAACTGTCGTCCAGCATCGCCATGAATTTACGGCACAGCAGCGTTTTACCGGTCCCCACTTCACCTGTGATCTTGATAAAGCCCTCGCCGTTTTTTGCGGCGATCAGCAATGTATTCAAGGCCTGCTGGTAATTGGAACAGGCGAAAAAAAAACTGGTATCCGGAGTAATGCCAAATGGCAGTTCATGCAAGCCAAAATGGAGCTTGTACATTCCTGTTACTGCCCCGACAGACGCTGAGGATCCAGGTTCTGGATGTTCTGCTGGCTTTCCAGCATATTTTGAGTCCAGCTGCTATCCCCCTGCACTACCGTCGGCTTCAGCAAAATAACCAGTTCACGTTTTTGCGTTACTTCGTTTGTGTTTCGAAGCAGCCCGCCCAGTACAGGAACGTTGCCTGCACCGGGCAGTTGCGAACGATCCGAAGTGGTCGACTGACGCATCAAGCCGCCAATTGCGACCACATGCCCATCCTTGCCCCGCACCACGCTGTCTGTTTCGGATATGGAGCTCGATGCAAGAGGCAGCGTAAGAGTTCCCCCGCTTCCCAGATTGACATTCTTGTCCACCGTCGTGACATTGCTGACTGACGGATGGATATGCAGAATGATGTTGCCGCTGTCATCGATTTGAGGCGTCACGTCGAGTGCGACACCTGAAAAGAAAGGCTGCAGCGTCACGCTCGGATTGGTTGTGGTCGCCGTACCGGTGGTAGTGGTGGTGCTGACGTTGGTTACAAAGAATTCATCGGTACCGACTTTCAAGACGGCTTTCTGATTGTTCAGTGTAGCAATGCGCGGATTCGACAGTACATGTACTGTACCTTGCGTTTCCAGAAACGATATCAACGCAGCGAAATTACTGGTTTGAAAGGCCAATCCGAACAAGTTTCCAAGACCTGCATTAGCCGTGGCAACGCCATCCGGAAATTTAGTGCCGATCAATGAGCCATTTGGTTGAAGTCCGGCCGCCGGTAATTGGCGCCCTGCCGTTATAAGGCTATTGCCTCCCTTGCCAAACGCCGCCCAGTTAACGCCCGATTGAAAACTGTCATTCAATTGGACTTCAAGTATCTTTGCTTCGAGAATCACCTGACGGTCTACGGAAAGCTGCGTAGCCTTCAGATATGCGGCGACATCCCGTAATTCGCCCCACATCGCACGAATCACCACAACGCCCGATTGCGGGCTGATTACCACGCTGCGGCCTTCCTTGCCGCTGCCGACAATTGCTTCGAGCGAAGATTTCAGCTCAGCCCAGAAATCGCTGCGTGAGCTCGTAGTGATATTACTGGAACTCGATGAACGGCCGCTGCCAGGGGCCGCCGGCGCCGTGATTCCGCCTGTTGTGGACGCTGTGCCTGCATCGCTGACAGAGCCGGACGTCACGCGGATATCGGATGTTCCGTTACGGCTGCCTGTCAGATAATTAACCTGAAACACGCGGGTCTGCAAAGTAAGCGGCTTGACATAAATACGCGTACCTTCCACTTTATAGTCATAACCATAAAGCTCTCGAATCGCATCCAGCGCTTCGAACACGGTTACATCCTTGAGATTGGCCGAAATGGTGCCGGTAACTTCGGGCGGAACCAGCATGCTGTAGCGAGTGCCGGAGACAAGCACCATAAAAAATTGGTTCGCCGGCAGATTGTTGAACGCCAGGTTGAATCTCTGCTCGACCGGTTGACGGACGTTCGGCATTTCAATTCTGAGGGGCGGCAACAACGAAGCGGACACGGCATCCGGCTGTGCCGGACGTGCTTGGGCTTCAGCCGTAATTTTGCTCATTTCAGCGTTGATCAAGTCATAAGTCTCGCGTTTTGGCAAAGGACTTGAACATCCTGCCAAAGACAGAATCACGATGGCTAATGTAATTTTTTGCATGTATTGCTGCACCCTTATTGCCGCCGAATATCGGTTTGTGGCCGTGTGCGACTGGAAATCAGCCGCTTTTCGACACCCGGAAAAAGCTTTAATGTCTGTAGATCCTTTCCCCTTGACAAGGTAACTTCGCTTTCCATGATCTTGATGACCTGCGCATCACCGAATTTCTCTCCCAGATTTACCGCCTGACCGCTGATGATTGCCACTTTCCTCCCCGGCGAAATAAATACTGACTGCAACACGGGGCCCGAAGCTGCAACAACGTTCGCTTCCTGTGCAAACCCAAGCGAAGCAGGAGGACGTGTCGGATCAGACAGGCTATCTGCCAAAACAAAAGGCGTTATGGAAAACATCAGCAGCAAGCCGCCTTGAATTGCCATTTTTTTAGCGAGGCCGTTCAAAGATTCAGCCATTTTTTATCCAGGCTCAAAGTGTAAAGAGTCAAGGCCAAAGTAGCCTTGGGATAATCGTCGACGTTCAGCTTCGCTTTCCCCCAGAATAACTGCCATGGCATGCGTTCCAGTTCGGCCATGTAATTCATCATTTCAAGGTATTCGCCTTGAACTACGATCTCGACTCCATGTGTGTAGACGGCTCCCTTTGCCGGAGCCGCATCTACCTTGTTTTTCATCACTGAAGTAACCGTTCCTGCGGATTGTGCCGCGACCGCATTTCCCTCGACAGGAGACTCCCCGGTTAAACTGGATGCAGGCAAGGTTTTCAGTGAGAGCAACCGCAACTTGCCGTTCCGCTTCAAGATATCTTCAAGCAACACCGTCATTTTATCAGGGGAAACCAATCCCTTTTGCATATCTACCAAGCCGGCTTGCATTTGGCCCGCCTGCTGCCTTAGCGCTTTCAGACGTTCCCGGGCTCCTGTGTCAGGATCGCTATGCATATTGATCGCCTGCCGTATTTCCGTCTGAATCAAATTGATTTTTTCCTGCTCTGCCTTGACCTGCTCCGATAATTGTTTTTGTTTGGCGAATTGCGGATCCAGCAGCATCGTATTGATCAGGGTAATTAAAAGAACCGCCAGCATGGCAAAAATAATCGCGCGTTCACGCAAGGTCAACGCATCGACTTTCAATACAAGTTGTTGCCAGTACTGCTTCATTTACACTTGCTCCAAACGAATATGCTTGTTACGCCGGTCTTTTTGATATCAGTGCAGACTGAATTCAATGTACCCGGCATGTGTACCTGATTTGTCCGTGGCCGGGTCTCCCTTACTGGCTTTAGGCGTTTGCATCTCCAGGGTGCCGAACGATTTTCCTTGCATTACCGGTTCGTTTTTAAGTCTGGTCATATATGCCGGAACCAGTTCGGGCTGCAGCGCCCGTCCTTGCAATGCGATTTCATTTCCGGCGCCGATGATGTCCAAACCCGTAAGCCATACCCCATCGAAAATCTGGCGGGAAAAAGCACGTAAATAGCCCGAATAGCCTTTCGTGTTTCCAATATCGCCTTTTTGTAAAATATCGAATACTTGCTTGAGTGCAAGCATCTCGGCTTCTGCTTTTTTAACTTGCTCTTCCAGTTCCCGGCTTTTTTGACC
>JAQGLW010000079.1 GCA_028292665.1 Herminiimonas sp.
GGGTTGTGGATAGTCTTAAAAGGGCTTAAGAAACCATGAGTTAGCCGAATATTTAAAGCTTCACATTAAGTGTTGAAAACATGATCTCAACATCAACTTTGGCAATCGGAATAGAAGTCGTTCTTAATGTGATGCAAATGAATATCGGCATGAAAGTCGGCTAACGAAAAATGGATGCATTGATCCGATTTGTAAAAAGAGACATTCGTGCTGAGACATTCGTGCTCGTCATGCGTTCCAACGATGAAGATCAAAGAAATGACTTTGCTCAAAATTTTCGACACATGGCGCTAAAAAACCGTAAATTCTAGACCTCGAACGAGGCAGTTATTCACAAAATAAAGGTTTTTGCACAGCAACAACAAAATATAAATTCAATTATTTTTTAGTACTTTATCTGCTTTTTAAGTGCTTGATTTTAAAGACACTATTTTTTGCTTTCCTTTTGGGCAATGTATTGAAACCCGCATAAAATCAGGGTTTCCCGCTGTCAAGAGGCATTTGTCCACAAAGTTATCCACAGTCTTTGTGGATAGTTTGAAAAGCGCTTAAGAAACCAGTAGTTAGCTCACTTCTTCAGGATTTACATTAAGTTCGTGGACCAACGAATCCTCAAAATCGCGCTTGACACCCCTCTTGATTTCACCTTCGATTATCGATGGAGTGCCGATACGGCAATGTCACCGGTTCCCGTTGCCGGTCAATTGGCGGTCGTGCCATTCGGCCGGCGTGAAGTTGTCGGCATCATCACAGCGATCAACGACAGCAGCGATTTACCGGAAGACAAACTCAAGGATGCGCTGACGATACGTACACAGCTTGTACCGCTATCGCCCGCGTGGCTGGCCTTATGCAGCTTTGCCGCCGATTATTATCAGCGTCCGCTGGGCGAAGTGGCTATTCCCGGGTTGCCTAAAAACCTGCGTGCATTGAAATCAACATCGCTCGATCGCGCACTGAAAAAACTGGCGAACGGCAACGTTGTGCATGATGCGACGCCAGCCGACATGCCGGTGCTGAGTCCGGCGCAGCAGCAGGCAGCCGATGCGATTGCCGCCGCCGAAGGATTTGCGCCGACCTTGCTGTATGGCGTGACCGGCAGCGGCAAGACCGAAGTCTATCTGCAAGCCGCAGTCAGGATCCTGGCGCACACCGTGCAGCAGAAAAATCCGGCACAGATTCTGATCATGGTGCCTGAAATCAATTTGACGCCGCAGCTGGAAAACAATGTGCGCGCCCGCTTCCCCGGCGTGATGGTGGCGACACTGCACAGCGGGCTGGCCGAAGGCGAGCGGATGACACACTGGCTGGCCGCACATCTGGGCCACGCGCGGATCGTTCTCGGCACCCGGCTGGCGATTCTGGCGTCGTTGCCGCATCTCAAACTGATCATCGTCGATGAAGAGCACGACACATCGTACAAGCAGCAGGAAGGCTTGCGTTATTCAGCGCGCGATCTGGCGGTCTGGCGTGCACGGCAGCTTGCGATTCCAATCGTGCTCGGTTCGGCCACACCGTCGCTTGAAACCTGGCATCACGCGCAATCGGGCCGCTATCGCAAGCTGGAATTGCGCGAGCGTGCGATCAAGGATGCGGTGCTGCCGAAGGTGCGGCTGATCGACATGGAGCGCGACAAGCCGGCCGAAGGCATGACGTCGACCTTGATCACCGCGCTCAAATTGCGGCTGGAACGCGGCGAGCAATCGCTGTTGTTTCTGAACCGCCGCGGTTATGCGCCGGTAATCAATTGCGACGCCTGCGGCTGGGTCAGCAATTGCACGCGCTGCACATCGTTCATGGTGCTGCACAAGCCGGAAAATCGTCTGCGCTGCCATCACTGCAGCCTGGAGCTGCGTATTCCAAGATCGTGTCCGACCTGCGGCAATGTGGATTTGCAGCCGCTCGGACGCGGCACGCAACGAATCGAAGAATGCTTGCAACGGCTTTTTCCGCAGGCGCGTATTCTGCGCATCGACGCCGATTCGACGCGCCGCAAGGGTAGTGCGCAGGCCGCTTTTGACAGCGTACATCGCGGCGAAGTCGATATCCTGATCGGCACCCAGATGGTCGCGAAAGGGCATGACTTCAAAAACCTGACCTTGGTCGGCGTGCTGAATCCGGACACCGCATTGTTTTCGCACGATTACCGCGCCAGCGAACGGTTGTTTGCCCAACTGATGCAGGTCGCCGGACGGGCAGGGCGCGCCGCGCAAAAGGAAGGCGGCAGCGCAAGCGAAGTGCTGATCCAGACCCGCTATCCGCAACATCCGTTGTATGGAGCAGTGATCGAGCACGATTACGATCGCTTTGCGACGGCGTTGCTGGAGGAGCGCCAGCACGCAGGCTTGCCGCCATTCGTCTATCAGGCGCTGTTGCGCGCCGAAGCGAAAGAGCTGCAAACCGCGCTCGATTTCTTGCAGGCGGCGGCCGAGTGCGTCGAACATCCGGGCATCACGCTCAACGACCCGATTCCGATGACGATGACGCGCGTCGCCAATGTCGACCGGGCGCAATTGCTGGTCGAATGCGCATCCCGCCCGGCGCTGCAGGCATTTTTGAGAGTATGGAT
>JAQGLW010000085.1 GCA_028292665.1 Herminiimonas sp.
GAATTGCCTGCGCTCGGCAAGCAAATAATCCGCAGTGCAAAATCGGGGTGGGCACTGTCGGAAAAAAATCTTCGTTTAATTTCTCACGGCAACCATGATTACGTCAGTTTGGAGAAAATCTTTAGGGATTTTCCAGAGGAGTCGAGAAGTTTCATTTTCCCGCGGCCGAGCAGCCGGCAAACAATGTCTTTAAACCAATGGCTGGCGGCGGAGTCTAGCGCCGTTCCGTTATGCCGATCTTGCCGATCGCAATTCCGTCGCGGGAATACATTCGCCTTATCTCGCCTTATCTCGCCTGATATTGCCATGGTGATCATCTGCTGTTTTCATGCCGAAACATTCGCGGAATCATTAAGTATCCAGACAGATTTTTTGTTGTTATTACCTCTTAAAACTGATCGAATTTTATTCGACATCAATTCCGTATTCATACAATCTTCACACAATCGAACACGATGCAATTTTTGCAATTGAAGGAAATCCGGGCAGCAAGAAAACCAGCAGCAAACCATGCCAAAACAGGCAGGAACACCATGCTTGCAAACAATAAGGAAAAAAAAAGCGAAATTGCCCCAAGCTTTGCGGCGGACGTTACCGACGCTCCGATGGTTGGCTGGATGCGGCTTGCGGTGTCGTTTTCAGTATTGCTGACGATTTTTATCGATCCTTCAGGCTTGAGCGGCGTTAAGGAGTTCACTTGGCTCCTTTTTTCCGGCTATTTCTTTCACAGTGCGATCCTTTGTATTTTTTCGCAGAAGAATCAACCGTTTGCGCAAAGCAAACTGATTCATTGGCTGGATGTTTGCTGGTATGCACTGATCGTTTTTTTCACGGGCGGCAATAACAGCTTTTTTTTCTTTTTCTTTTTTTTCGCCATCTTCACTTCGTCTTTTCGCTGGGGTTTCGAAGAGGGTGCGCGCGTTACGCTCGTTTCAGCAATACTGTTCATGGCGTGCGGCCTGGTGTCGGACACGGAGCACAATCTTCCCCGCTTGTTGTTGCGCATCACCTTCTTGCTTGCGTTCGGCTACATGAGCGCGTACTGGGGAGAAACAAAAGTAAGGTTAAAGCACCGGCTGGCCCTGCTTCGCGATGTAAGCCGGTTGTCAAATCCGCGTTTCGGGGTCGATCACACCATGACCTCCGTTCTGGAAAAGACAAAGGAGTTTTTCAAAGGCAGTGGCTGTATTCTGGTGATGCGCGACAAGGAGTCCGGGACCTATTCACTGCGCATGATAAAAAAATGCAATGCAAAGCAATCTATTACTGCCGAGTGCATCAGCGAAGAAACAGCGTCACCGCTGATGGCCTTTTCGCCGGATCATATCGTCGCGTACACCCGGTCGCGCTGGCTCGCCTTGCCTCTGCTTGAAGTATCTGTGGCATATGACAACGCCAGAACTGGATGGATCAAACACGATGGACAAAGGAGCGCGCATCTGGCCGAGCTGCTGGAAACGCATTCCTTTATCACTGCGCCTTTATCATTGAGAAAGGCAGAAGGCCGCATTTATGTGGTTTCCGAGGAAATCGGGTTCAGCAAGGGAGATGCATTGTTTTTGAGCCATATCGCGGCACAGGCGTTTCCAGTGATCGAAAACATCGAGCTTCTCGATCGGATGGCCTCGGAAGCCGCCCGGCAAGAGCGGCAAAAGATCGCATTGAATCTTCATGATACTGCCATCCAGCCGTATATCGGCTTGAAACTGGGATTGATGGCCATGCGCAAAAACGCTTGTGCCGATAATCCGCTTATCGAAGATATCGACAAATTGACGGCAATGACAGCGCAGGTTATAGACGATTTGCGCCGCTATGCCGGGACGTTTAAAAACGGATGGGAGAAAACCGAACCGATATTTCTCGTGGCGCTGCGGCGGCAGGCAGCGCAAGTCAGGGAGTTCTACGGGATCGATATTGCGGTCAGCATGGAGGGCGTGCTTAACGTGAGCGATCGCTTGACTGCGGAAGTATTGCATGTCGTGCGTGAGGGATTGAGTAATATCTGCAAACATACCGTCGCGCAGCGGGGATGCATCAAACTCCAGTGTGCAAATGGGTGGCTCAAGATTCAAATTGAAAATGAAGGCGCCGACATGCAGCCGATCCCGTTCATCCCGCGGTCGATTGCGGAACGGGCCGCCGCGCTGGGCGGCCGCGCTCAAGTGAAGCTGGGGACAAGCGGCCGCACCGTCGTACACGTCGAAATACCCGTTTAAAGAGGCGAGCGATGAATCCGGCGGAAAAAACCATTCGCGTAATGCTTGTCGATGATCACCAGACGATGCTGTGGGGATTGGACAAGCTGATCCAGGGTCAAAGACCAAGGATGGAGGTAGTCGGGACAGCCAGAAGTTGCGAAGAAGCCCTTGCGAAAGTTCAGCAGCTGGTTCCCGACGTTATTTTGCTTGATCTCGGACTTGGCCAGAAAAGCGCACTCGATATTCTTCCTTCCCTGCTATCGAACTCGGTGTCGCGCGTATTGATCCTGACCGGCGAGCGCGAACGAACGACGCTGGATCTGGCGGTTCTTCGCGGCGCCCGGGGCGTGTTGAGCAAGGACGCATCGGCGGAACAAGTGCTGAAGGCGATCGAAAAAACGCATGAAGGCGAGCTATGGCTTGATCACGAAACACTCAGCCGGGTGTTCGGCGAAATCATGAACACAAAGACGGTGCACAAGCTCGATCCCGAAATGGAAAAGAAAGCGGCCCTGACAGCCAGAGAGCGAAAAATCGTTCACGCAATTGTCGAGGAAAGCGGCGCTTCGAATAAAGCGATTGCGCAACGGCTCTTCATATCGGAACATACCTTGCGCAACCATTTGACGTCCATATACCACAAGCTGGACGTGATCAATCGTCTTGAGCTGTATGTTTATGCCGTCAAACACCAGCTTGGAAGCGCGCTTCCGGATTCCAGTTCAAGGAAAAGGAACGGCGCCGTGAACCTCACAATTCCGGGACCGCATGAACAAATTTAGAAAGCGTACTGCATGCGAATGCAATGCGGCTTGGCGGCCCGCTGTACCCGGAACAGGGTCGGGAGAACTTGCCTGTATTGGCTCAATACTCGATCCCGCAATCAGTGTCCGGTTTGATTCAACAAGCTTTTGAAATTGAATTGCTCATATGCATGCCAATATCCAAAAAAGGCAACAGCCCGACTGCAGGAGTCGGGCTGAGTGCATGATGCATATAGCTATGGGAACAGAATTCCTAGTGGATGCTCGTATCTCTCGAGCCGGACGCGGTGCCGTAAAAAGACTGAATTCCGCTAGCCCATGTCTGGTCCGTCATATCGGGCCAATCATCCTTATCGAATCCCGGTGCATTTTTGAGCTGGTCTTTCCCCATGTTAAGCAAAAAGCGCTTGCTTGCGGTATCAAGCTTCAGGGCGTTCCATGGCACCGCGAAAAGTTTTTCGCCCATGCCAAGAAAACCGCCGAAGGATAACACTGCATACGCTACCTTGCCGGTATCCATCTCCAGCATGAACTCCTTGATGTCGCCCAGCTTTTCGTCTTGGCCGTTGTAAACATCTTCGCCAATCAGCGTGCGCGCACCCATTAGGTAAGGGCCGGGTCCCTTGCCGGTTTTTTTGTACATGCCATACGTGTCGCGGCTTGTATCGGTGTAACTCATGATGGTCTTCTCCTGTGAGTAGCTCGGGAAATTTAGACACGTACTGACGCGATCTGTTCATCCCGCGACGACATTTAATGCGAGTCAACCAAAGCAGCGCCAGCCAAAGGGCTTGTTCCGATGTGAAACAACACCAAACCCGGCATCGCGAAAATGGAAAAGCCCACTCAATCGAACGGGCTTTTTCATTCCGCAACTGTCATCCGCAACTGTCACACCGGCATCCGCTGTTATAACGGTCCATTCAGCATCGGAAGTATGGTTCGGATGACTTGAATGGCTGCCGGTCCCATTATCACCATTATTATCGATGGGAAAACACAGACTACCAGCGGAAACAGCATTTTTGTCGGGACCTTGGCAGCCATTTCCTCGGCGCGCGTCTGCCTCTTATGCCGCAGATCGTCCGAGAACACCCGGAGAGATTCGCCGATGCTCGTTCCAAACTTGTCCGCCTGGGTCAGCATGATAGCGAAGGTCCCGATTTCCTCGACACCGGTTCGAAGTGCGAGGTTGCGCAAGGATTTTTCCCGCGTACCGCCCGCCCTCATTTCCAGGTTGGTCAAATGCAGCTCTTCCGCCAATGCGACGCTTGTCATCTTCATTTCATCAGCGACTTTGGTCAGGCCGGCATCCAGCCCCAGGCCGGCCTCTATGCAAACCAGCATCAAATCCGCCGCATCGGCAAAGTTTTCGAAAATTTCCCGCTTGCGGGTTCTGATCTTCCAGTAGAGTGCGGCGTTAGGCAGATAACAGCCGATCAAGGCTGCCAACATCAAATACATGATGAGCGTCAGCCCCTCGGATTGACTGGTCGCTCGAAGGGTCAGGAATGCGATTCCTGCAAATAGAAGAGGCAATAAGGTTTTGGCGCCGAAATAAATCAGACGCGCATCGTTATGCCGGATTCCCGCCTGGATAAATTTGACTCTTAGCGGCGATGTTTCCCAATTGCCGCTTGGCGAAGATAACTTGGCGAAAGGACCCACGATGCTGACGATGGTTTCTGTCCAGTTGGATTCCTCCACCGGATTGACCGGATTCGACAAGGCCTGCAATCGCTGTTGAGTTCTGGTCGGCGTCAGCCAGAAAAATAATCCTGCCAATCCCAGAGTTACGGAAAGGAAGATCAGTGTGGAAAGTATGACCATTTTCACTATCCTTTTACTTTAGTAGTCCGGATGATTCCAGCCTGCATAAAACCCGGACCGGCAATTTCATCCGGTTCGACCGCTACACCCGGATCTTGATGATTTTTCGCAAAATCAAAACGCCGAAGGCCATCAGGACAAGCATGTAATTTATGATTGCAATGCCGATGGGATCTTTCCACAACGGTGCCATGAAATCCGGATTAACGAGGTTCATGACCGCTGCCAACGCGAACGGCATGACCCCTAAAATCCAAGCCGACAAGCGTCCCTCCGATGACAATACCTTTATCCTGGAAAAGAGCTTCAACCGTTCACGAATCAGCCGGCTCAGATTGCCGAGCACCTCAGTCAGATTTCCGCCCGAGTCGCGTTGAATCAGCACCGCGACTACAAAGTAGCGCAGATCGGTAACAGGTATGCGTTCGCTCAGGTTCGTCAGCGCTTGCTGCAGCGATACGCCGAAATTGACTTCGTCGCTCACGATACGGAATTCATTGGCGATCGGCTCGGACATTTCCTCTCCGATCATTTGCAAGCCGGACGAAAAAGCATGTCCGGAACGCAGTGCTCTGGTCACGAGGTCGAGCGCGTCGGGTAATTGACGCTGAATCCTGTCCAGGCGGCGGCTCCGTTTACGATGCACATACAGCAAAGGCATGGCCGCCATGACTCCCCCGACTACCCAACCTGCAAACATGGACTGATGAGCAAGCGCAGTGATCATCACGTAACTGATGATTCCCAATGCGGCACAGGACAGCAAGAGCCTGGATACAGTCCAGTCCAGACCTGCCTGGAGGATGACTCTGTCCAGCCTGTGCGCTCTGGGAAGACCTAACAATAGACGTTCAAGCGCCGGGACTTCACTCAGCATTCGTTGTTTCAACAGTTGCGCTTGCCTGGTGCCGTCGCCGGAGGCGGAGAGTGCCTGCAGCCGCTTCTCAATCTTTTTCGCTTCCGGCCCCTTGTATGATTTCCATATCATGTAAAGGCTTTTCAGCAGCAGAACCACGGCCACGAAAACAAGCACTACGATAATCAGGAAGGAGTTGGCTCCTATTGATTGCAGCATGATCGCGCTTCCTTTTATTGGTAGTGTTTGGCAGGATCGAACATGGCGTCCGGCAAAACCACGCCAAACGAGCGCAGGCGCTCGGCGAATTTTGGCCTTACCCCGGTCGCATGGAAATAGCCCTGGACATTGCCTTCTTCGTCGATGCCGGTTTGCCTGAACGCGAAGATTTCCTGCATGGTGATGATGTCGCCTTCCATGCCGGTGATCTCTTGAATGCTGGTGATCTTCCGCTTGCCGTCGATCAATCTGACGCCCTGGATAATCACCGTAATGGCCGAAGCGATTTGTTGTCGCGCTGCTTTATGCGGCAGATTGAGATTTGCCATGCCTATCATGTTTTCGAGCCTGGATAGCGCATCCCGCGGCGTATTGGCATGGATAGTCGTGAGAGATCCTTCATGGCCGGTGTTCATCGCTTGCAGCATATCGACTGCTTCGGCGCCCCGCACTTCGCCGATCACGATCCGGTCGGGCCGCATCCGAAGCGCGTTGCGCACCAATGCGCGCTGGGTGATTTCGCCCTTTCCCTCGATATTCATCGGCCGGGTTTCCATACGCACCACATGCGGTTGCTGCATCTGAAGCTCTGCCGCATCCTCGATCGTGACAATACGTTCCGATACGGGGATGTACCCGGACAGGATGTTGAGCAACGTCGTCTTGCCCGCACCGGTGCCGCCGGAGATAAGAATGTTGACTTTCGATTTTCCCAGGCCTTCCAGAATGATCGCCATTTCCGGCGTCAGGCTCTTGAGCTCATTCACCAGATTTTCCATTTTGAGGGGAATATGCGCGAACCGGCGAATCGACATCATCGGGCCGTCCAGCGCCACCGGTGGAATGACCGCATTGACCCTGGACCCGTCAGGCAGTCTGGCGTCTACCATGGGACTGGACTCATCGATCCGCCGGCCTACCAGCGACACGATCTTGTCAATGATCCGCAGCAGATGCTTCTCATCCGTGAATGTGACGTTGGTAAGCTCCAGCCGTCCTCTGCGTTCTACGTAGATCCGGTGGTAGGAGTTAACCAGAATATCGGATACGGTCGGATCGGCCATCAGCAGTTCCAGCGGACCGAACCCGAGCATTTCATGCTGGATGTCGCGGATCAGCGAACGGCGTTCTATATCGTTGATTGCCGCCTGTTCTTCCAGAAGCAGGCGTTCGACCATGATGGAAATTTCCTGCCGCAATATTTCCGGCGCCAGGGTTTCCAATGCCGCCAGATCGAATTTATCCAGCAGCTTGAGATGGATCCGGCCCTTCAACAACTTATAGGATTCGCTTGCGCCCTGAACCTCTTGCCGCGCAATCGGCGCTGCCGCGGCGGCATTCAATTTTTCTCGAAAAGACATGTTCTCTATGCTCCGTTTAAACCTGCCGGCTCACACTTCTGTTCCATTGGGCCATTGAAACCTTGCTTACGCCCGTTTGAATAAACGGCCGAACAAACTGCGGCTCTCTTCCTGCTTCGGACTCAGCGATAGCGCGAACTCCGCCAGGTTCCTGGTGACGGCATTGGAGCGAGCCGTTTCGATCAACGGATTGCCATGGTTGATGGACGCATTGACCTCTTTATACGAGTTGGGGACGGTATGCAGGCTTATCGTGCCCAGCGAGCGCCGTATGGCATCCAGTCCTATCTCTCCGCTTTTCTCGAAGCGATTGATGATCAGCTCGATCTTGTCGATCGGATAGCCCAGCGATTTGCATACCGCGAGCAATTTGCTGGCATTCCGCAGGTAGGGCAGACCTGCCTGCAAAACCGGGAAAATCCGGTAAGCGCGATCCAGCGCCCTGATGGAAAGCGTGTCCAGAGTGCGGCCTGTATCCAGCAATATGAAGTCATACTGCGTTACTGCCAGATTGAGGATGGCATCGATATGCTCCGGCTTGATTTCCATCGCTTGCGCCGGGTCTTCGGGCGCGGCCAGTATGCTGTAGTTCGGCGCAACCTTTACCGTGCTGGCTGCCAGGAACGACGCATCCAGCCTGCTGATGTCATGGGCGACGTCGGCCAGAGTCGAGGCGGGCTTCCCGTCATGCACGAAGGACAGCGCATCGCCGAATTGCAGATTCAGATCGATCAGCAGTACGGTTCTGGATTCCGCCAGTTGATAGCCGAGATTGGTCGCCAGGAAAGTCGCACCGCTGCCGCCTTTGCAGGGTATGAACGCGAATATCTTGCCGGGACTCCTGGCATGGACGCCGGCAAGCTTGGCCGCGACACGATTTACAGCGGCTTCCAGCGCACCGGAGGACGCCGGGGACGGGAGGACTTCGCGTACGCCGGCACGCATCGAGTTGATCAGAAATTCCGGCGTATGGGTAGCGCAGAGCAGAATAACCGCGACTTTGGGATGATGCGTGGTGACATATTCCACTTGGCCAAGTTCGTTTGGATCGCAGCACATGCCCTCGACGAGAAGAAGGTCCGGTTGTTCCTGTTCTGCGACTGCGCGCATCTTGCTTTTTCCGCCGTCAATGAGCATGACGGAGTGCGAACCGGCTTCAAGCGCTCGCTTCATCTCTTGCAGATTATTCCTGTTCGGGGAAATCAGAGCAATCTTCATGTTTTCTTTCGCTGGATGGCATTAACAAATTGCACCGCTGTTCGGATCCTGCCGCATTATTTCCCGTGGCAGGTAAGTGGAAAAAGCAGGCATCGGGATTGGCGACATTGCTGCGAGGCCCGCGACCGGCGAGATCCAGTGGTAATTGAGATTGGTGATAGTTACCGTCACCCCTTCGCAAGTCGCCGCTGTGCAGTCGGCCGGAACCCATGCCAGGTTGATGTCCGCGATCTGCGGCAAGAGCGCTTGCATCTTCGCCAGAACCTGAGCCTCATTGCCGGTGTCGTCGCAGACTACCGCGTACCGGGCTCCCGCTCGTGTCGCTTCGTTCGCTGCATTCCAGGTGAAAAGCATGCGGCTGAAGTCCATTATGCCCAACAGGAAAGTCAGGAAAATGGTCAGTGCCAGCGCGAACTCTATTGTGGCGGCGCCGGAGGGGATTTTATTCATATTGGACTCCGCATGGTCGCGCTGATATCGCCATAATTGAACGTACCGGCATTGCCGAAGGTGATTCCGAACACACTCGGAAACAGTGAACGAAAAGCATAGCCACGCACGGTAACTGTCACACTGTTGATCACAGGATCGGAGCCTGTCGTCTGCCAGGTTGGCGTTGGAACATGTGAGACGCCAAGACCAAGAGCCAACGGCGTTCCAGTCCCGGCAAGATTGCCGTACACGACCAAATTTTGTGCTTCGGTGATGTGGGTGCCGGGGGTCTGCATGGATAGATAACGCACTGCGTCTCGCACCGACTTCGTAATCGTGTTGTACTGATACATTGCTCGGCCGAACTCCGTTGTAATGAAGGTCAGCAACAAGAGAAGCGGAAGAATCAAGGCCAGCTCTATCAATGCCGCGCCATTCTGTCTGGTTTTCATGTCAGTCCTCACCGAACCAAAACCGGCACAAGCGGGCCGGCCGAACCGCCTGGCAATCCATTGGTCGTGCAAGGGCTGGCAACATCTCCGGCATTCCCCAGGAATTCAAGGTGGCCGTCATCCTTGGGGCCGCTTAGCGGATGAAGCATGAACATGCACGCATAGTCGACCACCTTGGAGGCAGCATCGATCACAGGAACTGCTGCCACTCGCCTGCCATATCCATATTGTTGATGCTGGCCGCCGATGCCTGGCGTGGCTAATTTCTTGAAGCTGTTCAAATTCAAACCCGTGATTGCATCTCCGGCACTCAGACTGGTTCCTGTATCGTCATAAGATGCAAACGCCGCGCGCTTCGTAATGAAGTTGGCCGCGCTCGCATGCGAACCCGCTGCGCGTACTCCGTTCCAAGCGCTGTTATGGAAATTTCCGTTTATTGAAACTGTGCTCGTCCAATTGGCCGGAGTATAGGAATAACCGGAGAAATCCGGATGATTGGCATTGGGATCGTAATCGCCATTCTTATAGATGCCAAACCGGTAATTCCATGGGGTATCCACAGCAGTCTGGGCTCCTGGAGTTCCAAGCTTGTCCCCAATTCTTGTTCCACAAGATCCGCCTTCAGAGAGTTCCTTTTTGGTTTCGTTTGCACTCGTGCTGCCATCAAGGTTGTACCATCCCAATTCACCTGAATTAGGAACTCTGTCTCCGAATACGGTTACCCACTCGCCAACCTGGAATCCGTAATTCGGCGCAGTGCCACCCGCTTTGGGCTTAAGCGCAACGGGAATCGGACAAGTGGTTTGGGAGCTGCTGCGGGTCGCCACCGCCAGTGCCAGGACGTTTTGTGTGTTGGGGAATGCAGCAGGTGTGCCGGAGAAGGCTCCCATGGATTGAAGCAGCCACATCCGCACGCCAGATTGCGTATGCTGGCATTGTGCATACTTGGCCGCCACCGGGTCAATCGTTGCTACATAAGCGGCATTCTTGAACGTGATATCCGTATCGACTATCTTGCCCCGGCCACTCCACGTGCCGGATTGGAAGTTGACCCTGTTCAGGTTTCCAGCGGTCATGCCGGCATTTATGGCGCGTGCCCGTGCATCGATCCGCCCGTCAAGCTCTTGTGCCGCTGCCAGCGCGCAGCTATCCATAGCCGTTTGCAATTCTGTTTTTACGACGAACAGGTGACCGAAGTCCAAAGCGATTCCCATGAATCCAAGTAGGAAAAGTAAGACTAAAGATACTGTAACAATCACTGCCCCATCTTGATGATAGCGATAGTGCTTAACAACGCTACGCGTTGGAATTTCTTTTTTATCGTAGTTTGAAAGGGAGTTTTTGAATCTCCTTTTCCATAATAAAATTAAATGTAAATCACTAATGTTATACATGTGAATACACGGCCGATTAAGTTAGAGAACTATTGCGAAAAATTAAAGCTTGGAGCGCATTTAATTAGTGCAATCGCTGCGTTGAAATGGTTAATGCATATTCAGCTATCTGAACGCCGTATTTCTTTGAAAAATTTAGTGAACATAACAATTTCCTTAATGAAGTCCACAGCCGGTTAGTAATAACACGACTGGGTTCTGGTAATTTAAATTAGTCGCAAGCTATCGTGGCGAAGCCAGACAAGTGGCTTCGCGACCGATAAAGGTTGCTAAACCACTGCCATAGGCCGTTAGCGATTTAAATCAGGCGCAGACTCCCGTCGTTGAGGTCAGGCAAGTGCCTACGCGATTGATAAAGGTCGTGAAGTTTGCGCCCGTAAGTGCCTTAAGTGCCACAACGAGAGCGATCGAAACGACAGCGATGATCAGCGCGTACTCGACGACTTGCGCGCCGTCCTCGTCTCTCGCAAAGGATCGAATGGAATTGTTGATTGCATTGAGAAGCTTGTTCATTGGATTTACCTTTTTACATTGGTTGTGGATGGAAATTTACGACTCGGATACTGCCTGGGCACTACCTGTTTCTACTACAGTCCTGCAAAAAAGCGACACCCCATTCGACCGCTGGAGTTTTCTCTTGCCTCACTGATGAACCTGGTTTGTGCATCGTCCTGACCTTACTTGCCGTTGCCAATGCTGCCGCCGATATTGATGACGTTGACCGCCGGCGGCGGCGCCTTGTAAGTGCCTTGATAGAGAATGATTGCGTCCCTGGCCGCTTTGCCGTCCATGCCCGCCGCCTGATCGGGATTCTTGCCGGCGTCGGGGTTGATGATCATGTTGAGTCTGGCCTGGCGCACGGCGTCGCCGAACCTGGCGTCGTAGTTGGGAGTAACCGTCGAGCAGCCTCCCGTCAGGCCGAGCAGCATTGCGATTGCAAGCTTGTTCATGAACTTTCCTTTTACTTGATTACAGGAGCGGGAGCGGCCGGCGCCGGTACGTAACTTTCCAGGCTGCCGTTGAAGTAAACTTCGCTGCGGCTGGGTACAACATGATTGTCCGTCGGCAGCCTTGGAACTTCCGCCAGAGGTTTGACCAGACGCGGCGTAATCACGAACAGCAATTCCGT
>JAQGLW010000121.1 GCA_028292665.1 Herminiimonas sp.
TCGCCGGCACTCCCGAATTCGCAGCAGTCGCACTCAAGGCCCTGCACGATGCCGGCTTCGAAATCCCGCTGGTGCTGACGCAGCCCGACCGGCCCGCCGGGCGCGGGATGCAGTTGCAGTCTTCCGCGGTCAAGCAGTTCGCGTCGGCGCATGGCATTCCGGTCGCGCAGCCGGTATCGTTGCGGCTCGCAGGAAAATATCCCGATATCGCGAAAGAGGCGCATGACCTGTTGCATGCCACGCCGCACGATGTGATGGTCGTGGCGGCATACGGATTGATCCTGCCGCGTTCGGTGCTCGATATTCCCGAATGCGGATGCATCAATATCCATGCATCGCTGTTGCCGCGCTGGCGCGGTGCGGCGCCGATTCATCGTGCGATCGAAGCGGGCGATGAGGAAACAGGCGTGACGATCATGCAGATGGAAGAAGGACTGGATACCGGCCCGATGCTGCTGACGGAAAGCCTGCCGATTGCGCCGTGCGATACGACCGGCAGCCTGCATGACAAACTGGCCAGTCTGGGCGGAGCGATGATCGTCGATGCAATGCGAAGATTGCAGCGGGATGCATTGCCTGTCCCGATGCCGCAGCCGCACACGGGAATCACTTACGCGGCCAAGATATCGAAAGAAGAGGCTGCGCTGGATTTTACGCAAGCGGCGGACGATCTCGCGCGCAAGATTCGCGCATTCAATCCTTTTCCCGGCGCTTTTGCGTTATTCGACGGCGTGCCGGTCAAGATATGGCGTGCCGAAGCGGCGCCGCCTTCTCCGGTCATCGAGCCCGGCCAGATACTGGCGGCAGATGCGCAAACCGGTGTCCTTGTCGTCTGCGGCAAAGGCGTGTTGCGCTTGACCGAACTTCAGAAGCCGGGCGGCAAACGCCTGCCGGCGGCGGAATTTCTGAAAGGCTTTTCGATGGAACGCGGACGTTTCGGCTAAAGCGGGATTTTCGTCTATGCATGCAGCAGACGTCCGCCGCCGAATGACCAGTTTTCCCATGCCGTTTCCTTGAAGCAGACCATCACGTTTTCCGGATCGAGACCCGGTGCGCGCGACAAGCTGCCGATGAGATCTTCAAGGATATTCTTTTTTATTTTTACGCTGCGGCCGACCGAAAACAATATTTCGATCAGCACAAAGTCATCGGTTCGCGGTTTGGCGAGATCCGGATATTCGGTATCGAACCGAAAATCCGCGGCATCGAGTTCCAGCACGCGCTGAAAGCGGTCTTTTTGCGGCACACCAGCCGCCACCAGCGCGTTATGTACCGCATCCAGAACAGCGGATTTGAATTCATCGGATTTGTTCTTGCGGGTAGTAAGAGTAACCAGCGGCATATATATTCCCTTTCAGTTTGATGTTTGCCGGATCGCAAGCGCAGTGACCTGCGCCGTCGGCATTACTTCGCCAAAACCGTCCGACACGGCGGTCAATGCCGCGCGATGCAGATCGGCATGCGCCAGTACGCCGCCATCCCACGCGTCGATGTCGCGTGTTGCGCATGCATCGGCAGCGACAACGACTTGATAGCCGCGCGGACGTGCATCGCGTGCGGCGGTCGATACGCACATATGCGTCATCAGGCCGCAGATAATCAGCGTCGCGATGCCGCGCGCCTGCAAACATTCGTGCAGATCGGTGCCGGCGAAGCTGCTGGCCATCGTTTTCTGCACCAGCATGTGATGCGCTGCCGGCGCGATGCCGGGATGGATCGCCGCCTGTTCGCCATCCTTTGCAAACAACGCTCCGCCTGCCGGATTCATGTGCTGAATATGGAATACCGGCATCCGGTTCGCATCGGCAAATGCGATCAGCCGGTTGGCCTGCGCCATTGCAGCGGCGCCATCCGGGATTCTTAATTTGCCGTTGAAATATTCGAGCTGAAAGTCGATGACGATCAGTGCCGTGGCTGCGGCGTCTAGCATTGTGGCAGCGGATGCACCGCTGATGTTGCGCATGGTCGGGGCGGTCATGATTTCTTCCTTCAAGAACATGGAGCCAGCGTAAGCGTTTCGGCTTGTCGAAGACAGCCCCGTTCATGCACAGGATTTGTGCCGCAACGGCACAAAGCGCAACCGCCGCTGCTCAGCCCTTCTGGTTGACCGGCAGCGCGCCGGCCTGCTTGATCTCTTCAAGACATATCATCGAACGCACGCCGGACACGCCCGGCACCTGCATCAGGCGGTCGGTGAGGAAATTGGAAAACGATTTCAAATCGGTTGCCGCCACCTTCAGCAAATAATCGAAATCGCCGGAAATCGTGTAGCACTCGAGTATTTCGGGAAACTGCCGGATCGATTTTTCCAGTTCGCGCACTTTCTTGAATTGCTCGCGGTCGATCGTCAGGCTGACGAAGGCGATCACGTCCAGCCCGATCGCCGCCGGATCTACCTGCGCCGCATAGCCGCGGATGATGCCGTCCGCTTCGAGTTGCCGCACGCGCCGATAGCACTGCGGCGCCGACAGGCTGGCCTTGTCGGACAACTCGACATTCGATGCGCGTCCATTTTCCTGCAGCGTCTTTAAAAGGATACGGTCATACCGGTCGAGTTTATTCATTGTGTGTCATATGAAGTCGATTCATGAACGATTCTTTCATATTTCAGGCTTTTTATGCGCAATTACGCAAAAAAGTTTCAGCCGTTTATGACTATCATGAGATTGCTTCAAGAAACAAATGCCTTGCTGACAGGTGCCGTCATGAACCGATTGATCGAACTGGAAAACCGCTACTGCGCCCGTAACTACCATCCGCTGCCGGTCGTGCTGCGGAGCGGCAAAGGCATATGGCTGCAGGATGTGGATGGAAAACGTTATCTGGACATGATGTCCGCCTATTCGGCGGTCAGTTTCGGCCACAGTCATCCGACGCTGGTCGCGGCACTGACCGAACAGGCGCAACAGCTTGCGGTCACATCGCGCGCTTATCATACCGACCAGCTGGGGCCGTTTCTGCAACTGCTGTGCGAGATGACCGGCCAGCCCAGGGCGCTGCCGATGAATACCGGGGCCGAAGCAGTCGAAACCGCATTGAAGGCAGCCCGCAAATGGGGCCACAAGGTGAAAGGCATTGCCGACAATAGTGCGGAGATCATTGTCTGCAACGGCAATTTCGCCGGACGCACGACGACGATTGTCGGCTTCTCCTCCGAACAGCAGTATCGCGACGGCTTCGGGCCGTTCGCGCCCGGATTCGTGTCGGTGCCGTTCGGCGATGCGGCTGCGCTGGAAGCAGCGATATCGCCGCGTACCGCGGCTTTTCTGGTGGAGCCGATTCAGGGCGAAGCCGGCATCATCGTGCCGCCTGCCGGCTATCTGGCGCAGTGCCGGGAGATATGCACGCGCCGCAATGTACTGCTGATATGCGATGAAGTGCAGACCGGACTAGGCCGCACCGGCCGCCTGCTGGCATGCGATCACGAAGCGGTCAGGCCGGACGGTCTGATTCTCGGCAAGGCGCTGGGCGGCGGACTGTTGCCGCTGTCCGCTTTTCTGGCGCGCGAAGACGTGATGCAAGTGTTCAATCCGGGCGATCACGGCAGTACGTTCGGCGGCAATCCGCTGGCGGCTGCCGTCGGCAGCGCCGCGCTGCAATTGTTGCGCGACGACAGACTGGCCGAGCGTGCCGAAACGATGGGCCGGCGTCTGATCGGCGGTCTGCGCGCAATCGACCATCCGGCGATACGCGAAGTGCGCGGCAAGGGGCTGCTGATCGGCCTGGAACTGGATCCGGCCGCGATTTCGGCGCGGACGTTTTGCGAGCACTTGATGCATCGCGGCATCCTGTCGAAGGATACGCATGCGACCGTGGTGCGCTTCGCGCCGCCGCTGATCATTACCGAACATGAAATCGATGCCGCGCTCGTGATCATCGGCGCCGCATTCGATTCGTTGCCGACGCCGCACGGCAGTGATGCCGACCGCATTGCCGCATGATTTTTCAACCACGAAAGGAATCCGCGATGACCGACCGCCTGCTGATGTGCGCACCCGATTATTTCGAAGTCGCTTACGTGATCAACCCGTGGATGGAGGGAAATGTCGCGCGCGGCAACAGCAATGCGGCAATGCGGCAATGGAATGCGCTGGCCCGGTTGATCGGCAAGGTCGCGCAGGTCGAGCGCGTCGCGGCCGTCCCCGGCGTGCCGGACATGGTGTTTACCGCCAATGCCGGACTGGTGCTGGAAAATCGATTCGTGCTGTCGCGCTTTCGTCATGCAGAGCGCCAAGGGGAAGAACCGCATTTCGCAAAATGGTTTGCCGATCAGGGGTTCGAGGTGCTGACGCTGCCGCCCGACATGGCGTTCGAAGGCGCCGGCGATGCATTGCTGGACCGGCAGGCGCCGCTGTTGTGGCTCGGACACGGACATCGTTCCGATGCAGCGTGCGCACCGCTGCTGGCGAATCGGCTCGATATGGAGATTCAGCCGTTGAAGCTGGTCGATCAGCGTTTCTATCATCTCGATACCTGCTTCTGTCCGCTCGAAGGCGGATATCTGCTGTATTACCCCGTGGCGTTCGATATCGCATCGCAAGCGTCGATTGCCGCGCGGGTGCCGGCCGAATACCGGATTCCGGTAGCCGATGCCGATGCATTCGATTTTGCCTGCAATGCAGTCAATTGCGGCCGCAATATTTTCCTCAATCGCGCATCCGATGCCCTGACCGGCGAATTGCGCTCACGCGGTTTCGCGGTGCGGCAAACGCCGTTGACCGAGTTCATGAAGGCGGGCGGTTCGGCGAAATGTCTGACGCTGAAGTTGACGGAGGCACAGCCGTTACCGGTAAAAGCCGTGGCTTGATCCGGCGGTCGGGAGAAGGGCGCGCGACACTGCACTCCCTTTTCAGTTGATCAATTCAATTCGACGCTCAGCTTGGCCAGTGCATCGCCGATCGGGATGAAAAAATTCATCCCTGCTATTCCCCTCGCGCCGAGACCGGCAACCGTGATGCCGACGACCGATCCTTTCGCATCCATCAATGGACCACCGCTATTGCCGGGCAGAATGGCCACATCGCTCTGGATATAACGGTTGTCTTCAAAGGTGCGGTAACCACTCAGAATGCCTCTGGTGAGCGTCGAATTGAATTTGTCGCCCAGCGGCGAACCGAGCGCATACACTTCTTCGCCGATATTTGGTTCGCTGCTGCGCAGCCCGATGGGCTGGACCAGAATCGGCTCGGTTTTTACCAGCGCCACGTCGCGCGCCTTGTCGGAGCGCATTACTTCCCCTACCAGTTCGCGTCCCGTAGGAAGTTTGATCTTGACGAATTTGGCGTTGCCCACGACATGCCGATTGGTCAACAGGTAGCCGTCGTGGCTGATGAAGAAGCCACTGCCGGTGCCTGTATCGCCGATGACGGTCACCACCGCCGAACGCAGGGTGGTAATGTTTTTCGACAGAGGTTCGTTCGACCCTTTGGCGCCTTTCAGCTTGAGCGTCTCGGTACTGCTGGCACGGGCCGGAACGGTTGACATGTTCGTGACCGCGTCATAAAACCCCTGTTCCGCTAGAAGGTTTTTCACTGCCATCGCATATGCCTTGATAAAAAGGCTGTCCAGCGCCTTGTCCGGCGTCTCCGACTGGAAAGAGCCTTCAGTCGTTGTTTCAAATACCACTTTCTGGGCATCAGGGGAATATATCTGCCAGAACACCTTCATGTAGACGCCGCCCAGAGCCCCTTCGGTTTTCGCGCACAGATTTGCCGCTATATCCTTGATCAACATGCCAACATGCAATTCAGTATTGGTTTTTGTCTTGTCCTTGTCTTTGGGTTCGTCAAATATGGTATCAGACACGGTGGGGATCGGATAATGTGCCCTTTCCAATTCTCCACTAAAGACTTTTCCGAGTTTGGGGCTGAACAAGGCATAGACTTTACTGGTCCAGGCAATATCTCCGCTTGGTTCACAGCGCCAGCCTTTTTGCAGTTCCCCGATTTTAGTACCGGGAGTCTCGAATCGATTTTTCACCGTTTTCAGAAAGGCGGTGCGTCCAGCGGTTCCTTCCGGAAAGGCAATGGAGGCTTTCTGCTCCACCTGTTTTACCTTGGCCGGGTCGGCAAGGGCAGGTTCTTCCCAAAAAGCGGCACATGCGATGCACAGCATTGAAAACATTCTCAATTTCATTGAAATCCGATTAGTGAGTGAGGAAGACATGGTTGTGCCTGACTAAATCTATCTTATATGGCACCTTATTCCATGGCAACCCCATGTATATGACAGGTCCGATGTCGGGATATGGTGCATGAGTAGTCCATTTAATGATCGGCCCGCCATACTCGCTCACGCAAACCCTTGATTTCACGTATAATTTTATTGCGCCGATTTGATTGAAAGGTCAAACCCAGCTTGCGGGCGCCAGGGTGTAGAGTCCCGTTATCAAATACTGCTAAAGCGGACGTGGAATAACCCGGCTCCGCTTTTGCAGCCGGGTTTTTGCATTTTAAAGATCGTATTTAAACCGATAACAAGAGTAAAGACATGAAACGCGATGCCATTTCCCCCACCGAAGCGCTCCTGCGCGACTTGTTGTCGCGCCGCATCCTGATTCTGGATGGCGCGATGGGCACGATGATTCAGCAATACAAGCTGACGGAAGAGGATTATCGCGGCACGCGTTTCGCCGATTTTGCGGTGCCCGGCAAGGAAGTGTTTGTCAAGG
>JAQGLW010000127.1 GCA_028292665.1 Herminiimonas sp.
AGCGCTGAGCTGGAAGGGCTTCAGGCCCGATCCGCCTTACCTCAAGCGCGCGTTTTTCCTCGGGCTGCCTGGCTCGGTCGAACTGTCGACCCGCGCGCTGGGACTCATGGTGATGTCGTTCCTGGTGTCGAGTTTCGGCACGTTGGCAATTGCCACATATGGCGTCGGATCGAGCGTTCTGCAGGTGATTACGATTCCGGTGATGGGAGTCGCGATGGCCGTCGCCACGCTGGTTGGGCAGAATATTGGCGCCGGCAATATCGAGCGGGCCGCGCGCATCACTTGGCTCGGAACGGTGGTCAGCTTCGCCACGCTGACTTTGCTTGGGGGGATTGCGTGGCTGTGCGCGCCCTGGCTGGTCAGCTTTTTCATCCCGAATGACCCCGCCGTGATCGCGGGCGGCGCCCATTTCATTCGAATCATGTGCCTGGCTTGGGGCGGCATGGGCATTCAGCTGTGCATCGTGTCGGCGTTCCGCGCCTCCGGGAATATGCTCAGCGCGATGATCATGGCGATGGTTTCGCAATGGATGATCCAGTTCCCCATGGCGTATATTCTGGCCAGGCACACCCGGCTAGGCCCCGACGGGCTGTGGTGGTCCTTTCCGATTACTAACGTGGCGGTCGCGCTGGTCTCGGTCGCATGGTTCGCGCGCGGCAGCTGGAAAACAGTGCGCCTGACCGAAGACGACGTCGAGGTCGCGAAAGTGACGAAGGAAGCCGTGATCGAAGAAGGGCTGCGCTAGCGCTTGCAGGGCGCATCTGCGCTTGCCACACCACAACGGTGGTCCAGAGACAGGCGTGCAGCATGCGGCACGAATTCCCTGCTCCACCTTGGCGCTGCATCCGTCCAGCCCACGTTCGCACATATGGATATTGATGAAATGAGTTCTAATGATTGCCTCGCCCTCACTCGTCACGTTCCGCCGCCGCTCGCCGGAATTGTCACGGTGGCTTTCATCGTTTTATTGAAGCGCATCGAAAGCCTTCGCTGATCGATCGCCTTGGCTCTTCTCGCTGGTCATGCACGCAGCCCGTATAAATCGATTGCTCACTTCGCCTGACGCCAGAAGCGCGGCTTGAGGTTCGCGTGAAAGAATGCGGACTTCCCCTCTTCATTCCGGAGGATTGTCCGCAACTGCAAAGCCTGCGGGCTTTTTTCTTTTCTGGCTCACATGGTGCTTCAGCATCGATACAAGGAATCGAACGGTTAACCATTCGTTCACGCGCTGTTAATGTTCCTTGTGCCAACATGACTAAAAAGCTATCAACGATCAGGTTTGATTTCGACGCCATGAAATGAGGCGATGGAACCATATTGCCGAACCGTTTATTCGATAGCAGATCGGATGCCTGGAAGAGTGCGGAACAGCAACCGACTCTCTTGACCGCACTTATTCATTTGGAGCCGCCATGAACCTTGAAGTCACGCCCGATGAAATGATTGAATCGCTGGTGCGCGTCAATTACGGGAAATTCGATCTGAGAGAACAGCAGTTGTTCCGGCAATCGCTGCAAGTGCTGGTGGAACTCGCCAAGCAGGAGCAGCGCACCGAAGATAGCATTGACGCCCACCCCGGATCCAGACCGGTGATGCATTAAACAGCCGTAAATACCCAGGCGATGGAATCGATATGCGCAACCGCGCCTTGGGGCACTATGATTTTGGCCGCCCAATAGGAGAACAATGTGGCAAACGTCTGCGCGAATGGTCTTGATACAGGGTTCGCCTCTCTGGATTACATGCAGGTTGCAATATTGGGCGTCGTTCAAGGCATCACCGAACTGCTGCCGATTTCCTCCACTGCACATATGCGAGTCGTGCCGGCGCTGCTCGGTTGGCATGATCCGGGGTCGGCATTCTCGGCTGCGATGCAGCTTGCCGCGCTTGCGGCAGTGATCAGCTATTTCTGGCGCGACGTGCGCGATGTAGTGCACGGCAGCGCAACCGCTATCAGGCAGCGTGACTTCAACAGCAAGTCTTTTCGCCTTGCGGTTGCCATCATGATTGCGACGGTTCCGATCGGCGTTGCCGGTATTGCGCTGTCTCCCGTTCTCAATGCCTGCGATTCTCCATTGAGAAGCCTCATGGTGATCGGCGTTTCCTGCATCGCGATGGCGGGATTACTGGCGGCCGCAGAACTCGCTTGCCGTCATCGGCGCGCAGTCGGTGAAATGCGGTTGCGCGACGCGCTGATTGTCGGCATAGCGCAAATCGGTGCATTGATACCGGGGGTATCCCGCTCGGGATCGACACTCACCGCGGCATTGTTTCTGAACTTCAAACGCGAAGAAGCCGCGCGCTTCTCATTTCTGCTGGGCCTGCCCGCAATCGCCCTGGCCGGATTGAAAGAGATGTGGGTACTGTTGCATGCCCATATCCCGCTCGAAGCGTGGTCGATTCTGGCATTCGGCCTGGTCATCGCCAGTTGTTCCGCCTTTTTCGCCATTTGGGGATTGATGAAATTCCTCGAAAAGTTTTCCACCTGGCCTTTCGTTATTTATCGCGCTGCGTTGGGCGTCTTCCTGATCGTGGCAGTCAGCACCGGACTGTTGCGGTAGGCGCAGCAGATGGCGCTTGTTGCAAATGCTTACAAGTGACGCAAATGCTTACAAGTGATACCACTGCCAGAACCCTGCAATAACGATGCGCGGACCGGAAGAGACGATCCGCCGCCGATAACTGCCCATCGTCTATATAACCTGCATGAAAATCGCCCGGCTTCCGGATTCTCCGGCGAGTCCGGCAGACCGCGTCTGCCACAGATCGGGCTCAATCAATCATTAAATGAAGTTAATGATCTGCACATGCCTGCTTAATGTGCGGGACTGCATAGTGTGCAAATGCTCACAGACTGCCACCCGGACAACTCTTTAGGGCAGACGTATTCGGCGTCCCGGCCATCGACTGGCTACGGTTTTCCGGCATCACCGGATCAAGTGTCAATTTTCCAGATTACGCAGCCGTGAGGGCTTCTGAACTTTATTTCTCAAGACCGTTATCAACAACTTAGGCTCATATGGCGACCCGAGAAGAAATCCGATATATTCGCGCGGCCCGTGCAGGAAAAGCGCCGGCCCAATTGACACTCGGGAAGCATTATCTGTTTGGCGGCACCGGACTTAAAAGAAACCTGACGACCTCCTTGTATTGGCTTCATCGCGCGGCGATCGGAAACGAGGCGGAGGCATGGATGCTGATCGGCAGTCACATACCATTCGAGATAGCCGCACAAGCGCCGGATCGCAGCCGATTGTGCGTCTGGTACGAGCGAGCGTTCCAGGCCGGCGTCATCGAGGCAGGACTGGTGTGGGCAAAGCTGGTTCTTTCGCAGGCCGATGAGCCGATAGATCAAGCCTTGCGTCTCAAGGCATTGAAAGCGCTGGAAGCCGCCGCCGCTGCGGATATCCATGAAGCCCAATGGCTGCTGGCTCAACAGCTCGGGCAGGCGGCTCAACCCGCTCTTGAGCCGCAAACCCGTTTGAGTCTGGTTAATCTGACCGAAGCGAATGCATCTGAGGCAGTCGCGACAAAGACGGCCCTGAAATGGGCGACGCTCGCAGCCTCCAACGGCGTATCGCCCGCACAGCGGGCTCTTGCCGAACACGCCTGGTCAATTCAGGATCATTCCGCCTTCCTGCACTGGTCAATGCCGCTGGCATGCGAAATAGCGGACCATTGGTCCAAATCCGAATCGCCGCTGCTGATGCCAGATGCAGATGCGATACTGCTGACGCGCTGCGCCAGAGTCCTCATCGAAACAAACGATTCCCGATCGATCGAAGTCGAACGGTTCCTGATGCTGGCGGCGGAAGCCGGTAATAGAGATGCCCGGTTCCGCCTGGGCATATGGTATGGAAAGCTCGACGAAAAGGGCAACCCGGTCGCCGACTCCTCACGAAGAAGCAAGTACGGGAAGTCGATACAATGGCTGACCCTGGCCGGCGAACAAGGCGACGCAAAAGCGTGGTATGCCTTGTTCAAGATATGCATGAAGCCGAATACGGGTTTATCGCAGCATAGCCTGAAGGATGCATACCGTTATCTGGAACGCGCAGCGGAAGAAGGACACGGCGCGGCGCAGTTCGAATCAGGCATGAATGCATGGCGCAAGCGACGCAGCATCGATTCGAACGATGTACGTGCAGCCTACTGGCTGCAAAAGGCCGCGGCGCAAGGTAACAGCGAAGCGCTCGCACGGCTGAAGAAAATAGCATCCCCTGCTGCGCCTGCGACATGGGCACAGGCAGCCCGGCGGAAGTTGAGTCCGGATGTGATCAGCGCATATCCATTCCTCTCCGCGCGCATCCAATTGGCGGCCGTGTTTGGATTGTCCCGTCATGAGGCGCTATTACTCGATCTGAATACAGCCGACTGCGGTCATTGCTTGTTAGTCGATATCCGGACCCTGTACGCACGCAGCAAGCGCCGTCTGATTCTTATACAGACCGGAGAGGAGTATCTATTATTAAATGCGATTGTCCGCCAGTTTGCAAATATCGATTGCGGCCCGAACGGACCGGAAGGCAATTACCGGCAACGCATTTACCTCTTGAGCAAAATACTTTCGGCTTCCAGCCTGAAAGATAAAGAAAAAACCAAAGACCGAATCACGCCGTCATGGCAAGACGAATACGCGTTCCGGCTGAAATTCATTTGACGGCGGAAGCGCGGGCGGCACATCGGCAATCCTGTGGTGAATCCGGTTTTTTTGGCAATGCATGCAAATGACAATGAAGAACCCCTGCGTCAAGAACGTCTTGACCGTCAACGAAATTTTTCCTGTTTGCCTGGTTCATCGCTATTTCCGTGACCACGATACAACGCTTTTCGACTTCTCATCGCTCTCTCTAAAGTCGTCTTTTTTCAGCCTACAAATTCAGTCTGTGCTTGATGGAAAGTATCTACAGTAGGGAATCCGCGCTTTAGGTGGATATCGCTTCAGGTGGATGTTTTATGAAACCGGCATAAGGAACGGGTCCGCTATACGTGGATTGTTTTGAACATTTTTGTTTTGAACATTTAACTTTGGGAAAAAATCGATGAAAAAATCACTTCTTGCGCTCGCACTTCTGAGCGCCTTTGCAGGCGCAGCTTCGGCCCAGACCAACGTTACCGTGTATGGCGTTGTCGACGCGGGTATCACGCGCGAATTCGGCACGCCCATGGGCGGCGTTGCAGGCAGCACAACAAAATTGACCAGCGGCGCCCAATCCGGATCGCGTCTGGGCTTCAAGGGCACAGAAGACCTCGGCGGCGGCTTGTCCGCCAACTTCGTTCTGGAAAACGGCTTCCTGGAAGACACCGGCGGCTTGGGCCAAGGCGGCCTGCTGTTCGGCCGTCAAGCGTACGTTGGCCTGGCCAGCAAGAGCTGGGGCGCGGTGAATGTCGGCCGTCAATACACGCCGACGTGGCTCCTGCTGGATTCCATTGATCCGTTCGGTTCCGGCACTGCCGGCGTAGCGTATAACTTCATGGGCATGGGCACTACGATTCGCATGAACAACGCCGTCCAATACAGCGCACCGAACCTGTCCGGCTTTAACGCCGATGTCATCTACGGTTTCGGCGAAGTGGCCGGCAATTCAGCCGCAAACCGCCAAATGGGTCTTTCCACTCGCTATGCAAATGGTCCGCTGAATGTCGGTCTGGCATATCTGAACACCAATAACATCACCGACAGCAACAAGAGCAAGCTCACACTGTTGGGCGGTACATACGACTTTGGCGTCGCAAAAGCGCACCTGGGCTATGGCTTGGAGAAGGACGATTCCGGCGTACTCGACCAGCGCGACCTGTTGGTCGGTGTTTCCCTTCCGGTCAGCGCCTCTGGCAGCGTGATGGCTTCTTACATTCGTAAAGACGACAAGAGCGCGTTGAACATGGATGCAAACCAGCTCGCACTCGGTTACAACTATGCACTGTCCCCGCGCACCAATCTCTACACGGCTATTGCGCGTATCGACAACAAGAATGGCGCAGCCTACACCGTGGGCAACGCTAGCGAGACCGGTACAACCGACAAGGCATTCAACATCGGTATCCGTCACAAGTTCTAATCACCAGCCGGCGTAAAGCCGGTAGAGAGTCCGACGCCACGAGAGTTCTCGTGGCGTTTTTCGTTAACGGAAGAAATTTGAGTTCACCCGGTCCCGTTTCTGATTTTCTCTTGTCCGCCAGTGGGCCGGCGAGTGCATTGTACCTGCGCTGATTCCGGAATCGTTCATCGCGTCTGCGCGTTAAACCATCGGCAGCCGGTATCTGCACACCATGCAAGTGGCGCAGGCTCTCTTCGCTGTGATGAATGATTGTCGATACCGGATACCCCCGTTTCTACATTTCACGAAACGCCGCCCCCTTCTTTTCAGCAGACCGCAGTAGCCGTGCCGTTGAACGACGCGCCTCGGCTGCCGCAACATGCGCATAGTACTTTTCTAGTTGATTTGTCCCACCCATTCCGGATTAAAAAAGGCGGTCTGTCCTGATGAAAAAAGGACTCCACGCTCATGTACGGATTTATCCGCGAACCTATCATTAGTTCACACACATGAATATTGCTGCCCAATTGAAACAAGCCGAAGGCATGAAAAATCAATCCGGAGAAACGTATGCGATTAATCGATCATATGTCGCGTGCCCTCACGGATTTCATGCCGGAAGAGGCCGGTACGTCGGTTATGGAATACGCACTCGTCGGATTGCTGATCGCCGTCGTTTGCATACTTGCGCTTCTGGCGCTCGGCAAGAACACCTGAGAGTCCGTCCGGGACTTTAGTTTTCAAGCCGCGCTTGCCGGCCGGCCACGCCTCTTTGAAATAAATACGGAAATGGATCATGGAAAGGTCATGGAAGAATTTTATTCATTGCTCCAGCTTCTTGCCCTGCTCGTCACCGACCCGCGTACGGGAGTTTTGTTTACCCTGCTCATTGTTGCTGCAGTGAGCGATTACCGCACCTACAAAATTCCGAACTGGCTGACTCTTGGCGGTGTGGCTTTTGGCCTGGCTTACAACACTGCAGTCCCGTTGTCGCCTCATGCCGACTTTCTGTGGGCGTTCGGAGGCCTCTTGCTCGGCTTCCTGGTAATGCTGCCGCTCTATGCGCTAAGGGCCATGGGCGCAGGCGATGTAAAGCTGATGGCGATGGTCGGAGCATTCCTGGGCGTCTCCGATGCATTTCATGCCGTCATATTCGTCTTCATCGCTGGCGGAATAGCTGCGCTGGCATTTGCATTGTTCAACAAAGCGCTGGGGCGCATGGTGGGCAATATAAAAAATGTTGTGCAATCCATGATGCTGTCAGTGATAGTCGGCATCAGACCGGACGTTCAAATAGAACCAGGCAAGTCGGTGGGAAAACTGCCGTATGGCGTCAGCATCAGTATTGGAACAATCGGATATGTAGTGGCAAAGCAACTAGGTTATGCGTAGGCCGCCAATCAAACCTTATCAAGGCCGGACATGAAAAACATCAAGGCAGTCGGGTTACTGTTTCTGGCATTAGTAATTGGCCTGGCAGCCGCGGTATATGCGGCAGGCTGGGTATCACAGCAAGGCAGTATCGCGTCCAACAAGGTCGTAGTCGCCGTTGTCGATATCGAACTCGGCAGCAAGATCGCTCCACAGATGCTGTCGACGGCAGACTGGCCCAGCGGATCGGTACCGGCGGGCACATTCAAGGAAATCAAGGATCTGCAGGATCGCGTAGTGAAAGTGGGCGTGCTGCGCGGCGAAGCTATTCTCGATGGCAAGCTTGCGCCTCCGGGCACCAAGGGCGGTCTTTCCGCAGTGATTGCGGAAGGAAAGCGCGCGATGACGGTAAGAGTCAACGATGTGGTCGGAGTCGCCGGATTCGCCCTCCCCGGCAACTATGTAGACGTAATGGTCAACGCCCAACAAGACAAAAGCAGGGGCGAAGAAGGCAAGCAGATAAGCAAGACCGTGCTCGAGCATGTACTCGTGCTGGCAGTGGCGCAGGAGTCGGGACGGGACGACACCAAACCGAAAGTAGTCAGCGCCGTCACCCTGGAGTTATCGCTGGAAGACTCGGAAAAGCTCGACCTCGCCCGCAGTGTCGGGACCTTGTCCCTGGTACTGCGTAACCAAGTGGACAAGAAGACGGTAGCCACCGCAGGAATCACCAAGAACCAGCTTTTCGGAGAAAAGGAAGCACTGCCCCTGACGGCCGTCAGCGCCAAACCCAGGGTACTTCGCGGCAAGCCGGTGACGCTGCCGGCACGGGATTGCGTCGAAGTCATTCAGAACGGTACTCGGGTACTCAACTGTTTTGAAAAAAATAATTTAACGGCTTTTCAACAAGAATAATCCGGGGAGCATTCAAGTGGGGAACAACTGCGCAAATCTAACTGTACTCATCGCGCTGGCTTTTACCAGTCAATCTTTTGCGGCAACCGAACCAGTTGCAAGCCAACCTCAGGCCGCAGGAAAAGCTGTTGCGAATCAACCGCGAGCGGCAAGAAAATCAGCCCCTAATCAACCGCCGGGATCCGCTTCCGGACTGAAGCCTTGCGCATCCGTTACCGTTGACCCTCCGACTATCGTAACTCTCGGCAAGTCGAGTGTAATAAGGCTCAGCACCCCTGCATCCCGTATGGTGATCGGCGGCCGTTCGTCCGGCCGCGCGGGTAAACCGATCGGATCCAATGACAAGAGCGCCTCCCCGGCTCCAGCCAATGCGCCGCCAACCGCAGCTCCGGCGCAAGTCGGCTCGGATGGCGTAGCGGACGTCGACATTACGCTTCTCAGTCCTACCGAACTGTTTTTTCTGGGAAGAGTACCTGGATCGATGAATGTGGTTTTGCAGAATTCAGACGGCCGCTGCGTGATAAAGGACATCATCGTTACGATAGATCCGAACACGCTGCAGGCGAAGCTGACCGAACTGATGCCTGAGGAAACCGGCATCAGGGTGAGGGGTGCGGAAAGCGCACTGGTACTGACCGGCAACGTGAGCAACGCCATCATGCTCGACGATGTAATGAGCCTGGCGACCTCCTATGGCGACGGCAAGAAGGTAGTCAACCTGCTGCGCATCATGACTCCGCAGCAGGTAATGCTGGAAGTGAAAATCGCCGAAGTCAGCAAGACGCTGCTCGACAAGCTTGGATCGAGAGTCGACATTGCCCGATCAGGCAACGGAGGCACGGACAACTATTCCCTTCTGTCCAGCTTCCTGAGCAAAGGCGGCGGATTGCTGGAGGTGCTGAGAGTCGGGAGGACTGCGGTAGCTATCGACGGCCAGAAGGAAGATGGTCTGGTGCGGATATTGGCGGAGCCCAACATCATGGCCATCAGCGGGCAACAAGCCAGTTTCCTGTCGGGCGGCAAAATTTTCATTCCGGTAGCACAAACAAACAACGGCGGTGTACCCACCATTACGCTGGAAGAAAAGGAATTCGGTATCGGCGTGAAGTTCACGCCTACCGTGCTGGACGGTACCCGGGTCAATCTGAAGATGGTGTCGGAAGTGTCGGACCTGTCGCAGACCGGCTCGCCGTTCACGACGGTCGGCGGCGTTACGGCGGTGCTACCGTCGCTTACAGTACGCCGGGCCGATACTACCGTGCAGCTCAACGATGGGCAAAGTTTCGTCATTGCCGGGCTGATCAATAACAACGTCACCGAAACCATCAAGCGTTTCCCCGGCTTGGGCGAGGTGCCGGTTTTAGGTACGCTGTTCCGGAGTTCCGAGTTCCAGAACAACCAGACGGAATTGCTGTTCGTGATTACGCCGCGTCTGGTCAAACCTCTGGCGGAAGTTCCAAGGCTGCCGACGGACAATCATGTTGTGCCCAGCCGCAGCGAAGTTTACTTCAACGGCAGTCTGGAAAGTTACGTACCGGCGCCTGCCGCTCCCGCTCCTGTAATCAAGTAAAGGAAGATCATGAACAAGCTTGCAATCGCAATGCTGCTCGGCCTGACGGGAGGCTGCTCGACGGTTACTCCCAACTACGACGCCAGGTTCGGCGATGCCGTGCGCCAGGCAAAACTCAACATGATCATCAATCCCGACGCCGGCAAGAATCCCGA
>JAQGLW010000080.1 GCA_028292665.1 Herminiimonas sp.
GCGCCGATCGTATGGATGTCGAGCGTGCGGGTGCGAACCGGAAAACCGCCCATCTGGCGCTCATTCTTCTTGGCGGGTTCGCCCTTCTTGATCAGGCACACATCGGTACTGGTGCCGCCCATGTCGAAGGTAATCATGTTATCGATATTGAGCTGCCGCCCGACGCCGACCGTGCCGGTGACGCCGCCGGCCGGGCCGGAGAAGAATGTGTTGACCGGCATGCGGCGCACAGCGCCCGGGCTGACCGCGCCGCCGTTCGACTGCATCACGCGCGGCACGCAGGTGATGCCCTGGTTCTTCACGCCCTTCTCGAAACGATCGAGGTAGCGGTCCATGATCGGCATCAGGCTGGCGTTCACCGTCGTGGTCGCAAAGCGTTCGTATTCGCGGAACTCGGCCAGCACTTCCGACGAGGTGCACAGGTACACGCCAGGCAGCATTTGCTGCACCATGGCTTTGGCCTTTTCTTCATGTTCCGGGTTCGCATAGGCGTGCATGAAGCAGATCGCCACCGACTCCACCGCTTTCTCGCGCAGCACATCGACGGCGCTGCGGATATCCGCCTCGGACAGCTGCGTTACCACACTGCCGTCGAAATCGATGCGGCCGTCGACCTCGAGACGGCAATCCCGCTTGACCGGCGGTTCAGGCTTCAGGATATCGAGATTGAAATAATGCGGCCGGCGCTGACGCGCCAGTTCCAGCACGTCGCGGAATCCGCGTGTCGTCAGCATGCCGGTCGGAGAAGTCTTTCCCTCCAGAACCGCGTTGGTGGCAAGTGTCGTGCCCAGCACGAGAAACGCGACTTCTTCCGGACGCCGCTTGGCGAGGCCGATAATTTCGCTGATGCCATCAAGGATTGCCTTTGATGGATCAGCAGTCGTCGTCGGCAGCTTGTGATAAAAATATTCGCCACTTTCCGGATCCACGAGTACGAGATCCGTAAATGTTCCGCCAGTGTCTATTCCAATCCAGACTGCCCCCATATCGCGCCCTATCAATGTTGATGTAGATGATGGGAAGCGATTAAATCATTCCGTCGTTCTTTCGACAAATCGATATTTTAGTTTTATTATTAGGTATTCCGTATAAATGGCCGGAACCGGATTTGCATGGCGCGCGCATGTTTCCCGGCACGCTTTTTAAAAAGGCACTTGCATGAATTTCAAGCTGCGTCCGCTTGCCGGCTTTGTGCTGGCCGCTCATCACGGCTCTTTTTCGCTTGCCGCGAACGAACTCGCGATGACCCAGCCGGCATTTTCGCAAATGATCCGCGAACTCGAATCGGTCATCGGCGTGCAATTGTTCGAACGCACGACCAGGCGGGTTGCGTTGAGCGAGGCGGGCCGTCAGTTGCTGTCCATGGTTGAACGGCCGCTCGACGATCTGGAAGATGCGTGGCGCTACATACGCGATATCGCCGGCGGCAAGCGGGGACGGATCGTATTTTCGTCGCTGCCTTCGGTGGCGTTCGGGATCGCCACCGCGACGCTCGCGCGATTCAAGGCGCATCATCCTGAAATCACCGCTCGCCTGATCGAGGAACCGGACATGACGCTGTTGGAACGGGTCCTGTTGCGGGAGGTGGATTTCGGTATTGGAACACTGCCGGTGGCGCATCCCGAACTGAATTTTCGCGAACTGCTGCGCGACGAACTGACTGCCGTCGTCCCGGCGGATCACCCGCTGACGCAGACGCACCAGCGCGCGACATGGAAGGAGCTGTCGAAGCAATCGCTGGTGCTTTTGCCGCGTCAATCAATTACACGCAATCTGACAGAGCGCGGTTTTTCCGCAGTGGGAATCAGCGTCGAGCCGGCTTATGAGGTTGCCAATATGGTGACGGCATTGGGCATGGTGCGCGCCGGCCTCGGCATCACTTTCATGCCGAGCATGGTGCTGCGCGAACTGAACATGAAAAACCTGAAAGCCGTCTCGCTGAGCAACCCCGCGCCGGAACGCATCATCGGTGTCATCAGGCGTGTCGATCGCGCGTTGTCGCCCGCTTCGCACGCATTCATCGAACTGCTCTACGATGAGACGCAGGAATGGAGAGCGTCCGGCGCGGCACAACGCACCAAAGGAAAACGTGCGAAGCCGCGCGCCGGCTAGTCAGGCTCTCGATCGAACTTATGGCGACCGGCCGGCTGACGCAAGAGCAGAAGGCGGGCAATGGCATCTTGTTCGGCGGTCGTTTCGGATGGAACGGCGGCCTCGGCCTGCCAGGCGATTGACGGCTGAAGCACCGCATGGCTTAATCCTTATTTCTGCATCCAACGGGAGACATCAATGTTCAAAATAATCGCTGTCGCAATCGTCTGTGTTGTCGCCGCAGTTCTCTCCTTTGCCGCCACCAGGCCGGACATCTTCCGAGTCCAGCGCATGGCGAGCATCAAGGCTGCCCCGGACAAGATTTTTGCCCACATCAACGACTTCCGCAGCTTTGGCGCCTGGTCGCCGTATGAAAAGAAAGATCCGGGCATGAAGAGGACATACGGCGGCGCAGCCAATGGCAAGGGCGCCATTTATGAATGGGAGGGCAACGGCGAAGTGGGCAAGGGGCGAATGGAGATCACGGAAGCATCGGCGCCCGGCAAGATCGCGATGAAGCTGGATTTCGAGAAGCCGTTTGAAGCCCACAACATCGTTGAATTCACGATGGTGCCCAAAGGGGACTCCACGGAAGTCACCTGGGCCATGCACGGTCCCACCCCCTACCTGGGGAAAATAATGCACCTCTTCATCAATATGGACAACATGGTGGGTAAAGACTTCGAGAAAGGTCTTGCCAACCTGAAGGCGATCGCGGAAACGTAACCGCCGCCCATCGACGCGGCGCATCGCCTGCGTCAAGCATTTCAAAGTCAAGCCGCTGATGAGAATATCCGTTCGCGGGCACGATCAAGCGGCCGCAAAAAGCGGCCGTAAAGTTAGGTAGCGCACATACAGCAGGCACTGTTCTTCGATAGATTTACGTTTTAAATCGGAGATCATCATGCCAATCGACCAAATTCGTTTTGCTTCGGCACCCGCTGATATCAACCGCAAAGCAATCCGGCTGCCGGCCTTGGCGCTTGTTGCATTGAGCACCTTGTTTTGCGCAACGGCGGCAATGGCTGCAGGCAATTCGCCGGATGCGAACTCACGCTATCAGGCCGAACGGGCCGCTTGCAATAGCGGCCGGTCGAACCAGGATCGCGCGACTTGCCTGAAAGAGGCCGGGGCAGCGCTGGGAGAGTCAAAAATGGGCCGCCTCAATGGCGATCAGGGCGCATATGACCAAAATGCCTTGATACGTTGCAATGCGCTGCCGGCGGACGACCGTGATGCATGTCAGCGCCGTATAAAGGGTGAGGGTACGACAAGCGGCAGCGCGCTTGAAGGCGGCCTGGTGCGGGAACTTGTTGTGCCGGACAGCAAATAAGTTGCAACGCGGCTGAAGCAGCCGCATCTCCCGCTGCTGATCGATGCGGACTATTGCGGTATGACCTTGTCCGCAATCACGTCGAGCATCTCCAGCTCCGGCATGCTGCCCAGCAGTGTCAACATATGCTTCGCCAGTTCTCGCGGCACGTGGCCGGCCAGATGGGCGAATCGGCCGCCGCTGTCGGGAAATGCGTCGAAGATACCGAATTCGCCATTATCCAGATGGATGGCAAACCACGCGGTTGTCGCCGGCTCTTGCTGCGCCAGCGGTTCCGCATCCATCAGGAACTGCTCGACCTCGCGCTTGCGGCCCGTCTTTGCCTTGAACGTGAGAAGCAACGCTTTAGTGTCGGGTGCGGCAGGCGCAACGGCGGGAAGCTTGCTGGCCAGCACGGACAATTTCCGGATCACGGGTTGCTTGACGAACAGGGCGTCGGCCTGCTCCATGAGTGCCTTGGCAACCGGCCCGTTCAAGTGCGCTTCACGGCCCTCTTCGTCCGGAAAAACATCAAAGATGCCGTATTCCGACCGTCCGAAACGGATGGCGAACCATGCGGCTGTGGCCGGCTCCTTTTGAACCAGCGGGAGCGCAGACTGGAGAAATTTCTCGACCTCGGCGTCCATGCCCGATCTGGCTTCCATTCGAACAAGCAATCCACGGGTGATCATGTGATTCCTCCACGGCGATGGATGCATGGATTTGACGCGACAACCATCAGAATTTGCACCGGCGGCGATCCCGGCCTGTTCAATTGGACAATTGACTGCGCGGGAGACGCATCGCCTTTCATGGTAGAGAGACTTGAACCGGTTTGGTTCGCAAAGGCGATGAAAAAGGCCGTGGAATTCTGCCCGATATTTTCCGGTGGATACGGAACGCCGCTGCCGCAAGCGGGAGATGAAAATGCAGTCTCCGCACCATGTCCGCGAATAAA
>JAQGLW010000135.1 GCA_028292665.1 Herminiimonas sp.
AAAAAACTGTTCGGCGAAGCGAAGTTCGGGCAGCGCTGAATCGCCGGACGCATGGACCGGCGATGACGGCGGGCGCTTGGCAGGTTGTTGAAAAACAGGATGAGCAAGCTTCAGATAACTAACAAGGGAACTAACAATGGGCCGTTCGCTTGAATGGGCGAAGACCGGTTACTATTCCGACCCCCGTTCGTCCTGAGTAGCCCTTTAGGGCGTATCGAAGGATTGCTGCACATGGGAGATCCTTCGATACGCCCTAAAGGGCTACTCAGGACGAACGAATCCTCTATTGATTAACTTGAAGCCTGTCAGCCCTGTTTTCCAACAGTCCATTAAAGCGTACGGTTGCGGTCGGTGCGGAACGGCTTCGGCGGCGCATCCTGCCCGCCTTTGCCCGCACGCTCGTATTCGGAGATGACCTGCGCACCCAGCAACAGCAGCGTCGCCGCGATTTCCAGGCTCAGCAACACCACGATGGCCGTCGTCAGCGAACCGTAGACCACGCTCACTTGCGACAGCGTGGCGAAGTACCACACCAGCACATGGCGCGTGATTTCCCACAGCAGGGCGGCGGTAATGGCGCCGATCAGCGCGTGGTGCAGCGACAGCCGCCCCACCGGCATGACCAGATAGACCGACGTCAGCACGAACACTTCCCCGGCAACGCCGAGCAGATAAAGCAGCACGCCGGAAACGCCGCCGAGCGACCAGCTCCGTCCCAGAAATTCGATGCTTTGCTGTCCGATTGCCTGCAGGCTGCCCGAGACCAGCGTCACCAGCAGCAGGCCGAGCCCGAGAAACAGGATGTAGAAATACGGCAGCAGCGCCGAAACGAGAAAATGGCGCCGGCGGATTGCGACGCGGTGAACGAAAATCACCGACATCGCATTCTCCAGCACCGTGAATGCAAGCGAGCTGAAAAATATCATCGTCGCCAGAAGCACCCAGCCGATGACGTCGCGATGCTCGAGAAAATTCGCCAGTTCGGTCACGATCGGCCTGGATTGCCCGGGAATCAGCCACTCCAGGTAGCGGCCCAGGGTCTGCAGCAATTCGGTCTGATCGACGATGTGCGACAGCGCGATGACGATCAGAATGAGCAGCGGCACGATCGACAGCAGCGCATAGTAGGCGACGGCGCCCGCCAGCAGAAGCCCTTGATTGGCGCGAAAGGCTTTCAGGGTCTGGATCGCGAACGCGCCCGGGTGTTTCAATACGTACTGAGCTTGATGGCCCATGTCATGCGCCCGAATAATGTTTCAGAAATTGGAATCGGATCACGAAGCGCGCCCGGCCATTTAAAAATGCTTTGGACAAGACAGCCGATCCTGTTTGACGCATGACCAAATCCATAAGGTTCCCGTATTTTATGATTTCTTTCGGCAATCGAATTGACCCATTGCAAGACGCGGTCCGTCTTTGCGCGTTATATTTGCAGGCGTGACCACAGCATGCATCCATCAATGAAAAAACCATCGCAACGAAAAATCGCCGGCGTGGCCGGTCTCGCCGGCTTGGCATGGATCGGATTTACCGCCGCCATTGCCGCCAGCCAGCGCAAGCTGATTTTCAAACCGGTGCGCATCAGGGAAGTCGAACGTCCCCGCAGTCTCGGGCATCGGACCCGCTCCGTTGTGCTGCGCAGCGCGGACGGCACCCGGCTCTCCGGCTGGCTGCTGTCGCCGCAAGCGCCGGGACCGCATCCTGCGGTGGTTTACTTCGGCGGCCGCTCGGAAGAAGTCTCCTGGGTCGCGCGCGATGCCGGGCGCATGTTTCCCAACATGACGGTGCTCGCGATCAATTACCGGGGCTATGGCGACTCCGCAGGCACTCCCGGCGAAGCGCAAATGATCGCCGACGCTTACACGCTGTTCGACTGGATGGCCGAGCGGCCCCATATCGACCGCGCAAAAATCGCCGTGGTCGGACGCAGCCTGGGCTCCGGCATCGCATTGCAGGTCGCGGTGCACCGGCCAGCCGCCGCGCTCGTGCTGATTACGCCTTACGATTCGCTGGTAGCGCTTGCGAAGCGCCGCTTCCGCTCGGTACCGGTAGGCTGGGTCATGCGGCACCGGTTCGAATCGGTGAAGTACGCGCCGCACCTGGCTGCGCCGACGCTGATCCTGCGCGCGATGTCGGACGATGTGGTGCCGGCATCCCACACCAACTCGCTGGTGGAAAAATTGTTGAATGCGCCGGAAGATGAGACCATTGCCGGCTCGGATCATCGCAATATTCCGTATCTTGAAGCGACGCAGGAAAGGATCGCCGGTTTTCTGGTCGCCAAATTGAGTGCGGCCGGCACGCGCCTGCAACGCGTCGAAAGCATGGTCGAGCCCGGCATCGGGAACCTGGTTCAGACCGCCGTTGAATGACATCTTTTCAAACCCGGCAGGCATCGTGTTATTTTCTCTGTTCAAGCCGGTCCGCCGCTTCCATGAAAATTAAACCATGCCGGGGCTGACGGTTCTAACGGGTGGTTGAAAAACATGGCAGGCGGGATTCAGTTAATCAAGAGAAAACCGTTCGTCCCGAGCAGCCCGTTTAGTGAACCAGCTCACCAATTGGAGCCCGTAATGTTCAATAACCTTGCCCCTCGCCTGCTCGTCAGCCTGATGGCGCTTAATCTCGTTGCCTGCGCCGAGATGGCGACTCTGCCGGTGGAAGCGGGAATCGGCCCGCAGCCGGCGCTGCCCGCCCCGCATCATACGCTGATTCCTACCGTCAACATCGCGCCGGCAAAAGGCTGGCCGGCCGGCATCACGCCGACCGCGGCACCCGGTTTTGCAGCGAATGCCTATGCAACCGGCCTCGATCATCCGCGCTGGCTCTACGTTCTTCCGAACGGAGATGTACTGGTTGCGGAAACCAACGCGCCGCCGAAGCCCGACGACGGCAAAGGCATCAAGGGCTGGATCATGAAGCTGGTGATGAAGCGCGCCGGCGCCGGCACGCCCAGCGCCGACCGCATCACGCTGCTGCGCGACAGCGACGGCGACGGCATCGCGGAAACGCGTACGGTCTTTCTGCAGGGGCTGCATTCGCCGTTCGGCATCGCGCTGGCCGGCAACGATCTCTATATCGCCAACACCGATGCGGTCATGCGTTTTCCCTATACCGAAGGCGACACGCGCATCGCCAAACCCGGCGTCAAGGTGGCCGATCTGCCGGCAGGCCGGATCAATCATCACTGGACCAAGAATCTGGTCGCAAGCCGCGACGGTTCGCGCCTTTACGTGACGGTCGGCTCGAACAGCAATGTCGGTGAAAACGGCATGGACAACGAAGTCAACCGCGCCGCCATCCTCGAAATCGATCCGGCGTCGGGCCGCTCGCGGGTGTTCGCCTCGGGCCTGCGCAATCCGGTCGGGCTTGCGTGGCAACCGCAGAGCGGCGCGCTCTGGACTGCGGTCAATGAACGCGACGAAATCGGCAGCGACCTGGTGCCGGACTACATGACATCGGTGCAGGACGGCGGCTTCTACGGCTGGCCCTACAGCTATTACGGCCGGCATGTCGACGAGCGGGTGAAGCCGCAGCGTCCCGACCTGGTGGCAAAGGCAATCGTGCCGGATTACGCGCTGGGCGCGCATACCGCTTCTCTCGGGCTTGCTTTCTATGAAGGGAATTTATTGCCGAAGCGGTATGCGGGCGGCGCATTCATCGGCCAGCACGGCTCATGGAACCGTAAGCCGCGCAGCGGCTACAAGGTGATTTTCGTGCCGTTCGCCGACGGGCGCGCCGTCGGTGCGGCGGAAGATATCCTTACCGGCTTTGTCAACGCGGACGGCGACGCGCTCGGCCGTCCGGTCGGCGTCGCGGTCGACCGTAAAGGCGCGCTGCTGGTCGCCGACGATGTCGGCAATAGCGTGTGGCGGGTCGCGCCTGCCGCGTCAAAATAGCGGATTGCGATACGGCATCCGCACTCGGGACGCAAACGTTAGCCCGAATCGCCCAGGCCAACGAGGCGCCAACCGGCTGCCTACCTGGAGAAAGCCGTACCGGAAGGTTTCATATCAATATTCATCGAAATATTTTTGAATCTTTTGCGGATCGTCGGTTTGGGTTAAAGCAAGCATCAGTAAAATACGCGCCTTTTGCGAGTTCAACGAATCGGCGGAGATAAATTTATTATCATCATCCGATGCCAATCGATTCACTACACCGCTTCCCACTCTGGAGGAGCGTACTATGGCCACCCCCTTTTTCTGCGCATCCGTTGCCGATTTTTTGGTTGCCTTCGAAATAGAACCATTTCCGGGAGCCGCGATGACAATTCCTTTAACGCCCGCCTTGACCGCCGCCTCATACAAATAGCCGTATTTGTCGCTATTTTGATAGCCATACAAAATGTCGACTTGAGGAAGCTTATCGACTTTACTGATATCGAACTCGGAATTTACGGTGTGTTTCCGCGTGCTTTCATTATAGAAATAGGGTTTTCCCCCGACGATGACACCCAGATATCCATGTTCGACGGATTTAAACGTATCCAACATGGCGGTGTTTGTTTTTGTGACCTCTCGCGCCGATCCGATTCTATCGTTCAATAACATGAGAACGCCTCTGCGTTTTGCATCCTTGCTGGAAGCAAGAAGAACAGCGTTATATAGGTTGAAAGGACCATCCGCACTTATGGCCGTAGCGGGTCTCATCGAACCGACAACGACAACAGGTTTATCGCTCTTGACTACCAAATTCAAGAAATAAGCTGTTTCTTCCAATGTGCTGGTCCCATGTGTAATGACAATTCCATCCACATCGTCCGAAGCCAGCAATTCATTCACATGTTTGCCAAACCGCAATAACAGTTCGTCGTTAATGTCTGTACTGCTTTCATTCGTCAGTTGCTCTCCGCTGATATTTGCCAGATCCTGTATTTCAGGAACAGCTTTTATAAGGTTATCGACACTAATTGCGCCTGAGGTATAACCCGTGGTTGCCGTATTAACCTTGGCCGAACCCGCAATGGTCCCGCCTGTCGCCAGAATTTTGATATTAGGTTTTTTGACTTCCCCTGCATGCGCGGCCGAGATCATGGAACTTCCAAATGGAAGCATGCATGACGCGCTTAATATAGAACCCGTTAACAATGTCGCTGTCAGTATTTTTTTGATGATCACTTAGGATCTCCTGTTGTTGGATGGGCGGTTGAAAAAATTGTCTTCAGGCATGTTGAACGCACTTTTTGTGCCAAAGCCGATAGCTGTCCGGTTTTTCGCCAAGCCTTCGATTGCGCCGTTATCCGGAGCCGTTTCGCACATTCAAATCCCAAAAAGAGCCGCAGACCGAATGCATCCATCAATATGCATCACGCGAAGGCTCTGGTTTGGTGCAAAAATTGGCGCGCCAATTCGGCGCCCCCGGTTTGAGGTTCGAATCTGCCTTCGGACGCGCCGTTCATGTTGTGCGCCGTCCTGAAACCAATGCGACGCCGGCACAGGTAATTGCAATGCCGGCGGCGCTCTGCCATGTCGGGACGACGTTGAACATCACCCATTCCAGCAGCACCGCAACGATCGGGGTCAGAAAAAACAGGCTCGTCACCTTGGTTGCATGCCCTCTCCGCATCAACGTATGCAACGCATTCACCGCCAGGATCGACGCGAATATCACCAAGAACACGATCGAAAAAACCAGCGGCAGGCTCCACCGGACGACGAATCCTTCAATGCCCCATGCCAGCGGTACGAGCACCAGCAAGGACATCCCGAACTGGATCAATGCGGCACTGCGCAGATCGGCCGTCCTGCAAAACACGCGCTGATACAGCGTGCCGGAAGTGATCGCCGCCAGCGAGATGCCGACTGCGGCGAGACTTCCGGCCGTGATCGCCGCAATGTCGATTTTGTGCCAGACCACCAGCATCACTCCGGCGAGCCCGAGCGCCACGCCGAACCACTGCGATAGCGCCAGCCGCTCTCCCATCATGCGATGCGCGAACACGGCGGTCAATAATGGCTGCGTCGCCAGAATCAGCGCGGTGATGCCGGCCGACATGCCGAGGTATTGCGCATAGTGGCTGCCGCTCAGATTGACCGCATGCATCAACAGTCCGCCCACACAGATATGAAAGAACTGCCGCTTGTCGGCCGGCCACCGGGGACGGGAAACAATCAACCACGGAATCAGGCACAGCACCCCGAAAATATAGCGCAGCGAAAGAAAGGTGAATGGCGCGGCATATTGCATCCCCGTCTTGCTTGCAAGATAGCCGGACCCCCATACCAGCACGAAATACCATGCGAGCAGCGCATCGAACCGGTTTTCGGCAGGCGCCGAAGATACGGCAGGCGGGGCAATCGGCTTCAAAAAGCTCCTCAGGTGGTTGCGCCGGATGGCGTACGGCTGCCGCCGGCATAGTGTCGGCGGCATTTTTGAAGTGTGCCATGAAATGAAAAGCCCGGCCGGCCGGCAACTTTATCGGGAACCGCCTTATGTGCGCCAGCATACAGACCGAGCCTGTTTTTAACCGTAAACTTTGCTCATTGATCCGGAATTGAACCAGGAACGTGCGACGGCAGCGCTTCACCGAACGCTCTCGCATCATGCCGGACAGTAGCTGAGTAAAACCTTTTTTGCCGATAGGCAGGTTTGTCGAATACGGCAAATTGTCACATTCAACCGAAACGAACGGATAATATGAATAAATTAATACACCTCGTCTTCGCTGCAACCGCAGTCGTTGCTTTCTCTGCGTCTGCACAAGTTGTCACGGACGCCCAGGCGGCAACGCCGTACAGCGCCTATGCCCAGGATTCACGCGGCGTCGTCGTGCGCAGCGGCACCGGCCTGTGCTGGCGTACCGGCTACTGGACTCCGGCCGATGCCACGGTCGTCGGCTGCGACGGCGTGCTGGCGCAAGCCGCTCCGGCTGCGATGCCTGCTCCGGCACCGGAGCCTGCTCCCGCACCGGCTCCGGCCGCCGCACCGACTTCGGAAAAAGTCACCTTCGCCGCCGATGCCTTCTTCGACTTCGACAAGGCGGTCCTGAAGCCTGACGGCAAAGCCAAGCTCGACGACCTGACCTCCAAGCTGCAAGGCATGAATCTGGAAGTCATCATCGCCGTCGGCCATACCGACGCGATCGGCTCGGATGCGTATAACCAGAAGCTGTCGGTGCGCCGTGCCGAGGCCGTGAAAGCGTATCTGGTATCGAAGGGTATCGAAGCCAACCGCGTCTACACCGAAGGCAAGGGCAAGAAGCAACCGGTGGCCGACAACAAGACCGCTGCCGGCCGCGCCAAGAACCGTCGCGTCGAAATCGAAGTGGTCGGTACACGCTCGAAGTAATCGGCGTCGCTCGAATCAAAACCCCGCTTCGGCGGGGTTTTTTTATGATCATTCTTGCCGCATGCCTGAACGCCGGGCAAAATAACAAGGAACGATATGCGGTCAGATACTTCAACAGAAAAGTACACCGGCAGCTGATCCGCCGCGTCAACCGCAGACAAAAAGATTGTTTTGCCAGGCTTCTTTCATTTCTGTTCCGTCTTTCCACGACCTGCAGCAGGCTGCCCGCTTTCCCGCTATCATGTGCCTATGAATGCCGATCCTTTAGAACTGCAAAAATTCAGCGATCTTGCGCACCGTTGGTGGGATCCGACATCCGAGTTTCGCCCATTGCATGAGATTAATCCGCTACGTCTCGAATGGATTAACGCACAAGTGTCCCTGGCTGGAAAAACCGTTGTCGACATAGGGTGCGGCGGCGGCATACTGGCCGAATCCATGGCGAAAAAAGGTGCCGATGTCACCGGTATCGACCTGTCGGAAAAAGCTTTGAAGGTGGCCGACCTGCACAGCCTCGAATCGGGTGTGCAGGTACGCTACGAATTGATCGCAGCGGAAGAATTGGCGGCGCGCGAACCGGCACGCTATGACGTCGTGACCTGCATGGAAATGCTGGAACATGTACCCGATCCGGCTGCCATCGTGCATTCATGCGCAACGCTGGTGAAACCAGGCGGACATGTGTTTTTTTCGACGATTAGCCGCAATCCCAAAGCTTATCTGTTCGCGGTGCTCGGTGCGGAATACCTGCTGCGCCTGCTGCCCAAAGGGACGCATGATTATGCCAAGTTCATTACCCCGGCCGAGCTATCGCAATTTGTTCGCAATGCAGGGATGACCGTTAATTCCCTCAAGGGCATGACCTATAATCCGATCACGCGGATATATTCATTAAATCAAAACACCGATGTCAATTACCTGATCGCTTGCACCCGGCCCGCGTAAAAGAGCATCCCGATGTCATCGGTCTTTCAGGCCGATTCATTCTGCACAAAAAACAGCAAAAAATGAAATCTTCCGCATTACTGCCCCCACCGCGCGCTATTCTGTTCGATCTCGATGGCACGCTAGCCGACACCGCACCGGACTTGGCAGCCGCGGTAAACCAATTGCGCACTGCACGCGGACTCGCGCCGGCATCGTACGAACTGCTGCGTCCGGTCGCCTCTGCCGGAGCGCGCGGCTTGATCGGCGCAGCATTCGATCTTCGGCCCGGGGATGACGGCTACGAGGACTTGCGCATCGGCTTCCTCGATAATTATGAGAAAGCGATCGCAGTAAACAGCCGCTTGTTCGATGGCGTCATGCCGCTGCTTGAGAGCTTGCGCGAATACGGCGTGCTGTGGGGAATCGTCACCAACAAAGCGGCGCGTTTTACCGATCTGCTAGTGCCGCAAATCGGATTGCAAGCAGCCGGCTGTGTGATTTCAGGCGATACGACACCGCATCCGAAACCGCATCCCGCGCCGCTGCTGGAGGCAGCCCGCCGCCTGGCATTGGCGCCGCAGGATTGCTGGTATGTCGGCGACGATCTGCGCGACATCCAGGCCGGCCGGTCTGCAGGCATGCCGACTGTTGCGGCGGCCTGGGGTTACTGCGGCCACGCTGAACCGGCTACCTGGGGCGCGGATGCGCTGGCAGCCTTGCCGCTGGATCTGCTCGGGATGATTCCTCGTTAAACGAGGCGAACCGGCCGGCGGCCGCACTTTTGTGTGCGCCGGTTCATCGATAATAGAAGCTGACATCTTTCCACTTCACGACGGCCGGATGCACATCATCATGCGTGCCATAGGCGCCGTATTTGAAATAATGGGTCGCGTATCCATCATCCTTCCACCGGCCGGCGAATTTGCCGTCGACGTAGGCGCTCACCATGCCGATATCCGCGTCGTGAATGACGTTCAACCGGACCCATTTTCCATATATGCCGGAGGCAATCGTTTGCCGGCTGCCATGACGGATCTCTCCGCCGTTGGCGTTGAAACCGGCACGGAACATGGCCGCCGTTGCATGAGCCGAGCCGCCGAAGATCTGCATGATCGACTCGTTCCCGGTTGGCGCATCGATCCACACTGATCCTTCGAACTGCCTCATTCCGCGATCGTAGTTGTTATTCACCCTGATTTCGACACGATTCGAGGCCGCTTTGTGGAGAATGAATGTCTCTACCACGCCATCCGTATCGTAATGAGCGAGCCCGTCGTCAAAATGCCCGGGAACGCGACGCTCGATGTACAAGCGTCCATGAGCGGCATGATGCAAGACAACCGAAGGCTTGTCCCGTATCCAGCCATCGCCAACCTGGGCCGAACTCGGCCTCCCGAAGCAAAGAAGCGCGATCATCATTACCCATATCCAAACCGGTTTTTGCAAACGCATAGCCTGAACCTCCAAAGAAGGGGTTTGATATTGCCTTTCTCCAATTTAACCGGATTCTGCATGTCTTCCAAGCCAGGTGAATATTTTTGATACATCCGGAATTTATTTGGCCGTTGCGTTGATTTTGGCAAAAAGTCCACTAAAGCGTAGCAATGCCTGCTGCGTGAATATTTCTTGCCTGATTATTTCCAGAGGCCTGGCTCGACTGCAGCGCTTATTATTCGAAAGGAACAAGATGAAAGCGATCATTATCGGCATCGGCCTGATGTTTCTGGCGGCTTTGTCTCAATCATCCGCATATGCGCAGAGCCGGCCGCTGAAAAATGGAAATGCACCGTCGCCGACTGATCCGAAGAACCGCAATTCAAGCAAAAAACCACCCGTCGTCTGCGGGCTTGATAATGACAAGCCCGACTTGACCATCGCAAGTGCCGAAGTGACCAAAGCCGACCAGTTCATCATAGTCATCAAGAATATCGGTCCGTGTATAGCGCCTCAATCCCAGCTGGCCATCTACATCGCAAAAACCGAAGAAGGCACCAAGGACGCGAGCGCATTTTCGCGCGGCGACTATATCCCTGAACTGAAAAGCGGTCAAAGCTTCACTTACAAAACAATTTTTTCAGGCATTTCCAAAGGAGCGTGGGGATTGGTTTATGAAGATAAATACGTGTTCCGGCTTGTGATAGATTTTGCAAACAAAATACAAGAAGAGAATGAGTACAACAACGAATTTTATGTGAAGCAGTGAGGTACAAGTGCGGGTGCGAACCCGTTTCGATACGCTCCCTTCGATACGGCCTGCGGCCTAGTAGCTGGCCTTGG
>JAQGLW010000153.1 GCA_028292665.1 Herminiimonas sp.
ATCCCGCGGACAAGGACAGGATCGACTCCGGCATAAGGGATCTGGAAAGCGCATTGAAGGGCAACGACAAGTCGGCGATCGACTCCAGGATAGCGGCGCTGTCGACTGCGGCCCAGAAACTGGGCGAGAAAATGCAAGCGGACATGCAGGCGCAACAGGGCGCCGGCACAACGGCGCAGGGAGCGACTGAAACGCCGCAGCCGAAAGAAGATGACGTGATGGATGCGGATTTCAAGGAAGTCAAAAAATAAACCGGTAATCCCGGCGGGCAGCCGTGACCGGCACAGCTGCTCCGCCTGTTACCGTTTGCACCTCTGAAGCCGGACGCGATGTCCGGCCCGATGCGCCGGCTGACCTCCTCGAGTGTTCGGCGAGCCGGATTCCGCAATGCTCCTAATCCTGTTTGAGACGATGGGTCCAGGCGGCAAGTGCGGCCAGCAGTTTCTGAATGTATTCCCTGGTTGGGCCATCGGTCAGGTTGCCCTGCTCGTCGAACTTGGCGCCGGCCAAGGAAATCATCACTTCCGGTTTATTGAGCAGCATCCCGTTAAGGAATACAAACACCTGCCGCAAATGATACTGGCAGCGCGCCGTGCCGATTACACCCGGCGAGGCGCCCATGATCGCGATCGGCTTGCCGTCGAAGGGCTGGCTCGGCGGTCGCGATGCCCAATCGATCGCATTCTTCAACGGGCCGGGGATCGAATAGTTATATTCCGGCGACACGATCAGCAATGCATCCGCCGCCGCGATTTTTTCCCTGAGCTGTTGCACCGGCTGCGGAAGTCCTTGCTCGCGGACATCGTCGTTGTAAATTGGAATCGGCGCCAGATCGAAAGTCTCCATGGTGACACCGTCAGGCAGCAATTGCCCGGCCGCCCGCAATGCGGCGGTATTGTAGGATTTTTTGCGCAGACTGCCTGAGATGCCGAGAATATGGAGTGGCCTGACCATAGGAATTCCTTTCTGTTCAAGATTATCAATGAGAGCGGGTAATGAAGGTCAATTGAATAACCGTTGCTTCTGCGCGAGCGCAAGCAGCACAGGTCATTCGGATCAACGATGATACCCGGTCCGGTCGTTGACGACTCGCCGGCCGGAAATTGCCTGGATCGCGGGATGGATGGGCCGCTAGAGTCCGACCGGAAAAGTCGCCGGCGCCTCTCCTTCATGCCAGCCGCTGGTCAACTCCAGCGGTTCCACCGCCTGCGTTTCATCGAAATGCAGAACCGCATCGAACTGCTGCGGCAGCTGCGCGCGAAAATAATGGCTTTGCCGTTCCGTCTGCGGCAGATAGATTACGCCGATCGCCCGTTCGAGCCGCTCGCTCGAAGCCAGCGCCTGCGCGGCCGGGTTTTTTCCGCGCAGCGGCAGCATGAAGCGCGACATGCCGGTTTGATGGAACGCCTCTTCGTAACTGCCCGCCAATGCAGGGCGGACGCGCTTGCGTTCGGCAGGCGCATCCCACTCCGACGCTGCCGTCACCGTTCCCTGATAGGTCGTAAAGCCGATCAGCACCGCATCGCCGCCGTATTGCTCGCGCGCCAGTTGTCCGACATTCCATTCGCCTTGCCGGCCGATTTCCGTTGCGCGCGCGTCGCCGATATGCGAGTTGTGTTCCCACACGACGATCTTCGCCGGCCTGTCCGGCTGCGACAGATGCTGCGCGAGCGCGCTCAACGTTTCCGCCATGTGCCGGTCGCGCAGGTTCCATGACGAAATCCGGTCCTGGAACATGCTTCGATAATATTGTTCCGCATTTTTCACCAGTCGCGCATTTTGCTCGGCATAGAAGAATTCGTCTTTCGCAAGCTGGCTATCCAGGTCCTTGTATTCTTTTGCCTGCTTGCGCAAGTCGCGCAGCTGCGCGATGACCTGTTCCTCGCAGGCCTGCGACAAGCCGAGGCTGGCCGCGTAACCGTATCGCTGGCTGTCTTCATAAAAATGGTCGAAGCAGGCATAGCGGGCTCGTGCGCGCCGGGCGCCTTCGGGATCGACGTTATCCAGGTAGCCCAGCACTTCGTCGATCGACGTGAACAGGCTATAGAGATCGAGGCCGTAAAAGCCCGTCTTCAGCGCATCGGGCTCAAGCGAATCGTTGTAGCCGCGCAGCCAGTCGATAAATTGCACCACGTCCCTGTTGCGCCACATCCAGGTCGGAAAACGCTGAAAGCCCGACAGTGCAAGTTCGCTGCTGGAATCGGTGCTGGTGCCGCGCACATAACGGTTGACGTTGTATGCGTCCGGCCAGTCGGCTTCTACCGCAACGGCGGAAAAATTCTTTTCAGCGACAAGCCGTTGGGTGATGCGCGCCCGTTCCTGATAGAACTCGTGCGTGCCGTGAGTGGCTTCACCCAACAGCACGAAATGCGCGTCGCCGATCAAATCCAGCAAAGGGTCGTAATCGTTATGGGTTCCGTTCAGCAGGTGCGCGGCTGAAGATATCGCAATGCTCAATGGCGAATTGGTAGGGGTTGACATGATATTGATAATATAAAAATTCCGGAATCCGGCGAGGGCATTCGTTAAACACAATCAATGCAGCACCTGGCCGGCCGCCGATACCGGTTGCGCGGCATCATGCGGCGGAATGCCTGTTTCGATGAAATTCTTCATCCGCATCAGGTCGTCGTCCATCGCCTGTTCCGGATCGCTGCCGAGCAGCATGGCGACCACCTGCCCCACCGCGCCTGCCGGCGGACGGTACGACATACGGACGGTGACGCGCGTGCCGCCATCCATCGGTTCCAGATGCACAGAGCCGGCGTTATCCACCGCGGCGCCGGGCTCGCTGCGCCAGGCCAGCCTGGTCGGACGCGTGGATTCGGTCAGCATCGAATCCCATTCGACATTGGCGCCCGCCGGTCCCTTGACGATCCAGTGCGACCGCTGCTGTCCCAGGTCGATCACTTCCATCACATGCGACATGAAATGCGGAAAATTCTCATACCTGGACCACATGTCGAAAACGGCCGCGGGCGGCGCGCTGATCCCGATGGTTTTCTGCACATTGACCGGCTGCGCATTGCCGCCCAACCCTAGCATTTGTTTCAGGTTCATGTTGGTCACGCCGCGCGCCAGCAAACCGAGCCCGGCCGCCGCCAGCAAGGTGCCCGTGGTCGAACGCCGCGCCATTCCGTACAATCCCAGCATGCCGCCGCCCAGCGATGTCATCAACCGCAGCGCCGGCGTCCAGTTTGCATGCATGACTCCGTCGCGGCCTTGCGAACGGACTTCAGTCCCCGGCAAGTCCCGCATGCTGCCCGACTGTTCGCGCGTATCAAGCTTGTCCGTTACTCCGGCCACGCCCGGGATTGCCTGCACCAGCTTCAGCAGTTGAGGTTTCTCTTGTGCGGGTATGCGTCCGCTCAGCGTCACGCACCCCTGCCGCACTGTCACATCGATCGATCTTGAATGGCTCAGCGCACGCCCGAGCCTGGCGTGCACCCGCGCCTCCAGCACCTGATCGTCGATCGGTTCGTCAGACTGCCCCAGCAGGCTGCCGGCTCGCGCCTGCAGCCCCGTCAAGCGGTTGCCTGCATCGCGCATCGCGGCATTGATGGCATCGCCTGCTTTATTGCCCATTTTGCGCATCTTGTCCTGTGCCCGCGCACGCCGCCGCCGTCCATGAACCGGATCAGCCAGATACATCGCCGCCGCACCCAGCGCAATACCGCCCAGCCATGTTGTCCATTGACGGGTTCCTGCCGATTGCTCTCTCACGATAGGCTCCTTTTCATTTCCAAGACTTGAATATCGAATAATCCGCACAAGAATTTTTCAGTTCCTGCTTGATGTCATCCATCGGCCGGTTTCCGGTGTGCAGCATGCATCTATCTGCTGTAGTGCAGGTTGTCGCCATTCTTTCCGGACTGATTTGCGGTTGCGCCGCCGCTGCCCGGCGCAAGCGGCTGCCCGGCTTCCCTGAGCAGGCGTTTGACCTCGTCGTCCGTGGTTTGAGTGAAATCGTCGTACCACACGCCTACCGCATGAAACTGCCTGGGAATTTTGAGGCAGATGATTTCATCCGCTTCGGCGCGGATTTTTTCGTAAGCCTCGCGTGAGCCGACCGGGACCGCGACGATGATGCGGGCCGGATTTTTTTCGCGCAATGCGACCACCGCAGCGAGCATGGTGGAACCGGTCGCCAGGCCGTCGTCGACCAGGATGACATTGCGTCCCGCCAATTGCGGCATCGGACGGCTATCGCGGTAAGCAGTTTCGCGCCTTTCTATTTCTGCGAATTCCCGGGTCACGATGTCGTCAATGGTCTGGTCGCGGATACCGAACATTTCCATCGCATCGTCCCGGAGCACCCGCACGCCGCCGCTGGCGACCGCGCCCATCGCGAATTCCTCATATCCCGGCACGCCAAGTTTGCGTACCAGCAAGACATCAAGAGGGACCTGCAACGCCTGCGCGACAGCGAAACCGACAGGCACGCCGCCACGCGGCAATGCCAGTACGATTGTGTCGTCATGGGGAACGCGGGCGCTGAGTGCTGCAGCCAGTTGTGCGCCGGCTTCCTCACGGTTTTTATACGGATGGTCTGTCATGCCCAAGCCAAATCTGCGCAGTACAAACATTGAAGGTAACCACATGCGTGCTCCTATCGCCTCGACCGGACCCGAAACCATGGGTCACAGTTTTGCAAGCCCCGTGCCATCCGTCCCGCTGAATCGTCTCCCGTCCATGCAAAGGTTCAACAGGTATCCACGCATGCTCTCGTAATCATTACCGCATTCCGGTAATTCTTGCCGGCTTCGCCGCAGTCGCAGAAGCACAGCATTCCACACAAGATAGCGCTCCAACCGGAGTTCATCGCAGCCGGCCGGGAACCGCGCAGGAAAAGAACAATGGCTTCATTCCGGCGGCGTTATCGATGGATGATCGAACGATCCGGTTCCGGCGGTGATGAAATATCTTCCAGGGTTGACTCCACTTCAGCAGGACCGCTACCCATTTGATCAACTTTCGTTTTGAAAGTTTGTCTCGGCAAGACCGGTTTTTTTATGAGTAGCCTCTGCGATGGCGTTCATGTCTGTTCATATTGTGCGAACCGATATGCGGTAGCCGGACGCCTGACTTGAGGTCATATGCAAGAATTGTGCACTGTGCCGGTTGCTGCGGGGGACGACAATTCAGCCGTATCGATTCAGGTGGACATGTCATGCCGAAATCGGCATCGGCCATGGCAATCGGTCCAACGAACCACATGGCCGAATAGTTGCCCACATTTACTGTGCACAATCCTGTGGATAACCGGCAATAACCATGACCAAGCGCATGATTTTGAAGGCTTTCAGGGGTTTGATACAAAACAATGCAGCATCAAATTGCAACGCGTTGCGGAGAACGACAAATAATGAGGGGCCGATCGTGATTTATTCAAAATAATTGCGGTCTATCCTTTATTGCCCTGTTGTCGATAGGAAGGCAAGGTGAAGACGACCAATTCTCTTATCAAACACGTCCTGGCGGCTCTGGCTGCCGCATTGACTATGCAACCGGCGGTAGCGCAAGCCGACATTTCCAGCTTCGCCTTCGTCCAGGACGACGGTTCGCTGAAAGTCAGCGGTTACCTCATCCGCCTCTACGGCATCTATATTCCGCCGACCGATCAGACCTGCTATACGTTCATCAGACCGATTCCATGCGGCACCAGGGCATCGCTGGCGCTCGATTTCAAGCTTGGCGGCGACTTCGTTCACTGCACGGAAAGAGCGCCCAACGCCGACGGCAGCATCACGGCCAGTTGCAGACTGGAAGACCAGGATTTGAGCGCCTGGATGCTGCAGCAAGGATGGACGGTGGCCTTGCCCGACGCTCCTTTCGAATATGCTGCGCTGGAAAAAATCGCCAGATCGAGGGGAGTCGGCATTTGGGGAATACCGGTCGATGCGATCAGGGGACATCGATAGCCCGGCTTTCAGGCTCCGGCCCGCCAACGTCCGATTGTCTTTTTCGCATTGCCGGCTATCTGTTGGCGCAAACCGATGTGCAAAACGTATGAATTACCGATTGGCAATTCATACGTTTTGATTAACCCATCGCTTCGCGTAAACCTTCATGGTTCGAACAAAGCTGTCATACTATCGCCTTCCTCGCCCCGCAAGCCCCACGCCCGATTTCAGGCCCGAATTCCAATACTGCAGCCGATGACCGAATCGCCCAAAAACCTGTCCTCCTATCCGCGTTACCGGAAGGAAGGCGCCAAGCCCGCTCCGTTTCTGCCGATGTCGCGCGCGGAGATGGATGCGCTCGGCTGGGATTCGTGCGATGTGATCCTGGTGACCGGCGATGCGTATATCGACCATCCGAGTTTCGGCATGGCGCTGGTGGGACGGCTGCTGGAAGCGCAGGGTTTCCGGGTCGGCATCATCAGCCAGCCGGACTGGCTGTCGGCGGACGCTTTTCGCGCGCTGGGCAGGCCGAACCTGTATTTCGGCATCACTGCCGGCAATATGGATTCGATGGTCAACCGCTATACGTCCGACAAGAAGATCCGCTCCGAAGATGCATACACGCCCAACGGCGAACCGAACAAGCGGCCCGACCGTGCGGTCGTGGTGTATGCGCAGCGCGTGCGCGAAGCGTATCCCGAAGTCAATGTAGTGATCGGCAGCATAGAAGCGAGCCTGCGCCGCATCGCGCATTACGATTACTGGTCGGACAAGGTGAAGCGCTCGGTGCTGCCGGATTCCAAGGCCGACATTCTGCTGTTCGGCAATGCCGAGCGCGCGCTGGTGGCGCTGACGCACCGGGTCGCGGCAGGCGAGCCCATCAAATCGATCCGCGATCTGCGCGGCACCGCCTTCATGGTGCCGCGCGGCTGGAAGCCGGCCGAAGACTGGACCGAAGCCAATTCGACCCGCGTCGATACGCCGGGCCGCATCGAGCCGCATCCCGACCCGTATGAAATGAAGTCGAAGGAAGACGCCGGCTGCAAAACCGAAGACAAGCCGGTGGCGCAACCGGTGCTGATCCTGACCCGCGAAGAGCGTCAGGCGGCGCTGAAGGAAATCCGCAACAAGACCGTGGTGCGACTGCCCGCCTACGATGTGATCAAGGACGATCCTGTGCTGTATGCGCATGCGTCGCGCGTGTTCCACCTGGAGTCGAATCCCGGCAATGCGCGTGCGCTGGTGCAGGCGCACGGCGAACGCGACGTCTGGCTGAATCCGCCGCCGCTGCCGCTGGCAATGGACGAGATGGATCGGGTCTACGACATGCCGTATGCGCGCGCCCCGCATCCTGGTTACGGCAAGGCAAAAATTCCGGCATGGGACATGATCCGCTTTTCGGTCAACATCATGCGCGGCTGCTTCGGCGGCTGCACCTTCTGCTCGATCACCGAGCATGAGGGCCGCATCATCCAGAGCCGCAGCGAGCCGTCGATCCTGCGCGAGATCGAGCACATCCGCGACAAGACCAAGGGCTTCACCGGGACCATTTCCGACATGGGCGGGCCGACCGCGAATATGTACCGGCTGGCCTGCAAGGACAAGAAGATCGAGGAATCGTGCCGCCGCCTGTCGTGCGTGTACCCGACCATCTGCGTCAACCTGGGCACCGATCACAGCAAATTGATCTCACTGTACCGCAAGGCGCGCGCGATCCCCGGCATCAAGAAAGTACTGATCAGCTCGGGCCTGCGCTACGACCTGGCGGTGCGTTCGCCAGAGTACGTCAAGGAACTGGTGACCCACCACGTGGGCGGGC
>JAQGLW010000015.1 GCA_028292665.1 Herminiimonas sp.
CTAAGATTCAAGGTTCTCCGAGTTGCATTGAGAGGACATGCGGTTCTTCTCCTAAGTGCAAGCTTTCTCATTGAGAATACCTGGCCGGCAAAGCGTTTGACCTCACGTTTTACTCAGCAGGCCCAAGAATCCTCAAAGGAGGGTGAACATGAGCGCTTCCGAATCTCGTGCTATTAGCGCATTGCTTCTGAAAGGTGCCTTGGTTGTATTGCCAGCACTTGCTCAAAACCAAAGTCATACGGTGCCTGCTTCCAACTCAATGAAGATTTCGCCTCCAGTGTGGGCGTTCCCTTGGGATCCGGACTTCAAAGCTCCGCCTGACGACGGCGTGCCGCGACGCGTTCCCGGCAGCGCTGCAACTTTCACGCTCACCCAAGTGCGGGATCTCTATGTCGCGCCGGACTGGCATCCGAACGATCATCCGCCCATGCCTCAAGTGGTTGCGCGTGGCAGAAAGCCCGAGGTACGCGCTTGTGGCTCCTGTCACCGTGTCCAGGGTTCCGGTGGTCCGGAAAACGCCAGCCTTGCAGGTCTACCTGCTGCCTACATCATGCAGCAGATGGCTGACTACAGGAGCGGTGCCAGAACGACCTCCGTTCCGCAAAGATCTCCGCCACAACTTATGATTGCGCTAGCCAAATCTGTCACCGAGGAGGAAGTGAAGGATGCCGCTGCATATTTCTCCGCGCTTAAGCCAAAGCCCAACATCAAGGTTGTTGAAGCCGAGATGGTCCCGAAGACCTATGTCGCGGGAAGCTTCCTTGCAACCTTGCCGGGAGGTGGCACGGAGCCTATCGGCCAGCGGATCGTTGAAGTTCCGGTCGATGCAGCGCAATTTGGGCTTCGTGACAGCAGGGCACAATTCTTGGCATACGCCCCGGTTGGCAGCATTGCCAAAGGCGAGGCATTGGTGAAGTCCGGGGGCGCAGGCAAGACAGTTCCCTGCGCTTCGTGCCATGGCGCAGATCTGAAAGGTCTCGGCCCGGTACCGGGCATCGCCGGACGATCACCAAGCTATCTGGCTCGGCAACTCCATGACTTCAAACTCGGCGCGAGAGCGGGAAGTGCAAACGACCAGATGAAACCCAGTGTTCAAAATCTCGCAGAGGAAGACATAGTCTCGCTTGTGGCGTTCCTCGCTTCTCTGACGCCATAGCCCGCCACACGCCCCCATTGCCAAGGTCGTCACGATTGAAAGGACACGCTGCCTTTGTGATGTCCAGCTTTCCTATTAAGCAGACCGCTACCGACAAGACAGCATCTACCGCTCATGTCGAATGTTTGCTTTTCACGGATGCGACGGACGGCTTTGGGTCGACATGCGTCTGTGGCCGAAAGAATAGACCGTCCGCAACCAGTCTGAAGCGGGCATTCGGCGGTAAATACCTCATCTTCAGCTTGTGGCCGATAGCCGGCAGTTTTATCGAGGCGAAGCAGAGTTAGGGCGCGCTTCCCTCCCGTAGTACAACAGCACAAAATTTGACACAATGTGCAACTGCCTTACACTTCATCACTCAAGACCCGACAGCGCGCCGCGACCGTTACAAGTTGTGGCAGCAGCAGCCTGCCATGAATCCAGAATACTTACAGCTTTTAGTCACTCGTGAAATGCCTTACGGGAAGTACAAGGGTCGCTTGATCGCCGATTTGCCGGGACATTATCTGGGGTGGTTCGCGCGTGAAGGTTTTCCCTCGGGTGAATTAGGTAGTCTGATAGCGCTCATGTACGAGTTGGACCATAACGCTTTGAGGCATCTGCTTGATCCTTTACGAAAGTGAAAGGTCGACGATGTCGAGAACATTGAGCAGTTGGATGTTCTGATGTTGTCATGCGACTGTCCGGAGACGTTCACAAGCTGTGACTTCGGCGAGGCGCCTCCGCGTGCGAACATGCAGCAGAGCAACAGGCCGTCATCTGCGCCTTCCTGAGCGAACTATATGGCAACGCCGATCTGCGGTGCCGCCGGCCTGCCGGAGCGCCACCCCGGCTACAGTCCCTTTTCAACCATATCCAGCAGGCGTTGCCCGATGGCGTCCCTCTGCGCGGGAGCGGCGCTGCGCAGCGGCCCGTCGATGACGAGCAAGGCCAGGCCGTGCACTGCGGACCAAGCCAGGTATTCCGCGCCTGGACGACGTTCGGGTGGCAGCACGCCCGCTTCGACGAGTCGGTCCAGTGCGGCGCTCAGCAACTGGAAAGGGTTCAGGCCGCTGTGTCCGGCCTTGGCCGGATCGGCGTCGCCCTCAACTTCGTCCGGGACCGAGAACGCCGTGTGGAACAGGCCCGGTTCGGCCTGTGCGAATCGCAGATAACCGATGCCGACCGCCCGCAGGCTCGCACGGGCGATGTCGGCGGGACGCTTTCCAGCGCTCGGCTTGGCCAGTTCGGTCTCCATCGCGACGGCCAGCGCTGACAAGGCGGCCGCGCGGACCGCTTGCAAGAGTTCCTGCCGGCTGGCGAAGTGCCTGTAGGCCGCATTCGGAACCACGCCCGCTTGCCGGGTGGCCTCGCGCAATACGACCGCATCGGGTCCGCCGCGACGCGCCAGCGCGATGCCGGCATCCAGCAGCGCCCGCCGCAGATCGCCGTGGCGGTACGTAGGGCGCCCCGGCGTATTCTTTGTTGTGCCTCTCATCATTCTTCCATGTGGACGCTGTCCATTATCTATGCTATGGTATTGTGGACGGCGTACACAAGTAAAGCAGTATCAAGGAATTCTTTAAACCTCTGCGCCGTTTGCAACTATCTCTGACCATGAAAGGAAATGCCATGCAAGTCCAACCCTATCTGTTCTTTGACGGCCGCTGCGAGGAAGCCGTCGAATTTTACCGCAAGGCGCTCGGTGCCGAAGTGACGATGCTCATGCGCTTCAAGGACAGTCCTGAGCCCCATCAACCCGGCATGGTCCCGCCCGGTTCCGAAAACAAGGTAATGCATGCGAGCTTTCGCATCGGGGATACAACGGTGATGGCTTCCGACGGCCGATGCCTGGGGCGGCCGAGCTTCCAGGGATTTTCGCTGTCGCTCACGGCGCCTGACGCCGCCGCGGCCGAGCGGCTGTTCGCCGCTCTGGCAGACGGCGGACAGGTGCAGATGCCGCTGACCAAGACTTTCTATTCCCCATGTTTCGGCATGGTCGCTGACCGTTTCGGCGTTGCATGGATGATCATCGTGGCGCCTTGAGGGCTGATTTCCCGTCCCGCATCAGTGAAAATAAAGTCAGTCGTGATCTTCACGCTCTCGACGCCAGTGTCGCAAATGCCGGGACCAAGGTACATGGGACACAGCGTCGCATGCGCGGGGATCGAAGCGCTCTCCCGCCATCCGGCAGGCGAGCTCGGACCTGACCGCATCCGCGTCATCTGCTTCAGGTCCCATGCGATCCTCGATGCGATCGTGATGGGTTCCCATAGCCAGGGCGTCGTCCGCCAAGTCGCCGAGCCTGCCGGCGTCACGATCGAGGAAATGCCGGCGGGCGCTTTCGAATTGGTTGTTACAGTCCATTAGTACCTGTTCACCCTGTTTCCAAGATGCGTTGCGAGTCAACTTGGATGGCGTTGAAGCCTGGAGTGCCGGAAGGGAGAACACTGCATAGAAGCGCTCCTTTTGATGACGAGCCGAATGGAGAATGTTCGCATGTCCAATCGAACAGAAAATGATCGGCTTCTTGCCGAGCTTGAATACCGAACCGCGGTAGCGGAGTTTGACCGGTTATGGGGTTCGAATCCTTCGCCGGAAGACCAGGTGAACATGGAACGATTAATCCGCCTGATCGACGCATTCGAATCGGCCCATGCGGTACAACCGGCCGATGCCGGATGCGTGGCCTTCGGCGGACGCCGGGCCGCACGCCGATGAGTGTGGCCGGACATGTCGAACGCGGCGCAGTGCCGGTATCATCACGCTGGTCAGCCGGCGCGGCGCACGCCGATGCGATCGGCATGAACGCGCCGGCTGCGGGCAGCATCTCGGATTCGGCGTCGTAACGTGAGATAAAGGAGAAATCAATTGATAAAGAACATCGACGGCCAGAAGCGCTGGCTGGCTCTCATTATCCTCTGCCTCGGAGACCTGATGATCGTGCTCGACACGACGATCGTGAACGTTGCCCTGCCGTCGATCAGGGCGGATCTCGGCTTCTCGGAGACCTCGCTCGTCTGGGTCGTGAACGCATACATGCTCACCTTCGGCGGTTTCCTGCTGCTCGGCGGCCGGCTGGGCGATCTGTTCGGACACCGCCGGCTGTTCCTGCTCGGGATCGTGCTCTTCACATTCGCATCGCTCGCCTGCGGACTGGCGAACTCGCAAGGGCTGCTCATCGGCGCGAGGGCCGTGCAAGGGCTGGGCGGCGCAGTCGTCTCGGCGGTCGCACTTTCGCTGATCATGAACTTGTTCACCGAGCCGGGCGAGCGGGCGAAGGCGATGGGGGTGTTCGGGTTCGTCATGGCCGGCGGAGGAAGCATCGGCGTCTTGCTCGGCGGCGTCCTCACCAACGCGCTCGACTGGCACTGGATCTTCCTCGTCAATCTTCCTATCGGCGTCGCGGTGTTCGCGCTATGCCTCGTTTTTCTGCCGGCAGCCAGCGGCCCGGCTGTGGCGGCGCGCCTGGACATCGCGGGCGCAGTCACCGTGACTGCCTCGCTGATGGTCGCCGTCTATGCAATCGTGAACGGCAACGAGGCCGGCTGGATGTCCTTGCCGACAATCGGGCTGCTCGCCACGGCGGCGGCGCTGTTCGCGCTCTTTCTCGCCACGGAAGCGCGGGTCAGCTCGCCGCTCGTGCCGCTTGGAATCTTCCGGCTGCGTAACGTCGCGACCGCAAACGTCGTCGGCGTCCTGTGGTCCGCCGCCATGTTCGCCTGGTTTTTCATCTCCGCGCTCTACCTTCAGCTTGTGCTGGGATACAGTCCGCTGCAGGTCGGTCTCGCCTTCTTGCCGGCGAACTTGATCATGGGCGCTTTCTCGCTCGGCCTGTCTGCAACGATCGTCATGCGTTTCGGCACCAGGCTGCCGCTGGTGGCGGGAATGCTGCTGGTCGCGGCCGGCCTCGTTTTTTTCGCGCTGGCGCCGGTCGATGGAAAATTCGCCGTCGACGTGCTCCCCGGCGTGATCCTCCTCGGCCTTGGCGCCGGCATCGCGTTCAATCCGGTGCTGCTCGTCGCCATGAGCGACGTCGCGCCGAGCGAGTCCGGTCTTGCGTCGGGCGTCGTCAACACCGCATTCATGATGGGCGGCGCGCTTGGACTGGCCGTCCTCGCCAGCCTTGCCGCCGCCCGCACAAACGATTTGGTCGTGTCCGGAGCCGGCTCGCTCGTCGCGCTCAACGGCGGCTACCATGTTGCTTTCGTCGTTGGCGCCGTATTTGCAGCCGCAGCGGCCTTGCTCAGCGCAGTGCTTCTTGGCCCCGGACAGCAAGCGCCTGTGCAGGAAGGCGCGCCCGCGAAGTTCTGAATCGGTCGCGCAGGACGTCCGTTTTCATCACCCGGCAACGCCGGTATCGCCTTGCGGATTCCCGCGAACCTCGCGATCGACGCACCGGCATTCGACATTTGCCGCTCCGTCGGTCGCTGGTATGGCACCGCTGGTATTGCACAAATACCGGCGATTCCTTTTCACGCACACCGCAGGGAAGGCAGCAACAAGCACCCGCATCACCCGCACGAAAACCGCTCTGGCTAGCGGAGCTCAATACATCAACACTTTTCCGATACATCGCCTTGCTGTGCCCGACCTCGATATGCGATTGAATTGCGCACCATTTTTGAATGCAAGAGTGCGAATTCCGCTCCGCATTGGTGCGACTGCATGCACAAAAAATGCGCTTCGGCTTCTCCGTTCCCGGGTCCGGAACCGCGGATCAAAATGCAATTCCTGAAAAACTCATTGGTATCAGACGCTTGAAAAAAACAATTGTGTGAGGCATCGGTTGGCACATTGTATGCAATTGCAGGCGTCATCTCACTCACGCTGGAGGTTCTTCGATAATTTCTGTCAATGGACAGATGGACATCATCGAGATACCGCCGCCGGATGTGCCGCCGCCGCCGCAGGCTTCCGCTTCAAGATTGTGCAGAACGTGACACCGTATGTCCGGCCCTGCCGCTTCAGCACTTAGCCCGGCTCGCCGCGGACGGACAATCGTCGTGAAACCGGATTCAACCACTGATGAATCGATCCGAGCATCGTAAAGCTCACAATTGGAATTTGACAGGAGATTTAAAATGCAGCAAAAAGCAAAGAAGGCATTGACGGCATTGCTGGCCGGATTGCTTCCGTTTTCAACTTATGCGGCAGACAAGCCGTTTAATCTGATGGAAGCGTCCATCGGCGATATCCACCAGGCGATGCAGGCAGGCAGCCTGACTTGCCATAGCCTGGTGCAGCAATATCTGGACCGTATCCAGGCCTATGACAAACAGGGCCCGTCCCTGAATGCGATTCTTTATCTTAATCCCAAGGCACTGGAGCAGGCCGATGCGATGGACCGGCAATTCAGGCAATCGGGGAAAATGGCGCCTCTGCACTGTATTCCGACGGTACTGAAAGACAACTACAACACGGCCGACATGCCGACGACAGGCGGTTCCGCTTCGTTGGCCGGCGCACGTCCTGCACAAGATGCATTCGCGCTAAGCCGGCTCCGGAAAAACGGCGTCTTGGTTCTCGCCAAAACCAACTTGCAGGAATTCGCCTTGGGCGGAGCATCGGTCAGCTCACTCGGCGGACAAGTTAAAAATCCCTATAATCTCCTGTTGACGCCGGGCGGCTCTTCCGGCGGCACCGCTGCTGCGCTGGCTGCCAACTTCGCTACGGTCGGTACCGGATCGGATACCGTGAATTCGGTTCGCTCCCCCGCTTCGGCGAACAGCCTGGTCGGGATCCGGCCGACCCACGGATTGATCAGCCGTGCCGGTATCGTCCCGGTATCTTTCACCATGGACGACGCAGGTCCGCTGACCCGTTCCGTAACCGATGCCGCCCGTATGCTGGATGCGATGGCCGGATACGATCCTGCCGATCCGGTTACGGCGTTTAGCGTCGGCCATATTCCCAAAACCTACACGGCATATCTGAACAAGAATGCGCTGAAAGGAGCGCGGATCGGTGTGCTGGAAACATTGTTCGGCAATAAGCCCGAGCATCAGGAAACCAATCGGGCCATGGCAAGCGCGATCGAGATTCTGAAAAAGCAGGGAGCAATCATCGTTCCGGTTAGCGCCCCGGAGATGGATACCGACAAACTGAACGCGAACCTGGACGTGCAAAAGTATGAGTACAAAGGCGTCATCAACACTTATCTGAAAGCTGCGGGCGACACCGTCCCTGCGCATTCACTGGATGACATCATTGCTTCCGGCAAGCCGCATCAATCCTTGCAAAAGTTTTTGCTCTCCGCTCAGAGTTATGAAAACGGTTTGGCTGAGCCGGATTACAAGGATCGAATGGTAAAGATGGACATGCTCAAGATAAGCCTTGCAAACCTGATGGCGGAAAATCATCTGGATGCGTTGGTCTATCCGCACCAGAAACGTTTGCCGGTGCCGATCGGCGAATACAACCAGGCGGACCGTAACGGGATTCTGACGGCGGTAACCGGGTTTCCGTCCATCGCCGTTCCTGCAGGATTTTCATCGCCGACGGCCGAAGCGCCGGTCGGCGTCCCTGTCGGGATGGAGCTGATAGGATTGCCCTGGAGCGAGCCTCGCCTCATTGGATATGCTTACAGTTTCGAGCAGGCTGCCCATGTGCGTAAAGTCCCGGCGTCCACACCGCCGTTGGCACGTCATTGAACGGCGCATGTAATTCGCAAGAATGATCCGCTTGCCCGAGCCGGTTCGACACCGTGTTGTTGAACCGGCGGGTGAACGAAAACCGCTCTAGATTAGCCGCGATCGCGATCCCGGACTTTGCGCAATCCTGAACAGGACGCACTCATTTCATTCTATTTGTTCAGCAACCTGATAAACGCCTCCGCCGGTACCGCTTCGCTGTAATAGAAGCCTTGTCCGGAAGAACAGCCGCGGGACCTCAGGAAGGCAATCTGCAGCGAGGTTTCCACGCCTTCGGCCAGCACCTTCATGTGCAGGCTGTTCGCCATGGCGATGATCGCGCTGACCAGTGCGGTGGCATTCCGGTCACGGCCGATATTGCGTACAAACGACTGGTCGATTTTGAGCGCATGCACCGGGAAGCGCTGCAAATATGCCAGGCTGGAATATCCGGTTCCGAAATCATCCACCGACAATTGGATCCCCATGCCGCTGAGCTGGTTCAGCATGTCGACAATATCATCGCTGCGCTGCAGCAGCAGGCCCTCGGTGATTTCGAGGTCAAGGCCGGTCGCAGCCAATCCCGTTTCATCCAGGATCGCTGCGATCATGTCGATGAAGTGCGGCTGGTAAAACTGGCGCGGCGACAAATTGACCGCGATGCGCAGATCCGGATGGCCGGCATCCTGCCATTGCTTGAGCTGGCGGCACGCCTCGCGCAATACCCATTCGCCGATGGACAGGATCAAGCCGGTCTCTTCGGCGATGGAAATGAAGCTCCCGCCCGAAATCGGCGCTTTTCCCGGCTGACGCCAGCGCAGCAAGGCTTCACTTGAAAATATGGCGCCGTTGGCCATGTTCACCTGAGGTTGATAGTGCAGCACGAATTCGTCGTTCGCGAACGCCTGGCGCAATTTTTTTTCCAGCACCAGCCGCTGCTGCGCCGCCTTGTTGAGTACTTGCGTGAAAAACTGGTAGTTCCCCCGCCCGCGTTCCTTGGCATGATTCATCGCCGTGTCGGCAGCGCGCATCAAGGTTTCGACATCGGTCCCATCGTTCGGATAGAGACTGATGCCGATGCTGGCGCTCGCATGCAATTCGTTCCCTTCCACAAGGAAAGCCTGGCCCAACGCATCCAGCGCTTTTTGCGCCACGACAGCGGCATCGCCGACCCCGGTCAGCAATGGAAGGCATAACACATACTCGTCCCCGCCGGGACGGGCCACGCTATCGCCTTCACGCACACATTCCCGCAGGCGAACCGCAACCATTTGCAGAAGGCGATCGCCGATCTTGTGTCCAAGTGAATCGTTGATGTGTTTGAAATGATCCAGGTCAATGAAGAGTACCGCGACCTGCGTGCGATTACGATGCGCGTATGCGATTGCCTGACTTATGCGGTCCTGCAACAGTTCGCGATTGGGCAGTCCGGTCAGCGCATCATAGTGGGCCATGTAAAGGATTTGGTCTTCGGCTTGCTTGCGTTCCATGATTTCCGCGTGCAGGGCCTGAATCGTGTTCGCCAGTTCCGCAGTGCGTTCCACGACCCGCTGCTCCAATTCGTCGTATGCCTGCCGCAGCGCTTGCTTGGCCTGGCTGCGCTCCATGGCGTAACGGATCGAGCGAACCAACAGTGCGGTGTCCACCTGCCCTTTGACCAGGTAGTCCTGTGCGCCCGACTGCACAGCCTGAACGGCAATATTCTCGTCGCTCAGGCCGCTCAATACGACCAGCGTCGGCACTGTCGGCGCGCGTGCCAATACTCTTTGCAAGGTAGCCAGTCCGGTGCTTTCCGGCAAACCCAGATCGAGCAACAATACATCCGTCGGTTTGGTTTGCAGATGTGCAATCCCGTCAGCCAGGTTGTCGACCCAAGTCGATTCGAAGGCCAGTCCTTGCGCCTGCGCCAGCATGTGCTCGATCAACCGCGCATCGCCGGGATTATCCTCGATCAACAATATCTTGATTCGGGTATCGTTCATCATGTTATTTTAGATGCAGAGTCACAATGGTGACGCAGAATTTCTCAATAAGTCGCGCGAAAATCGAATATCAACCCATGCCCCTGCGCCAGCATATGCTCGATCGGCAAGGTCTTGATTCGGGTAGCGTTCATCGCGTTATTTTGGCGGCAGCATCACAATGGTGAGCCAGAATTCCTCAATAGTTCGCAGAATCTTGGTGAACTGAATAAAATCGGCCGGCTTGGTGATATAGCAGTTCGCATGCAGGCTGTACGC
>JAQGLW010000069.1 GCA_028292665.1 Herminiimonas sp.
GGCCATGAATATTACGAACCGCAATATGAGCGCCGGTGAATTCAATTGCTTATTGATGCGCCATGCTGCATTCTGTTGCACTGAAGGATCGTCCGAAGCGGTACGATGCCATAGGGCTTGTCCTTCAGTGCAGCAGCAGGCCGAGCGCATGGCGTTCCTGGCATGACCAGGCGCCATGCCGAAAAAACCGACTTACAAGGGGGTGTATATGAAATGGACCGCGTGGACTACGCTTGCTTCTCTCGTCATGTATTTCTGGATTTTCGCCAATGTCGCCAGGGCACGCTCCAAATACAAGGTGCCGGCGCCCGCAATGGACGGGCCGGTTGAATTCCAAAGCATCATGCGGGTTCAGTCCAATACGGTGGAACAGATGGTGATTTTTTTGCCGGCGCTTTGGCTGTGCGCTTATTTTTTCAAGGATTCATGGGCGGCATTATGCGGGGCCATCTGGATCGCAGGCCGGATTGTCTATGCGCTGGGCTATTACAAGGCTCCCGCCAGGCGCGGTCTGGGATTCGGCATAAGCATGCTGGCGAGCGTGGCATTGATGATTGCGACCGCAATCAGTCTGATTCTCCATTGACAGGAATGGCCGGGATGCGTACGGCATCCCGGCATTACTCCCTGCCGCTGTCAGGATAGACGGCGCACCTCGCAAAAGCGCGCTGTTGTCTGATATTCAGCTTGACCCGCGACCGATTTATCGTAAGCTTAGAAAATTCCCCGGATACAAATACTCTGCATGATTTTTGATTCAGGCAAGAGGAGAAAATCGTGATTGACATACTGTCCCGCTGGTTCGCGAACAACGGTCATTGTTCGTTGCGGGCGCCTGATTTTCTGTGGTCCTATGTCATGTCGGATACGATTATCGCCATCGCATACTATTCCATCCCGCTCGCTCTTTTCTATTTCGTGCGCAAACGCCGCGATGTCGGCTTCAGCTGGATCTTCGTGCTGTTTTCCGCGTTCATCGTTGTCTGCGGCACCGCGCATCTGCTGTCGATCTGGACCATCTGCGATCCCGATTACCGGCTCGATGCCCTGATGAAAGCCGTCACGGCAGTGACTTCCGTTGTAACCGCGATACTGTTGTGGCCGCTCATTTCAAAGGCGCTGAAACTGCCGAACAGCGAACAGTTGCGCAATGTGATCCGGCAACTGGAACACGAGATTGTCGAGCGCAAGCATGCGGAAGAGGCATTGCGCCAATCCGAAGCAACGCTGCGCGAACTTGCCGCCTATCAGGAAAAAATCAGGGAAGAAGAAAGGAAACGCATCGCTCGCGAAATCCATGATGAGCTGGGACAGAATCTGCTGGCGTTGCGGATCGATATTTCAATGCTGCATGCCCGAACCGGAGCGGCGCATCCGCGATTGAAAGAAAGAGCCAAAACCGCGCTCGACTATATCGACACCACGATGAAGTCGGTGCGGACCATCATGAACAATCTGCGTCCCGCGGTGCTCGACATCGGCCTGCCTGCCGCAATCGAATGGCAGGTAAGCGAATTCAGACGGCTTACCGGTATTGCATGCGAACTTGCGATTGAAGACCGTGAACTGGAACTGGGCGATCAGAACGCCACCGCGATTTTTCGAATTCTGCAGGAGTCGCTGACCAATGTCAGCCGGCACTCGCAAGCGACGCAAGTCCGTATCGCGCTGTACCTCGACGGCGGCAGATTGTCGATGACGGTAAAAGATAACGGCGTAGGAATCTATCCCGGCAACAGAAGAAAGGCGAACACGTTCGGACTGGTCGGCATTCGGGAGCGTATCACCATGCTGGGCGGGGAACTGACGATCGACAGCATCCCCAATCAGGGCACGGTGCTGAAAATGTCGATTCCGATGGGAGCGCATGACGGCAGCGGGTTGCCGTACGAACGCATCGCATGACAGTGCGGCGGAATCGGCAACGTGATCGGATGGCCGGCTCCGGATTGATCCATTTACCGGAATCACTGTTCGATGTCGGTGCGGCCAGGCATTGCTGCGCCATCCGGTCGCGGATGCCTGCCGGGAACGGCGCATGCAATTCATCCGGCCGAACGCAACAATCGATCAACAAACGATCCGCATCGCTTGCATCCGGACACATCATGTCTGCGCAGGCAATCTCATCTTCATCTTCCATCGCACGTTCATTGCTTGCGCATACTTGTAATTGAGCCGGGGCATGTTCCCGGCCGGCTGCGCAGCTTTCGCATCGCAGCAAGGGAACTACTACCTTGAGAACCGGACTAATTTTTTACAGGCCCGGAACCGGCGACCATGCCGGTTCCGTTAATTTTTGTCATCCGTTAGTCAAGGTCAATGCAGCAAGGCACGGCTAGCGTAACGGAGGAAAAGAATGCAAAATCCCTCAACAAGTCCAGGTCAGCCGGATGCTTCGCGGCATGGATTGTCTTCTCTCAACGAACATGGTTCCTATCTTCCCGGGCAAGCAGGCCGGTCGATGCGATTCAAGGCGAGCGGCGCCGATCGCGACGAGCGGCTGGCAAAAGCGCTTGGCTGGTTCAGCATCGGCCTCGGCGTGGCGCAATTGCTGGCGCCGCGCACCATGTCGAGAGCGACCGGCGTTTCGGACCATCCGTTCCTGATGCGGGCAGTCGGCGTACGCGAAATCACTGCCGGCGTCGGCATTCTCAGTCAGCGCCAGCCTGCGCCGTGGCTTTGGACGCGCGTGGCCGGCGATGCGATGGATCTGACGATGCTCGGTATCGCAGCGGTTTCACCGGGCAATCAGCGCAGGCGCGTTGCCGCCGCGACGCTGGCGGTGGCCGGTGTGGCGGCTCTCGATGTGGTGTCGAGCGTGCGGCACAGCCAGCGGCAAACCACCGGTGCAGGCACGTCGGCAACCGGCGCCGTCAGTGTCGAAAAGTCGATTACGATCAATCGTTCGGCCGATGAATGCTATCGGTTCTGGCGCGACTTCAATAATTTCCCCCGCTTCATGAAGCATATCGAAGCGGTGCAGGCCTTGTCGGACACACGCTCTCACTGGAAAGCCAAGGGGCCGGCCGGCACCAGCGTCGAATGGGATGCCGACGTGACCGTGGACCAGCCGGGACAACTGCTGGCCTGGCATTCCATCGAGGGCGCGGAAGTGGAAAACGCAGGCACGGTACGCTTCGAGCGTGCGCCGGGCGGCCGCGGCACCATCGTGCGCGTGGACATGGAATACAATCCGCCGGGCGGCAAGGCAGGCGCGATGATCGCCAAGCTGTTCGGCGAAGAGCCGGCCCAGCAGATCGACGAAGACCTGCGCCGCTTCAAATGGCTTATCGAAACCGGTGTGATACCGACTACCGTAGGCCAGCCTTCCGGCCGCCGCGACGCGCTCACCCGCCTGCTATTCAGGAAAGGAGCACCAGGATGAGAGCGAATTGCTGGTATGGACCGAACGATGTGCGGGTGGACCACGTCCCCGATCCGAAGATTTTGAATTCACGCGACGCCATCGTCAGAATCACTTCAACCGCGATCTGCGGCTCCGATCTGCATCTGTATGACGGCTATGTTCCGACGATGGAAAAAGGCGACATTCTCGGCCATGAGTTCATGGGCGAGATCGTCGAGCTGGGCAGCGATGTCAAAAACCTGAAAGTCGGCGACCGGGTCGTGGTGCCGTTTCCGATCGCCTGCGGCAATTGCTTTTTCTGTCAGGAGAAGCTGTACTCGGTCTGTGAAAATTCGAACCCGAATGCATGGATGGCGGAAAAAATGTGGGGCCATTCGCCGGCCGGCATCTTCGGCTATTCGCATCTGACCGGCGGCTACGCGGGCGGCCAGGCCGAGTATGCGCGCGTGCCGTTCGCCGATGTCGGACCGCTCAAGATCCCGGATGGCATGACCGACGAGCAGGTGCTGTTTTTGTCGGACATCCTGCCGACCGGCTACATGGCCGCCGAGAACAGCGACATCAAGCCGGGCCATGTGGTTGCGATCTGGGGCTGCGGTCCGGTCGGCCAGTTCGCGATCCAGAGCGCTTATCTGCTGGGCGCCGAGAGGGTGATTGCAATCGACCGCTTTCCGGAACGGCTGCGCATGGCGCGCAGCCTGAAAGCCGAGACGCTCGATTATGAAGAAACCGATGTCCTCGACGCATTGAAAACGATGACCGGCGGACGCGGTCCGGACAGCTGCATCGACGCGGTCGGCATGGAGGCGCATGGCGTGGGCATGGTTGGCGCCTACGATCGGGTCAAGCAGGCGATAAAGCTGGAAAGCGACCGGCCAATTGCATTGCGCGAGGCGCTGATGGCTTGCCGTAACGGCGGCACCGTGTCGATCCCCGGCGTATACGGCGGCTTCGGCGACAAGATTCCGCTCGGTTCGCTGATGAACCGTTCGCTGACCATCAAGACCGGACAGACCCATGTGCAGCGTTACATGCAACCGCTGCTGGAGCGCATCCAGAAAGGTGAAATCGACTCGACCTGCGTGATTACGCATCGCATGTCGCTCGACGATGCACCGCACGGGTATGACATCTTCAAGAACAAGCAGGATGAATGCATCAAGGTGGTGTTGAAGCCTTGAGAAGAAG
>JAQGLW010000089.1 GCA_028292665.1 Herminiimonas sp.
GAGCTGCGCATCCTGGGCGTCGTCACCGGCAGTGTTTCCAAGTTCGCGGTGTGACATGTTCGCGCTGGTCGACTGCAACAATTTCTATGTCTCGTGCGAACGGGTATTCAATCCGAAACTGGAAGGCCAGCCGGTCGTCGTGCTGTCCAACAATGACGGCTGTGCGGTTGCTCGATCAAACGAAGTCAAGGCGCTCGGCGTGCCGATGGCGGCGCCCTGGTTCAAGCTGAAAGACTTGGCCAGGCAGCACGGCATCGTGGCCTTGTCATCGAATTACACCTTGTATGGCGACATGAGCAATCGCGTGATGCAGATCCTGCGCGGTTATTCTCCGAACGTCGAGGTATATTCGATCGATGAAAGCTTCCTGCAGCTCGATGGCTTGCTGGGCATATGGAAATCGTATGATGAACTGGGACAGGCGATCCGGCAGCGGGTGAAGATGTGGACCGGCCTGCCGGTATGCATGGGCATAGCCCCGTCAAAGACCCTGGCGAAGCTGGCCAATCACCTGGCGAAGAAGCGGCCGGAGTTCGATAGCGTCTGCGATCTGTCCGCCTTGAACGATCGGGAAACGCGCAACTATCTGTCGTCGCTCGATGTCAGGGAAGTGTGGGGCGTTGGCCGGCGCATCGCCAATCGGCTGCATGGCATGGGCATCGAGACCGTCCAGGCACTGCGCGAGGCAGAACCCAAGCTGTTGCGGCAGCAGTTCGGCGTGGTGATGGAACGCACCGGCACTGAGCTACGCGGTTTTTCTTGTCTGGCGCTGGAAGAGATTGCGCCGGCGAAAAAGCAAATCATATCGTCCCGGTCGTTCGGCGCCATGGTCATCACATACGATGAATTGCGGGAGAGCGTATCGACCTATACCGCGCGCGCGGCCGAGAAACTGCGCCGGCAGGCTTCCACCTGCAGCGGTATTCATGTCTTTGTGCAGACCAACCCGTTCCGCGAGCAGGATGTGCAGTACAACAACGGCATGACGGTGCCGCTGACCGAAGCGACCAGCGATACGCGCCGACTGACCGCTGCCGCTTTGTACGGCTTGAAGCGGATTTATCGGCCGGGTTATTTGTACAAAAAGGCAGGGGTCATGCTGATGGAGTTGGCACCGGCGGCCGTGCGCCAGGCGTCATTGTTTCGAGAGCAGGATCCGCACTCGGAAAACGTAATGCGGGTGATTGACGGCTTGAACCGGGATCATGGCCGCAATACGATTTATTTGGCTTCTGCGGGCATTCAACAGGGATGGACTGCCTTGTTTGAAAACCGCACGCCACGGTACACGACCAGGTGGGATGAGTTGCCGATCGCGAAGACCTGAATGGCTGATGGCGTCATGACCGAAGTAGCGTTACTGAAAGGGAAAGCTACAGCCTCAAACAAACCGCCGAATCGGTTAGGTCATGCGGAAAGGTGGTGTCTATAATGAAAAAAGGAGACACCCATGAAAATGACAGAACAAAAGATACTGGACCTGCTCACCCGCGAAGGGCAGCCGGAGCTGGATCTGAACTACAACCAGCTGGCGCAGCTATTCGCGCATGAACTGGCCGCGATCTCCCACAAGATCAATTCGGATGAGCTGGCGACCCTGGTGGTGGTCGGCGTAGCGCTATATCAGAAAGGATTCAAGGAGTTCCGGGCCGGGATCGATGAGAAGGCGCTGTTCACCACACTGCAGAAGCGAAGGAATGAAAGCGTGGCGTAAAAGCGCCCGCGAACCTTGTGGTTGCGGGCTAATCCACCTTAGGAGTGGGAGGGGGTAATAAAATCATTCTGCCATCGAGAGCATTAACAGCACATGAACGAATGATTAAACGTAAAAAAGCCCGCAGTGCTTGCGCAGAGCGGGCGAATACCAGGGAGTGATTGCAGCTTTATATTAGAACCGTGCGATGCAGGTGGTTTGATGAGGCGCAAAAAGCCCGCCGACGATAGCCGAGCCAAGCACTTGTAAATAATACGATGGTGCTTCGCAGGTCCGACAAAGTACTGTGCAAACTGCCTGGCCTATTTGCTTCCAGTCTGCTCGATCAGACGAATCTCCCAAGGCAGAATCACTTTTGAAAAGATCACCGGATCAGTCCATCCACGCGGCTCTCGCCCGAGATGGCCTCCTACCGGGTTAATCCATGCTTCCTTCGGAATGCTTCCACTTCGAAGCAGAAGATCGACGTCAGACATGGGGACCTGAGTGTCTTTTGCCCCGGTAACAATCAGCATGGGTGCAGCAGGTTTGTCGAGCAATCTTAATTTTAGAAGCGACATATTGGGAAGCAGACGAACCAGATCGTCGATTGTATTGGCCCCTTCAAAGACATTCACAAAAGCCGGTGCCAGATCGAAAAGATATTCACGGTTGCCTAACGTGCCTTCGCGAAGAAATTTCTCGGTGAAGAAGGTATCAACCGGCGGTGATTGCGCTACTGAACCGATAAGCCGTTTTTGTTCAGTCACCGCGATCTTGGCGGCCCAGTAACCCCCAAAACTTACGCCGTGAGTGAATATTCGGGATTTATCGATTTCCGGCCTTTGTTGCAGATAATCCAGAATTGCGCTAAACATGCGATCGGCCGTTGGGCTCACTTTGATCGGCGCCTGTCCTGTACCAGGACTATCCACGGCGAAAAAACCGATGCCATGCTTCAGGATTTCACTATAGGTTTCAGCAACAGTTTCCTTGCGACTGTCGAGGCCGCTAATGGCAAGCGCCAGTGGCACCGGGCCTTTTGCTTCCTTCGGCAAGCGAAGATAGCCCACGATCTCGGTCCCTTCGAAAGGTATCTTGACTACCTCCAGAGGAGGATCAAGCGTCTGCGCATATTTTAGATAGGAGTTTAAGGCATTGGCATATGCCTCTTTCTTGCCTGCTGATGCTGGCACCGGCCACTGCGCAAAATAATAAAGTCGCCATGCCCGCTTATAAAGATTGCTCGCCTCTGCGGGCGTTTGCGCCTTGGCAGCCGCTGCCATATATCGTTCCGCGATTGTGCTCCACCCTTTTGCCCAGTCGTCGCGGTCACGCGTGCGGATCAGCAATAACGCTTCCTTTACATCCGCGGGATCGAGTCCGCCCAAAGGATAAGCGCCGCGCTCGGCACGGGCTTGCGCCTCTACCTTGATTTCCTCGATTGTTCTTTCCCGCACCTGGGCATGACCGCTTATGAAAGTCAGCCCCAGGATGATGGGCAGGCACAGCTTTTTCAGATTCATCATTGCATGTCTCCTCTTTTTTGATATTGGATGATTACCTCTAATTTCTCCATTGCGCTACGCCTCCATGGCCGGAACAAGTCCCGCGGTGATGCATGCTGAAACTGTAAGAGCCATCACGACAATGCGCACTTTCACCAGCGGGCGCCTTTCCGGATTTGGTCTTCGACGGTGAATGAACCTCTTTGCCGTCTTTGTTCACGTAGTGCCCATGATTCGTCAGGTCCGATTCGCTCGCGTCCTGCCTTGGATAAGGCTGGCCTGGGTCGGGCGATTTGGCATATGAGAAAGAGGTAGGGATGCAAGCCGCGATCAGCACTGCAAAGAATAGCCGCTTCATCCCTGTCTCCCTTTTTAATATTTGCCGTAGGCGGCCGCTTGTTGTTGGCTGCATAATCGGACTATCCGATTTATCG
>JAQGLW010000094.1 GCA_028292665.1 Herminiimonas sp.
GATCGAATTTGATCTGCATTACGAATTTTCAAGCAAAATCCTGGAGCACATCATCGGCCCGGTATTCAACATGATCGCCAACAGTTTTGTGGATTCCTTCTGCAAGCGGGCGGAAACAGTCTATGGCTGATTCGGACGCCGAACTCCATGTGCAAGTCTGCTATGCGAAACCGGATGTGCAGATTCTGCGTGAACTGAGCGTGCCCCGGGGGACGACATTGCAGGACGCCATCAGGCAAAGCGGAGTGCTCGACGACGCTCCCGAAATCGATCTGGCGGTCTGCCGTGTCGGCATTCATGGCAGGCTCAGAGCGCTGGATACCATATTGCGGAATTGCGACCGCATTGAAATCTATCGGCCGCTATTGGCGGATCCGAAAGAATCGCGCCGCAAACGGGCCGCCGGGAAGGACAGGGAGCCGCCGGTCAAGCGTTGACATGCCGGTCTGCGATAGCCCCGAGGATTATTTGCATTCATCCAGAACGCGCCGCGTATCCCGTGTTTCCTGTGTCCGTTGTTCATCGGTCAAATAATAGCGTTCTCCGTTTTTGTCGGTGCGGGCGATCCGTTCGCCGGATTGCAAGTTTCTGTTATAGGCACGGGCTTGTTCGCAATTCTTTGCCTTGTCCGCCGCCAATTTTTCCTGTTCGGCCGCTTTTTTATCCTTTTCGGCCTGTTCGATCTTGCGTTTCTGGAATTCGGCATTCTTTTCGGCTGTGGTCATCGGGCCTTTGTCCTTAGGGGATTCTGCCACCGCACGGTTATCGCTCTCAGCCGGATTTTCAGCCGGCAATGGCGCCATGGAATGCGAAGACATGCCGGGATCTTTCAGGATGCGATTTTTCGGCACCGAAGAAGGGGGCGGCATGTCCGAATACTGCTTCACGCCTTTTTCATTGAGCCACACATATTGCGCGCATGCGGCAGTAGTCAGGCTTAACGCAGCCAGTGCAGCAATCGCAATCGAAATTCGCTTCAGCCGGATGGTATTCATTGTAATCCTTGTTAGTTGCCGCCACACGCAGGATTTCGCCACGCTTTGTTATTTATGTCAATGAATTTACCGGTTTATCGAGTGCCGCTACGGTTGCGAAACGACGTGTTTTATGGATTTCTGTATAATGCGGCTTTGCGCCAATAGGAATCGCTATGCGTCTACTTCAAAAAGCACTCACATTCGATGACGTGCTGCTCGTGCCGGCGTATTCGGCCATCCTCCCGAAGGATACTTCCCTTAAAACCCGCCTCACGCGCAACATCACGCTGAGCATTCCGCTGGTCTCGGCCGCAATGGATACCGTGACCGAAGCGCGGCTTGCGATTGCGATCGCGCAAGAGGGCGGCATCGGCATTATCCACAAGAACCTGACCGCGAAAGAACAAGCGCGCGAAGTGGCGAAAGTCAAACGTTTTGAATCCGGCGTAGTGCGCGATCCGATCACGATTCCTCCTACCATGAGAATCCGCGACGTGATTGCATTGTCGCAGCAGCATGGCATCAGCGGCTTTCCGGTGGTGGAAGGCAAGGTCGTGGTCGGCATTATCACCAACCGCGATTTGCGCTTCGAAGAAGAGTTGAACGCCGAAGTCCGATCCAAGATGACGCCGCGTGAAAAACTGGTCTACGTCAGAGACGGTGCGGAATTGTCGGAAGCCAAACGCTTGATGAACAAGCATCGGCTGGAACGCGTGATCGTGGTCAACGATGCGTTCGAATTGCGCGGACTGATTACCGTCAAGGATATCCAGAAATCGACCGAACATCCGTTCGCATCCAAGGATGAGCATGGAAAACTGCGGGTCGGTGCGGCCGTCGGCGTCGGCGCCGACAATGACGAGCGAATCGACTTGCTGGTGAAGGCAGGCGTCGATGTGATCGTGGTCGATACCGCGCACGGCCACTCGAGAGGCGTGCTGGACCGCGTCAAATGGGTCAAAACAAATTATCCGCAGGTTGACGTCATCGGCGGCAATATCGCGACCGCCGCCGCTGCGAAAGCACTGGTCGAACATGGCGCCGACGGCGTCAAGGTAGGCATCGGCCCCGGTTCCATCTGCACCACGCGTATCGTCGCCGGCGTCGGCGTGCCGCAAATCACCGCCATCTCGAACGTAGCGCAAGCGCTGAAAGGCACCGGCATACCCTGCATCGCCGACGGCGGCATCCGTTTTTCCGGAGATGTTTCCAAGGCGCTGGCCGCCGGCGCATCGAGCGTGATGATGGGCAGCATGTTTGCGGGCACCGAGGAAGCGCCGGGCGAAGTCATCCTGTTCCAGGGCCGCAGCTATAAATCCTATCGCGGCATGGGCAGCCTTGGAGCGATGGCGGACGGTTCGGCCGACCGCTATTTCCAGGACGCCGCCAATAATACCGACAAGTTTGTGCCGGAAGGCATCGAAGGCCGCGTGCCGTATAAAGGCAGCGTGCTGGCGATCCTGTATCAACTGGTCGGCGGCGTACGCTCTTCGATGGGATATTGCGGCTGTGAAACCATCGATGAATTGCGCGAGAAGGCTGAATTCGTCGAAATTACCTCGGCCGGCATGCGCGAATCGCATGTCCACGATGTACAGATCACGAAAGAAGCGCCGAATTATCGCGCGGATTGACAGCGCTGCGTACGGAACCACGCGCGCTGAATGTGGCACCTGACATGACGAATCCAGATCGGTTGAACCGGACAGACTCAAGCCTGCTTATCGCTGAACCGACCGGCGTTTTTTCCGACGAGATGGATCAGCAGATCGCGCGTATCCGCCGTCTCGGCCGACGGTTGTTCGGTGTGGCGGACTGCGTGGTTACCCTGGGCGCCGCCGCTCGGGACTGTGCCGGGGAAGCAGATTCAACGGCATCCGTCGAAACCGCTTTTTGCCGCGGGCTTCCAGTCCCGGACGGCCTGGTTGTTGTGCCGGATGCGCGCATTGATCCGTCGCTCCGCCGTCATCTTTCGGTGGCAGGCGCGCCATATATCCGCTTTTATGCCGCGCATCCGGTTCGTAGCAGCGATAATATCGCTGTCGGCAGCGTCAGCCTGGTGGATTGCGTGCCGCGTACTTTCAGCAGCGAGGACCGGCAGCTGCTTGCCGATCTGACGGCGTTGGTTGAGCGCGAATTGCATCTGAAATCAGTAAGTGCGTCCGAGCTCGATCTTCAAAAGAAGAACAGGAACCTGCAGCGCAAGTCGCTGATCGATCCTTTGATCGACACCTGGAATCGCGGTGCCATCATGCGGATTTTGACGATTGAAGCAGAGCGTTGCGGCAAGATCGGTGTACCGTTGTCGCTGATTGTCGTGGATCTCGATTATTTCAAGAAGATCAACGACACTTATGGCCATCCTGCCGGCGATTCCGTGCTGGTTAGAGTTGCGGGCAGATTGCGTTCCTGCATCCGGTCGCAGGAAGCGCTTGGACGTTACGGCGGAGAAGAATTTCTGATTGTCCTGCCCGGTTCGCCGCAAAGCACCGCGATGGCGGTTGCGGAACGCCTGCGGCAGGCGATCGCGTCGCAACCGGAGGCAATCGGCGACACGCTGTTCAATCTGACCATCAGTGCGGGCGTTGCGTCGACCGAGCTGTTTCCTTCCGCGACGACGGAGGAATTGATCAGCCGTGCCGACGTCGCACTTTATGCCGCCAAGGATGCGGGACGCAATTGCGTGGTTCAGGCATTGCCGGATTGATCCTGATTACTTTCATTGTTCTTACTTAAGCGCTCTCCATGCACTCTAAAATTCTCATCCTCGACTTCGGTTCCCAGGTTACGCAGTTGATCGCCCGCCGCGTGCGCGACGCCGGCGTGTTTTCCGAAGTTTATCCCTACGATGTAACCGATGAATTCGTCCGCAGTTACGGCGCTGCCGGCATCATTCTGTCCGGCGGTCCGAGTTCGGTGACCGAGGGCGATACGCCCCGTGCGCCGCAAGCGGTGTTCGATCTCGGCGTGCCGGTGCTGGGCATTTGTTACGGCATGCAGACCATGGCCGAGCAATTGGGCGGCAAGGTTGAAAACGGCAAGGTGCGTGAATTCGGCTATGCGGAAGTCAGGGCGCGCGGACATACCGCGCTGCTGAACGGCATCAGCGACTTCGTCACGCCGGAGGGCCACGGCATGCTGAAGGTGTGGATGAGCCATGGCGACAAGATCATCGACATGCCTGCGGGTTTCAAATTGATGGCGTCGACCGATAATTGTCCGATCGCGGGCATGGCCGATGAAGCACGCAGGATGTATGCGGTGCAATTTCATCCCGAGGTGACGCACACGCTGCAAGGCAAGGCGATCCTCGGACGTTTCGTTCACGAGATCTGCGGCTGCAAATCCGACTGGAACATGCCTGACTATATTTCGGAGGCGGTCGAAGCGATCCGCAAACAGGTCGGCAAGGACGATGTCATCCTCGGCTTGTCCGGCGGCGTCGACAGCAGCGTCGCGGCGGCATTGATCCATCGCGCGATCGGCGATCAGCTCACATGCGTATTTGTCGATCACGGCCTGCTGCGGCTGGATGAAGGCAAGATGGTGATGGACATGTTCGGCAAAAACCTGGGCGTGAAGGTCATCCGTGTCGATGCGACCGAGCAGTTCATGGGGCACCTTGCAGGCGTCACCGATCCCGAAGCCAAGCGCAAGATCATCGGCCGCGAATTCGTCGAAGTATTCCAGGTCGAGGCAGGCAAGCTGCAGAATGCCAAATGGCTGGCCCAGGGCACGATTTATCCCGATGTCATCGAGAGCGCAGGCAAAGGCAAAAAAGCGGCGCATACGATCAAGAGCCACCACAATGTCGGCGGCTTGCCGGAGACGCTAAACCTCAAACTGCTCGAGCCGCTGCGCGAATTGTTCAAGGATGAAGTGCGCGAACTGGGCGTCGCGCTCGGCCTGCCGCACGATATGGTGTACCGCCACCCGTTCCCGGGCCCGGGTCTGGGGGTAAGGATTCTGGGCGAGGTGAAGAAGGAATATGCCGATCTGCTGCGCAGAGCGGATGCGATTTTCATCGAGGAATTGCGCAATACCCCGATTCCGCTGCCGATCGAACTGGCGGAGGGCGGCGGTCAGGGGGCATTCCACAAGAACTGGTACGACGCCACCAGCCAGGCCTTTGCCGTGTTTCTGCCGGTCAAATCGGTGGGCGTGATGGGAGATGGCCGCACTTATGAATATGTGGTTGCATTGCGTGCGGTACAGACGCAGGATTTCATGACGGCGCACTGGGCGCATTTGCCGCACGATCTGCTGGGCAAGGTGTCGAATCGCATCATCAATGAAGTGCGCGGCATTAATCGCGTGGTATACGATATTTCCGGCAAGCCGCCGGCAACGATTGAGTGGGAATAAACTTCGTTGACTTACAGCATAAAGGAAATTTTCTACACGCTCCAGGGTGAGGGCGCCCATGCGGGCCGCCCGGCGGTGTTCTGCCGTTTTTCGGGATGCAATCTATGGTCGGGCAGAGAGGCGGATCGTGCGGCCGCCGTCTGCAAATTCTGCGATACCGATTTCGTCGGGACGGATGGCGAGTCGGGCGGAAAGTATACCGGCAGCGACAGCCTCGCAAATTTCATCGATGGGCTGTGGCCCTCGACGTATGCTGCAAGCAAGTATGTCGTCTTCACCGGCGGCGAGCCGCTGTTGCAACTGGATGCCGCGCTGATCGACAGCATGCATCGGCGCGGCTTTGAGATCGCGATTGAAACCAATGGGACGCTGCCGGTGCCGGCCGGCATCGACTGGATTTGCGTCAGTCCCAAAGTCGGTTCCAGGCTGATCGTCCGCAAGGGGAGCGAACTGAAAGTGGTTATTCCCCAGGTCGGGCAGGCGCTGAAAGATTATGAGGCGCTGGAGTTCGATAACTTCTTCGTGCAGCCGATGGACGGGCCTGACCTGGAAAAGAATACGCGGCTTGCGATCGATGTCTGCAAGCGCAATCCGAAGTGGAAGCTCAGCCTGCAGACACATAAACTCTTACAGATACCGTAACCCCGATATGCTGACAATTACACGAAAACTCGAATTCGATGCCGGCCACCGGATTCCCGATCATAAAAGCCAGTGCCGCAATCTGCACGGGCATCGCTACACGCTTGAAATCACGCTGGTCGGCGCGGTGATCGAGGAAGAAGGCAGTTCCGATAACGGCATGATCATGGATTTTTCCGACGTAAAGTCGCTGGCTAAAGAACATCTGGTCGATGTCTGGGATCACGCTTTCCTGGCATATGAAAAAGATACCGTCGTACGCGAATTCCTCGATAGCATTCCGGGGCATAAAACCGTCATCATCGACCGTATTCCAACCGTCGAAAATCTTGCGCAGACAGCTTTCAACATCCTGAAGGCCGCTTACAGCGACCGCTTCGGCACCGGCCTGCGTCTGCACAAACTGGTCCTGCACGAAACGCCGAATTGCTGGGCTGAAATCACTGCAGCCGATTGAACGGATCTCATGCACGATTCCATATTCATGCTCCAGGCCATTTCGCAAGCGCATAACGCCTGGGCGCTGGGCGAGGTGCCGGTCGGCGCGCTGATAGTGAAGGACGGCCAGATCGTTGCAACCGGTTTCAATCAGCCGATCGGCACCCATGATCCGACCGCGCATGCGGAAATCATGGCGCTGCGGGCCGCTGCGAGCATTCTCGGCAATTACCGTTTGCCGGGTTGCGAACTGTATGTGACGCTCGAACCATGCGCAATGTGTGCGGGCGCAATGATGCATGCACGGCTGGCGCGCGTGGTGTTCGGTGCAGCGGATCCGAAGACAGGCGCCTGCGGTTCGGTGGTTAATCTCTTCGAACAGGAAAAACTCAATCACCATACCGAAGTCGTCGGCGGTGTGATGGGCCAGGAATGCGGCGCGTTGCTGAAGGAATTCTTCGCCGCCCGGCGTATCGACGCGCAGCGCGGCATTGTGCAGAATCTGGAACCTGATCCGGCCTGAACCGATGCCATTGCCGATGACTTGAAGCGCCGCCGGATCCGTGCAACGAATAGCAAGCAAACATCCATTGCGTCGTGTAAAGTCATCGATGTAAAAAGCAATTCATCAACATACATACCGTCTATCGATCCGATGTCCATGATATTCAACAGGCTCGCCAATGTCGGCGTGGCGATCGTCGCGCCGGGCGGCTATGCACCGGATCAGCCGGCGCTGGAGCGTACGATCGCGCAATTGCAGGCGCAGGGTTGCCATGTAAAAAATTACTACCATGCTGCGACGAAGCACCAGCGGTTCGGCGGGACGGATGCGGTCCGCATTGCACAACTCCATGCGGCGGCGCTGGATCCGGACGTGCAGATCGTAATGGCGCTGCGCGGCGGTTACGGCATGACGCGGCTGCTGCCTTCGCTGGACTTCAGGTTGCTGGCGGCGAGCGGCAAGCTGTTTGTCGGACATAGCGATTTCACCGCGTTGCAGATGGGATTGCTGGCGCAGACAGGCGCCGTCAGTTTTGCCGGGCCGATGATCTGCGACGACTTCACCAGGGAAGACGTCAGCGACTTCACCATGCGGCATTTCTGGCAGTGCCTTTCCGGTCCGGCCCACAGCATCGCGGTGCAGGCGCAGGGCAATCCGGCAATCGAGGTATCCGGCACGTTGTGGGGCGGTAACCTGACGATGCTGACACATCTGGTCGGGACGCCGTATTTTCCGCAGATCGAAGGCGGCATCCTGTTCGTCGAGGACATCAATGAGCATCCGTATCGGGTAGAACGGATGCTGCTGCAGTTGTTGCATGCCGGCGTGCTGGCGCGGCAAAAAGCGGTGCTGCTCGGCGATTTTTCCAATTATCGGTTGAGCGACTACGATAACGGCTATGACTTCAACGCCATGCTCGCCCATATCAGAGCGCAACTGCCGACGCCCGTTCTGACCGGCTTGCCTTTCGGCCATATCCGCGACAAGGCGACACTGGCGGTGGGTTGCCATGCGACAGTCGTTTCCGGCGCAAATATGTTCCAGCTCGGCATGACCGGCTATCCGGTGCTGGCTAGCCGATCAGCAGAGTAGTCTTCAGCGTCAGGCTTTGTCCGGTCGATAAAACCGCCAGTCCCGGCCGGCCCGGCATATGAAACGCATCGATCGGGTGCGTGATCGGCTCCAGGCAGAAATAGGAAAGGCCGGGCGGCCGATACATCAGGCTGTAGCCGTTGCAGTCGGCCATCGTCATCGTGATCGACAATCCGCGATCCGGGTACTCGATGACCGATTCGCCATCCCATCCGCCGAAGCAGTTGTCGATCAGCGGTCCATCCAGCGGCGCCGGCTCGTTGTAATCCCAGGTCGGAGGCAATGTGTTCGAATAGGCGACAGGAATCGGGTCGGCGCCGGACAGCCATACGCCCGACGCACGCGACCGCAGCCGGGTAAATTCATTGCGCAGGAAATACGGATGCAGGCCGAGTCCGTAAGGCAGCGATCCCTGGCCCAGATGGGTCACGCTCAGATCGATCGACAGGCCGTCAGGCAGCAGCCTGAAGCTTTGCGTGGCGGCGTAATCATAAGGGTTGCCGTCGAACGCATGCGACTCCAGCGACAACCGTATGCCGTCTTCCGCATGGTCGGCCACATGCCACCGCTGCAGCCAGCCGTCGCCATGAATCGGATAGGGTTCATCGCTGCGGTTCGGCCGGATCGGATGGAATTTTCCGTCATGCTCGAAACCGCCTTGCGTGATCCGATTCGACCAGGGCAGCAGCGGGAAACAGGCGAGCGTATAACGGTCTTCCGATGCTCGGTCCCAGGGCCGCAGCAGCGGCGTCCAGCCGTCTGCCGACTTCCAGTCCCATGCGGTAATGCCGCCGCCCAGTCGAGGCGCCAGCTGCAACCGGTGTTTACCTCTTTCAAGCGTTACGATTTCGGTCGGCATCGGCGTTTATCCGGAGAGGCGATCGCATTGAATCAACCTTGAAAAACATCCGCTGCGACGCCGGGAATATCCATCTCGATTGCAAAGAGGCCGCCGGCCGACGGTTCGCGCTGCAATTGCTCTGCCGATAAACCGTCGGCGGCGCTGGTGATGTATAGCGTATCCAGATTCGGTCCGCCGAACGCACAGCTGGTGATCTGGCTGCAAGGCAGGTCGATGGTGCGCAGAACCTTGCCGCCGGCATCGTGCCGGGTCACCTTGGAGGCGCCCCAGTGCGCGATCCACAAGCCGCCTTCGGCATCGGTAGTCATGCCGTCGGGAGAGCCGTCTTCTGCACTGAACTTGAGGAATAAACGCTTGTTGGATATATCGCCCGTTTCGAGGTCGAAGTCGAACGCATAGACGTGGCCATTGACGCTATCGTTGTGATACATGGTTTTTTGATCCGACGACCAGGCCGGACCGTTGGTGACAGGATAGCCCGAATCCATTTTTGCGTGCTTCAAGTCGGACGACAGCCGGTATAGCGATCCGCTGGGCTGCTTGCCGCCGAAATCCATTGTGCCGGCCCAAAAGCGTCCGCGCCGGTCGCATTTGCCGTCATTGAAGCGATTGCCCGGCAGATGCGCTTCCGGTTCGGCCAGGCGTTCCAGTTTTTCGGTCGCAGGATCGAACAATGCGAAACCATGGCGCAACGCGACGATCAATCCTGCGCGGTCGGCACGTTCGGCCACCGCACTTATTTCCTGGCTGAATTGCCAGTTGCGCCGTTCTTGCTGCGGTCCGTAGCGATGCAAACGATGATTGAGAATATCGACCCAGTACAACGCCTGTTCCTTCGCCGACCAGACCGGGCCTTCACCCAGCGCGGCATGAGCATCCCAGATACATTGCGGAGTATTCAACAGCGCGCCTTTCAATGCGACTCGCGCGGAACCGGCGCACCGCTGGCGCCCACGAGGAAGTCCAGATCGGCGCCGAGATGGGCTTGCTGCACATGTTCGACATACAGCCTGGCGTAGCCGCGGGCCGGCGATTCGGGCTTGACCCATTGCGCCTTGCGGCGCTGCAGTTCATCGTCGTCGACCTCCAGATGAAGGCGGCGCGCGGCCACATCCAGTTCGATCATGTCGCCGTCCCGCACCAGCGCCAGCGGTCCGCCGATCGCCGCTTCGGGTGAAGCATGCAATACCACTGTGCCGTAAGCGGTGCCGCTCATGCGGGCATCGGAAATCCGCACCATGTCGGTAATGCCCTTTTGCAGAATCTTGCGCGGCAGCGGCATGTTGCCGACTTCGGCCATGCCGGGATAGCCGCACGGACCGCAATTTTTCAGCACCATCACGCAGTGCTCATCGATGTCGAGTCCGTCGTCGTCGATCCTGCCGTGAAAATCCTCGATATTTTCAAATACCACGGCGCGGCCCCGGTGCTGCAGCAGATGCGGCGATGCGGCCGACGGCTTGATGACCGCACCGTTTGGTGCGAGATTGCCCTTGAGGACAGCAATGCCGGCGCTTTCCTTGAACGGCTCGTCAACGGTCTTGATCACTTCGCGGTTGTAGCAGGGCGCCTCGTCGATGTTTTCGCCGAGCGTCTTGCCGTTGACGGTCAGCGCGTCGCGATGCAGCAGATGCCGGATTTCGCGCATCACGGCGGGCAGGCCGCCGGCATAATAAAAATCTTCCATCAGAAATTGGCCGGACGGCTGCAAGTTGACCAGGCAGGGCAGATGGCTGCCGAGCCGGTCCCAGTCTTCCAGCGACAGTTCAATTCCCATGCGGCCGGCGATCGCCAGCAGGTGAATCACGGCATTGGTGGATCCGCCGATTGCCGCATTGACCCGAATCGCGTTTTCGAATGCCTCGCGGGTCAGTATCTTCGACATGGTCAGATCTTCTTCAACCATCTGAACGATGCGCCGTCCGGTCAGTTGCGCCAGCCGGTTGCGGCGCGTGTCGGCGGCCGGAATCGCGGCGTTTTCCGGCAGCGACATTCCCATTGCTTCGACCATGCTGGCCATCGTCGATGCGGTGCCCATCGTCATGCAATGACCTTTTGAACGGTTCATGCATGATTCCGCGTCGGTGAATTCTTCCTGGCTCATTTGTCCGGCGCGCACCATTTCCGACATCATCCAGACACCGGTGCCGGAACCGATATCCTTGCCGCGGAACTTGCCGTTGAGCATCGGTCCTCCGGACAAGCCGATAGTCGGCAAGCCGCAGCTTGCCGCGCCCATCATCAGCGCCGGCGTCGTCTTGTCGCATCCCATCAGCAACACCACGCCATCGATCGGATTGCCGCGGATCGATTCTTCGACATCCATGCTGGCCAGATTGCGGAACAGCATCGCGGTCGGCCGCAGCTGGGTTTCGCCGAGCGACATTACCGGAAATTCAAGAGGGAAGCCGCCGGCTTCGAGCACGCCGCGCTTGACGAATTCAGCCAATTCGCGGAAATGGCTATTGCAGGGAGTCAGTTCGGACCATGTGTTGCAAATGCCGATGACGGGGCGTCCGTCCAGCGAATCATGCGGGTAACCGTCTTTTTTTGTCCAGCTGCGATGCACGAAGCCGTCGCGATCCTGCTTGCCGAACCATGCCTGGCTGCGACGTTTCGGGTTTTTTGTAGTCATAACCTGTTCAAGACGATTTTTCAGTGAGCCCAGTGTGCGATGAATGTTGCTGCTTGCTGATTTATTGAGTGCCCATCACATCGAAAGTTCAGGAGAAAAGCATGGCGTCACAGAGCGGTTTGGCGAAATATCCCAGTTTGGTCGACAAGCGGGTATTTGTAACCGGCGGCGGTTCCGGCATCGGAGAAGGCATTGTCAGCGCGTTTGCGGAGCAGGGCGCGAAAGTGGCGTTCATCGATATCGCAGTAAAGCCGAGCCTCGCATTGTGCGAGCGGCTGGCGGCGCAAGGATACGTGAAGCCGGTTTTCCGGGAATGCGATATTCGCAATATCGAGTCGCTGCAGGCAACCATGCAATCGCTGGCGGAGGAAGTGGGCGACTTCGATGTAGTGGTCAATAACGCCGGCAACGACGAGCGGCACAAGGTAGAAGACGTGACGGTCGACTATTGGGACGAACGCATCGCGATCAACCAGCGTCCGATGTTTTTCACCTGCCAATCGGCGCTGGCCGGCATGAAAAAGCGCGGCGGCGGCTCGATCATCAACCTCGGTTCGACCAGTTGGCACATGGCCGGCGGCGGCTATCCGGTGTATACCACGACCAAGGCCGCGGTCAGCGGCTTGACGCGAGGCTTGGCGCGGGATCTGGGCCCCTATAACATTCGCGTCAATACCGTTACGCCGGGCTGGGTGATGACCGAACGGCAGATCAAGCTGTGGGTGGATGCGGCAGGAGAAAAATTAATTGACCAGAGTCAATGTTTGCCGGGACGGGTGTTGCCTTGGCATGTGGCGCGAATGGTGCTGTTTCTGGCATCCGACGACAGTGCCATGTGCACCGCGCAGGAATTCATTGTCGACGGAGGCTGGGTATGACGGACTTTCAATCCCTGGAGAAACTTGCGTCGGGTATTCCCGGTCGAACGAAAGAGAATGTTTTCTTTTGATCGGGCAATCTTTTAATCAGAGGGAACGGCTGCCGCCGGATTCGTTCTAATCCAATTAAACCCAAACCTGATTTCAATCATAGATGAGCGAACCGACAAAAGAACCAGGCGTTCCGTTGCTGGGCATTGACTGGGGAACAACCAACCGCCGCGCTTATGTTCTGGACGCACGAGGCAATCTGATTCGCCGGCATGACGATGAACTGGGGATTCTTGCGGTAGCGGGAAATTTCGAAAAGGCGTTGGCGGACTTGCTCTCGCAGCTGGAATTGAAGCGTGCAAACGTTGTGATGTCAGGCATGGTCGGCAGCCGCAACGGCTGGCGCGAAGTGCCTTATCTTCCGGTAGACCGGCCGATAACGGCGTTGCCGGATGCGCTGGTTGAAATCGACGCTGCGTTGCCGGAAGTACGTTGCCGTATCGTGCCGGGCTATCGGTTTG
>JAQGLW010000104.1 GCA_028292665.1 Herminiimonas sp.
GGTGCGCCGCCCAGCGTCATCAGCGTGACCAGTTCGCGCTTGTCGACATACACGGTCAGCGGCCGTTCGGCCGGAATCGCAATCGTCGACAGCCGGCCGCGCTCATCGATGACCTCGACATCGTGGGTCAGATGGACGGTTGCATTGGATAAAGCAGGACGAAGCGGCATGTTGTCTGATGGTTGTTTTAATCAATGTCAGGCCTGCACCGGCGGCGTTTCATTCATACCCGTACCGTATCTGATTGTACCGCTTCCCGCTTTTATTTTTTTGCTTCGCCGGGAGCCGGAGGCTTGCCTGCGGCAGGCACAGGCAGCGAATCCGCCATGCCGACGCCGGTCTTGGCGGTACCCTGCGTGGCGACGTATGGTCCGGGATCCTGGCAAGACGGTATCGCCGGTGCCGGGGAAGCTGCCGTTGCAGGCGCCGGCGATTTGTCGTCCGCACCTTTCGTCTTGCGATAACGAGCCGCTATCTTGTCCTGCACCACACATAACTGATATGCGGCGACTTTGTCCGACCATGCGGCTTTGTCTTTTGTTTCGTCAGCCTTGGCTTTCGCGTCGGCGCTCAACGGGGGCAGCTTCGCCGCAGCAACGCCGGCCATCATCGTGCAGATCAACGCAGTGATCAATTTGTTCATCAACCTGTCTCCTTATAGCGCCTTTGCCGGCACACCCGTTTTAGCAGCGCCTTCCTCGGTCCGTACGCGCGGCACCTTGCCGCTCCTGATGTCGTCGTACCACAGGTCGTGGTGTTCCTTGGCCCAGGTATCGTCTACATAACCGGTGCGCATCGCCTCGTAAGCGCCTTCCATGCCGATTGTGCCCATATAAATATGGCCCAGCGCCGCGCTTGTAATCAATACTGCGCCCACTACATGGATGACATTCGCAATCTGCAAATTGCCGCGCGTATATTCAAGACCGGGCACCAGCATATCGAGTATGAAACCCGAGCCGCTGACAATCAATCCAAGCAGCACGACGCCGCCCCAGAACCAGAGTTTTTCACCGGCGTTGAAGCGTCCGGCGCTGGCATGTCCGCCGCTCAGCATGCCGCCCAGCGTGAACAGCCACTTGAAGTCCGCCGCTTCAGGGAAATTATCTTTGACGAATATCGCGAAGACCACGACAAGCGATACGGCAAACACCGGACCGACGAAGTTATGCACATTCTTGCAGGCGAAGGTCAGCCATCCGAACAGCGTATGCCCGAATAAAGGCAGGATCACATATTTGCCGAACAGCATCGTGATGCCCGTCAAAGCAAGAATGACGAAACTGATTGCCGCCGTCCAATGCGCAACACGCTCGAACGATGTGAATCGCTCAATCAGCCGGCCGGTGCGTCCTTCCTTCAACCTGCTCGGCCCGAAAATCAGAAACACCGCCGCGATACCCAATACTGCCGCAATCAGCAGCCAGCCGCCGATTTTGGTCAGTGGCCCATTGCGATACAGGCGCCATGCCTCGCCTGCGGTGGTTGCGCGCGCCTGGCCGGGAAACTGGGCCTTGGGCTGGATCAGCACACCCGCTTCGAGCGCCGGCAGGCTCGAATAATTTTTCGTGCCTTCCTTGACGATACGATAGGTCGGCGCCAGATTGCCCGGCTGGTCTCTGGTGCGCTCTGCCTGGTTCTGCTTCAGGATATCGATCGACTCGACTGCGGGAGCAGTCTGTTGCTGTACGGAGTTGCCTGCGGCCGGCGCAGGCGCGGGCGTAATCGCACCGCTGCTCTGGGCCGTTGCCACACCGGCCGACGCTGCAGCGAGCAACAGGCCGAAGGCGAGACTGGCAAACCATTTTTTCATGATGCTTCCCCTCGCTGACGCTGTCAGTTGATTTTGACGTATTCGTTTTGAGTCTGCGCCCGGCTGCGCAATTGCAATTCCCACGCCGTTTTGTCGCCGGGAGTCCAGCCCTTCACGACAAATTCATCATGGGCGCCCTGCCAGGGTTTGCCGTCGGACTTGTTGTACGCCTTGGCCAGCGACTGATCTTTTTCGCCGCAGGCAACCAGCAGCAAGGCCGACAATGAAATCAACGCAACGCGCATCATGACTTTTTCTCCGCAGGCGCCTTGGCTTCCGGATTGGGCGCCTTGCCGTAAGCAGTGCCCCAGCCCCACACTTCGCTGCCTTTGCCGCGCCGCATCACGCGGTTACGGAAGATATCGGCGATCACATCGCCATCGCCGCCGAGCAGCGCCTTGGTCGAACACATTTCGGCACAGGCGGGAAGCTTTCCTTCGGCCAGCCGATTGCGTCCGTACTTTTCAAATTCCGCATGGGAACCGTCTTCTTCAGGACCGCCGGCGCAGAATGTGCACTTGTCCATCTTGCCGCGCAAGCCGAACGTGCCGTTCGATGGAAACTGCGGTGCGCCGAACGGACAGGCATACGAGCAATAGCCGCAGCCGATGCAGATATCCTTGTCGTGCAGCACGACCCCTTCTTCGGTGCGATAAAAGCAATCGACCGGGCACACCGCCATGCACGGCGCATCCGAGCAATGCATGCAGGCGACCGAAATCGACTTCTCCTGGCCGACCACGCCATCGTTGATGGTGACGACCCGGCGGCGATTCACGCCCCACGGTACTTCATTCTCATTCTTGCAGGCGGTTACGCATCCATTGCATTCAATGCAGCGCTCCGCGTCGCAGATGAATTTCATTCGGCCCATTTGTCTTGCCTCCAACTTGATTTACGGGAATGGCTGCAAACCATTTCCGTCACTCGTTGCCCTCAGCGGGAAGCGAGTGAAGATTGAGCGTTACGCCACCATTTTTTCGATATTGCATATCGTCGTCTTGGTTTCCTGCATCATCGTCACGGAATCGTAGCCGTAAGTCGTTGCCGTGTTGACCGCCTCTCCCCGCACGATCGGCATTGCGCCTTCCGGATAATATTCTTTCATGTCCCTGCCTTGCCACCAGCCTGAAAAATGGAAAGGAATGAACGCGGTGTCGGGACCGACGCGCGGCGTCACCATTGCCTTCACCTTGATGCGGGCGCCGGTCGGTGTCGACACGATCACATATTCCCCATCCCGGATGCCTCGATCGGATGCCGCTTTCGGATTGATCTCGACGAAATTTTCCTGCTGCAGTTCGGCCAGCCACGGATTGGAGCGCGTTTCCTCGCCGCCGCCTTCATATTCGACCAGACGGCCGGAAGTCAGGATGATCGGGAATTTTTCGTACAATTTTGCTTCGACGTTCTTTTGCTGCACCGATTTGTACAGCGTCGGCATGCGCCAGAATGCCTTCTTGTCGTCGTGCGTCGGGTACTTGGCAACCAGGTCCGGCCGCGTGCCGTACAGCGGCTCGCGATGCAGCGGCACCGGATCGGGGAAATTCCATACCGAAGCGCGCGCCTTGGCGTTGCCGAACGGATGGCAGCCATGATTTTTCATCACGACACGCTGGATGCCGCCCGACAGATCGGTCTTCCAGTTCTTGCCGTCGGCGGCCTTTTTCTCGGCATCGGTCAATTCATCCCACCAGCCGAGTTTCTTCAGCAGCAGATGATCGAATTCCGGATAGCCGGTGGTGATATCCGCCCCCTTGGAAAACGAACCGTCTTCCGCCAGCAGATTGACGCCGTCTTTTTCAACGCCGAAATTGGCGCGAAAATTACCGCCGCCATCCATTACATGCCTGGATGTGTCGTACAGATTCGGCGAACCGGGATGTTTCAGTTCCGGCGTGCCGTAGCAAGGCCACGGCAAGCCGAAATAGTCGCCGGTCATGTCGTAACCGGTTTGCGCATCCTTGCCGCCCTTGCATCGCAATGTTTTCACATCGAACAGATGCATGTTGCGCATATGCGCCTTCAGGCGTTCCGGCGACTGGCCGGTGTAACCGATGGTCCAGGAGCCGCGATTGATCTCGCGCAGCATGTCTTCCGGCTCCGGTTCCAGCATGCCGCCCTTGCCAGGCACCAGCTTGATCTTCGCGACCAGTTCCTTGCCGAAGCCGAGCTTTTCGGCCAGTTGATACATGATCATGTGATCGGTACGCGATTCGAACAACGGATCGATCACTTTTTCGCGCCACTGCAGCGACCGGTTCGATGCAGTCACCGAGCCCGATGTCTCGAACTGCGTAGCCGCCGGCAGCAGATAAGTCGCGCGATTCGGATTGAGCTCCTGGCCTTCGACTTTCATCGCGGCCATCGCGGCAGTTGCCGAGGGATACGGATCGATGACGACCAGCAAATCGAGCTTGTCGAATGCCTTCTTCATGTCCAAGCCGCGTGTCTGCGAGTTCGGTGCATGACCCCAGAACACCATGGCCTTGACATTGCTGTCCTGATCGATCAGCTCGTTTTTCTCCAGCACCGCATCGACCCAGCGCGACACCGTGGTGCCGGATTTTTCCATCATCGCCTGCGATGCGAACTGCTTTTTCACCCATTCGTAATCGACGCCCCACACTGTGCACCAGTGCTTCCACGCACCCGTCGCCAAGCCGTAATAGGCAGGCAACGAATCGGGGTTAGGGCCGACATCGGTAGCGCCTTGCACGTTGTCGTGACCGCGGAAAATATTGGTGCCGCCTCCCGATACGCCGACATTGCCCAGCGCCAGTTGCAGAATGCAGGATGCGCGAACCATCGCATTGCCGATCGTGTGCTGCGTCTGGCCCATGCACCAGACCACGGTCGACGGCCGGTTGTTCGCCATCGTCTGCGCGACCTTGAAGACTTCCGCTTCCGGCACGCCGCACGCTTCCTCGACCTTGTCCGGCGTCCATTTCATCACTTCTTCCCTGACCTTCTCCATGCCGTAGACGCGGTCGTTGATGTACTTCTTGTCTTCCCAGCCGTTTTTGAAGATGTGATACAGCATGCCCCACACGAAAGGGATATCCGAACCCGAACGGATACGGACGTACTGGTCTGCCTTGGCGGCCGTGCGCGTGAAGCGCGGATCGACCACGATCATCTTGCAGCCGGTTTCCTTCGCATGCAGCATGTGCAGCATCGATACCGGATGCGCTTCCGCCGCGTTCGAACCGATATACATCGCCGCTTTCGAATTCTGCATATCGTTGTAGCTGTTGGTCATCGCGCCGTAACCCCAGGTATTCGCAACGCCCGCCACCGTGGTCGAATGGCAGATGCGCGCCTGGTGATCGCAGTTATTGGAACCGAAAAAGGATACGAATTTGCGCAGCAGTGCCGCTTGTTCGTTATTGTGCTTGGACGAACCGACCCAGAAGACGGCATCCGGGCCGCTGGTTTTTTTGGTGTCCAGCAGCTTGGCGGAAATTTCGTTCAGTGCCTGATCCCAGCTGATGCGCTGATATTTGCCGTTGACCAGCTTCATCGGATATTTCAGCCGGTATTCGCCGTGGCCATGCTCGCGCAATGCGGCGCCTTTGGCGCAATGCGCGCCGAGGTTGATCGGCGAGTCGAACACCGGCTCCTGTCGAACCCAAACGCCGTTTTCGACGACTGCATCGACCGCGCATCCGACCGAGCAATGGGAACAGACGGTGCGTTTGACTTCGATCTTGCTGCCCGCCTGTTTTGTGCCGTCAGCGGCCTTGGCTTTCTGGATCAATCCCAACTGCGATGCGGCGATGCCGGCGCCGACACCGATTCCTGAACGCTTCAAAAACATTCGGCGATCCATCATCGGCAGCGTGCGCGACAGGCTGTCGGCCAGACTGGACGAGAAACGTGTGTGTGAACGCTGGCCGGCCTGGCCTTTGCGAGTCAACAGCATGGTGTCACCTCGATATTAAATTGTGGTGGTGCGATAGTATTTTTTGACGTGCTCTGTCAAACGGTAGCCGTCGCCGTCCGGTTCCACCGGGGCAGCTGCATTTGACATGACATCTTTGGGAGTGAGTTTTGCGGCTATGCCTGCGGCGGCGACCAGGCCTAATCCCGCAAAAAAACTCCGCCGCGCGATTTTGTTTTGCTCTGCCATAATGATCTCCTGAGGATAGGTACGCGTAGTTTTTTAACTACTTTTATTACTTTCTAAACGTATCATGATTTACCGCACTATGCATGTGTTCAACGCAGTTTGCCATGCAATTTTTATTAAATATCGTTCATGTGAAATATTTTCATCAGTTGCATCGAAACAATTAATCGACAGTCCGATTGGGGCACGGACAGTCGCGTCGTGATTCGCGCCTGATATGATTTGTTGTACATAAACTTTATCAGGCCATATCGAAAGCCTGCATTTCGACCTCGAAAAAACTGCGGGCAAGATGCGCTACCGGAAGATAGAAATTTGCGTGCGGATGAGATTCGAGCGCGGTGCACAAGTCGGCAACCCAGGTTTGCATGTGGGCGCCAAAAAACTGTTTTTGCGTCGCAAGATTTGCATGAATCACGTCGTCCGACGCAATCAGGTACCGCATGACCTCGCATAACGATGCAATGTGATCTTCGCTTTCGACCACGGAATCGGCGCGTTGCAGTTCAAGATCGGCCAAATCGGTTCGCAATGCGGCGAGCGGCTTTTCCATTAAAAATCCGCTCAAATAATAAGAGCCGTACAGCATTACTTCCGGCTTGCCGACACCGATGAAAAGCTGCTCGTATTCTTCCCGCACCGCTTCTGCCTTTGCCTGTTTGCAGATAGTCACAAGATCGGCCCAGGCACGCTCCAGAACACCTTCGCCCTGCGCTTTTGCAGAAGCGATCGTGTCCAGCAGCGCTTGCGAGGGCGGCGCGTAAAACAGGGTCGCCAGCAAGCCGTACAAATCGGCCCGCGCCGTTTCCCCGCCTTGATCGGCCGTTTCGAACTTTAACGGTTGAGCAGTTGTCATGGCAATCCTGAAGTCTTTATCAATGATCGGAGGACCAACTCAATGCGTCCGTTTCAAATCCGTAATCGACGTCTCGCGCTTGTTCTCCATCATGTCCACCACCCGGCAGTCGGCGCACATCCTGATGCGGTCGATATTGCCGGCAAATGCGCCATGCAACGATAATTTTGCAACCATGTTGTCGATCATTTGCAAGGTGCCGAACGGCTTGTTGCAGCGAATGCAGTGATAGGGTTGCGCCTCATTGAGCACTGCCGGCTGCCGGGCTCCATCCGTCAACAACAGCCGGGGCGTCAATGTGATGGCATTTTCCGGGCATGTTTTTTCGCACAGGCCGCACTGCACACAATTTTTTTCAACGAAACGCAGCTGCGGCATATTGGAATTATCCATCAATGCCGATTCCGGACACGCGCCGACACAGGACATGCACAACGTGCAGGTCGCCTTGTTCACAGTAACCGAGCCGTACAGCGCGCCCGGCGGCAATGGAATTTCGTCTTGCCTGTCCGGCGCGAATTTAAGCAAATGTTCCAGCGCAAAATCGAGCGTGCTGCGCTTGTCGACGGCGACATTGAATACGGCGCGCTGGGCCGGCGCCTGTCCCGGCTGTAATGAAGCGAGCGCCGCATCCAGTTCGGCCGGGGTGTCGGCGCGCACCAGGGAAAGATGGGTTCCCTGATAACCCAGGCCCGATAAAATCGCTTGCGCAACTTCGATCTGTTTTTCCAGCGCTGCGACGTATTGGGGCGCTTCCTGAGCGGTGACCAGGATCGCTACATTGGCAGCGCCATAGGCAATTGCCGCGAGCCACAAGTCGATCCCGGTGGAAGCGGAGTGCTGCAGATCGACCGGTATTACACGTGCCGGGACGCCCTGGAGTTTTCCGGCTGCCTTGGCCAGACGTCCCAACCGGCCGATCAGCTCGGTGCCCCGTTCTTGGCTATGCAGCAATAATGCAGCCTGGCGGCCGCCCGCCCTGGCATAGGCGGTCAGCAATGTCTTGAACCGCAAGCCCATATCGGTTGCACGCGGATACGCATATCCGAGCGCACCGGATGGACATACCGTGGTGCACGCGCCGCATCCGACGCACAAATTCGGATTGACCTTGATCTGGTTGCCGTTGTGGCTGACCGCCGCAGCGGAACAGACTTCGATGCAGGCGTTGCAGCCTATTTTTTCATTGCGGCTGTGCGCGCACAGTTTTTCCTTGTAGATGAAGAATTTCGGCTTCTCGAACTGCCCGACCATTTGCATCAGCTTCAGCGCATCCTCCGCCTGCCGCATCTCGCTGCAGCCAGGGGCGAAATAACCTTGCGGCGGCTGATGCAATTCGATCGAAGGCGTATCGGACAAATCAAAAATCAGATCGTATTCGCCATTGCGCTCGGTGGCGCTGCGCATGAAATCGATGGCGCCGATCGATCCGCAAGCCTTGACGCAGTCGCGATGCGATTTGCATTTATCGAGATCGATCTGATAGGTCAGGTCGATTGCGTTTTCAGGACAGGCATCGACGCAGGCATTGCAGCGTGTGCAGATTTCCAGATCGATTGGATTAGCCTGCTGCCACGTCACCTTGAAAGCGCCGAGCCAGCCGGCGATGCTGATCCGGTTGCCGGAAAATGTCGGAAAGGAGCGATCCTGCAGCATTTCGCCGGAATCGCCATCGGTCAACAGCACGCTGACATCAAGCTGCGCACCGATGCGTCCGGCCCAAGGCAGCGCGCGTGCGGCGGGTCCGACGATCAGTACATGTCCGCCGGAGTCGTATTCCACGCTCGGCACCGGCTCCGGATCCGGCAGCGCAGCAGCGGCCAGCAGCGCCGCCATCTTCGGCAACGCATCTTTGGCCTGGCCGCTCCAGCCGCCTGTCTCGCGAATATTGACGAAGCGAATCGGCGCCACCGAATTCTTTTGCTGCGCCAGCTCAGAGAACAGCGCACGTTCCTGCGTGCAGGCGACGACCAGATCGTCAACGCCTTCGGCAGCATTGAGATAGGAGCCGATTTCACGTCTGCATAATTCGGTCGCGACACCCAGCGCTTCGGTACCCAATGCCTCGCCCAGCCTGGCGCCCGCGGATGCATCGAGCGGCATGGTGTGGTTGCAGCTACATACTTTAAATTTTGTGCTCATCGGTGCGATATACAGGATCGTTCTGGTCAAGGGCCGCGCCTGCCTCAGTATCGTCTTCTCGCGCGGGACAGGCAGGGGCGGCGCAATCCGTTGAGGACGGCGCTGTCTTTTCCGGGTTCATCGATACCGGGTCTCCTGCAATTTCTTCCGGCTTGTCTTGATGCTCAGCATGATTTTCAGCCGCTGCCTGTGCATTGCCTTCTGCACCCGGATCGCCGGATTCAACAGTCTTTTCCGCCAATGCCATCATCGGCTTGTCGAATTGGGCGAGCGGATCCAGCAATGCTTTTGCATGATTCAGCAAGGCCAGCATTTCCGGCGGAATCGGTTCGAACTTGTTGTAATCGCCGATGTAAATATCGAGGCCGTCCATGACGTTGAAATGCGGATCGGAAAACAATTTCTTCATGGCCGAGCGCTTGACGGTTTCATCCACGCCGCTGGCTACAAAAGGAGCGTAATCGGAATCCCGCGTCAGTTTTTCGACGTCTTCAAGCGTCGGCATCGGCCTGGCCTGCGGCGGCGCGATATCGGCGGAGTGCTCAGTGTCTGCTTCGGCGGCAGGCCCCGGAGCGAGCGGCGCATCTTTCGATGATTCCGCCTTGCGATTGGCCCATCGATTGAAAAAGCTTTCAGCGGCCATGTTGATCCCCTTCCGCCCGGGCCATTTTATCGACGCCCTCGCCGCCTTCAAACGATGGTTTTTTGCGTTTTCTTTTCGGCTCCGGCCGGTAATATTCCTGGGTGAATGCGGCCAGCCGTTCAATGATGGCTGCCGATGCCGGCAGCGTATCGACCTGTTCGCCGCCATCCATCAGCCGTGCCGCTTCGTTATAGGACAAGGTCACCGCTTTGGGCACTGCGATTTGCGCACCGCCGTCCGGCTCTTCGATACGCCACATGACGAACCAGCATGGCGCCGGCGAGTTGATGTTGAGGAAATAGCCTTCCCCTTCATCGCTGAACAGCTTGATATCGAATCCTGTAAAGAGCCAGCGGGTATCGTCCGGATCATCGCGCAGACAGCGCGCAGCTCCATCCGGCAGCAGCGCATCGCCGACGATTTCCATCGGCCGCCATTGATACGGCTGCCAGCGGTTGTCGAGCGGCACGCGCTGCATTACCACGCCGATCCGGATTGCCTCTGTCTCCATGTTTTCCTGGGAGCGGTACGCTCTTCGTATTACCTCAAAATATTCAAAAGTACCCGGCAGCTCCGTCTCCCTTGCGGAGGCGCCTAGTCGTTCTTGATCACAATGCTCGGAAATTTGCTCGACATGTCCTTCGCTTTTTCCGCCACCTTCACCGCGATCTTGCGAGCAATTTCCTTGTAGATTTTCGCAACCGCGCCATCCGGGTCGGCCACGACGGACGGTTTGCCCGAATCGGTCTGTTCGCGAATCGACATCGTCAACGGCAATGCGCCCAGAAAGTCGACGCCGTATTCCGCGCACATTTTCGCGCCGCCGCCTTCACCGAAAACCGGTTCCGCATGGCCGCAATTGGAGCAGATGTGCACGCTCATGTTTTCGACGATGCCGAGAATCGGGATGCCGACTTTTTCAAACATCTTCAAGCCCTTGCGTGCATCCAGCAATGCGATGTCCTGCGGCGTGGTGACGATCACCGCGCCGGTAACCGGCACTTTTTGCGACAGCGTCAGCTGGATATCCCCGGTACCCGGCGGCATATCGACGATCAGATAATCGAGATCGCGCCAGTTAGTCTGCTCCAGCAACTGCTGCAATGCCTGGGTCACGATCGGACCGCGCCAGACCATCGGCTCGTCGGGATCGATCATGAAACCGATGCTGGAAACCTGCAAGCCGTAATTTTCCATCGGCTCCATCGTTTTGCCGTCCATCGTTTCCGGACGGCCGGAAATGCCCATCATCATCGGCTGCGACGGTCCGTAAATGTCCGCATCGAGAATACCGACCTGCGCGCCTTCAGCGGCCAGCGCCAATGCCAGGTTGACCGCGGTTGTCGATTTACCGACGCCGCCCTTGCCGGACGCGACCGCAATAATATTCTTGACGTTCGACAGCAGCTTGACGCCGCGCTGTGCCGAGTGGGCGACGATTTTCGAATATACATTGGCGCTCACGTTGCCGACGCCGGGAATGCCGCGCACTGCGGCGATTGCTGCCTTTCGGATCGAATCGGTCTGGCTTTTGGCCGGATAACCGAGTTCGACGTCAAGCGAAACATCAGTTCCGTCGAGCTGAAAATTCTTTGCGGATTTGCCGGAAATCAAATCTTTGCCGGTATTTGGATCAATGACTTGGGATAGCGCCGCCTTGACAGCTTCAATCGTGATACTCATTACTTCTCCTGAATTTAGTATTGATAAGTCTAAACCAAATCCAGACTTGTTCGCTTATGAATTACCGAGAAAACGGCATCGCATCCAATGTTATCTTATTTCATCGCCGCCGGTATTTGTCCACCGCCACGGCTGTTCCGGAGGGGCGGTTCGCCGCCGAAAATAAGAAGCACAGCATAAAGAAGCACAGCATAAATATCCAGACGAACATCGAGATTTTCCAGTCGTAGTTATTTGCGAAAATTTCGGCGATGAAACGCATGTCCTTCTCGCATGCAATCGGTTTCTTGATGCCGAGCGCGTTGGAAAGCGGCAACCGGAACACGGCAAGCCATGCCGATGTATATATGGCGCCGGCACAGCGAACGGCGCTGGCCGGCGTTTGAAGCCGGGATTGGCAATGATGCTTTCTTTCATCAGGGAATCTGAAAAAGTCGTCAATATTGATATGCTTTTATTTACATATATTTGCTATAGTAAAATTTACATTGCAACCAAAAATACCATGGCAGGCATGATCAATAAATAGGTAATATTTAGCATAATGTACAAAGTTATCATCAACCCTCACTGGGAAATCCGCCGCGATGCGGGATCCCCGCTCGATACTGCTGCGTTGCTGGGATTGCTCAAGTCAATCCAGGAAACCGGTTCTATTGCGCAGGCGGCCCAGAATGTCGGCCTGTCCTATCGTTATGCGTGGGGATTGCTGCGTGAGGCCGAAAAAATATTTGGCAATTCACTGATGAACACCGGGCGCGGGCGCGGGACCAGCCTGACTCCGTTGGCGGACAAACTGATCTGGGCCGATCGCCGCATCGCAGCGCGTTTATCTCCTACTCTGGAAAGCCTCGCTTCCGAATTGGAAAGCGAACTCGGCAAGATCACATCCGAATGGCCCGACGCTCTCCGTCTCGATGCAAGCCACGGCTTTGCGGTCGCGGCACTTTTAAACCGGATAAACGATGCCCAACTGCCGATTGAACTGCGCTACCGCAACAGTACCGATGCGGTCGTAGCTCTCTCTCGCGGTGAATGCGCCCTGGCCGGCTTTCATGTGCCATTAGGCGAATTCGAACGGTTGGCCGCAGCGCGTTATACACATTGGCTCGATCCGAAAACGCATTGCCTTATTCATCTGGCCGTACGAAATCAAGGATTGTTCGTCGCACCGGGCAATCCGAAGAGAATTCGCGGATTGCCGGATCTGGTTTTGGACGGCGTGCGCTTTGTGAATCGTCAAGAAGGTTCGGGCACGCGCATGCTGCTGGAATTGATGCTGGCGAAGGCGCCGATTTCGCCGAACGATATCACCGGATTCGAAACCGCAGAATTCACGCACTCCGCTGTCGCCGCCTACATCGCAAGCGGCATGGCCGATGTCGGAGTCGGCGTGCAAACCGCAGCGCAACAGTTCGGACTTGATTTTATTCCTCTGGTGAGCGAGCGATACTTCTTTGCCGTATCGACAGCTTCGCTGGAGACGCCGCTGATGCAGCAAGTCATCGCCATCCTGCAATCATCATCGTTCCGGGATGCCGTCAATCAGCTCGCGGGATATGATGCTTCCGATACCGGAAAAATTCTGTCGCTGACCGAAGCATTCGGCGCTACGCAGCCAAATCCGAAGTCAGCGCTCAAGAGCCTCTGACATGACCTGCCCCCGTTCTCTCTTTGCCGCCCGCATGCAATGCAATGAATATCCGGTAAAGGATACAGGCAGCCTTGAAATTTCATCCTCGCTTTTAATTCAGTCATGAACATCAACCAAATTACCGGCCTGATCCTGGCCGGCGGCCGCGGCTCCCGCATGGGCGGCGTTGACAAGGGTTTGCAACCGTTTCGCGGGGCGCCGATGGCGCTGCATGTGATGATGCGATTAGCGCCACAGGTAGGTCAATTGATGATCAATGCAAATCAGAACCTGGCGCCGTATGAATCATTCGGCGTGCCGGTCTGGCCTGATGAATTGCAGGGTTTTGCCGGACCTCTGGCCGGTTTGCAAACGGGCCTGAATCATTGCGAGACAGACTATCTGGTCACCGCGCCATGCGATTCGCCGTTTTTACCGACAGACCTGACCGCGAGTCTCGGCGCAGCACTGGAAACGCAGGATGCCGATCTGGCTGTCGCGATAACCGGAGAAGGCAGCACAAAACAACCGCATCCGGTTTTCTGTCTGCTGAAAACGTCGCTATTGCCGCATCTGACGCAGTATTTGCAGGATGGCGGACGGAAAATCGATGCATGGTATGCATCGTTAAAGGTAGTAGAGGTGCACTTTGCAGATGACTCGGCATTTCGGAATATCAATACTCTTGAAGAACTGCAGAAATTTGAAATGCCATGAAACAGCGCTTATAACGTCAGGCGAAATGCAAAGTACAGCGATTTGACGCGGCCTGAATGCACGCGAAAAATGCGATAGTAATTACGCAAACGGACAAGAGGAGATCGATGCTTCTTCACCTGCATGGCATCACCACAATAAATTTCCGAAGCCTGCGTCGATCATCAATACATGGCCTTTGACGAACGGCATTCCGGAAGATAAAAAATTCCATCCATTCGATTCAGCGAAGCCTTTTACGCTATTGGACGAAAGATGAAGCTTGTTTGTATCTTAGTGGAATGAAACCGGAAAACATTGCGTTAACGCAAGAATTAATGTTTTGACAGAATTTTTTAACAAGCCATCGATATACGCCGCCTTCTTGTAGACATGCGTGAATTCATAAAATATTTTCCTGTTCCGAACTTATACAGAAGCCGGGCAATTCAGTGTTGAATTGAGCCTTGTCTGAGCTACCGCAAGGAATGCGAGCTCTGCTTCGCATAACGTCATTTAAACGGCGCAACTATCGACGCCGCATATTCAGATCAAGGAGGCATAAAAATGAGTCAGCAACAAGAACAGGTTCCGGCTGGGGAATCAATGATGACGCCGGATGCAATCGGTCTCCTTACCGCAGATCATCGCAAAGCCAAATCGCTTTTTGATGAATACGAGGGTCTGAAGAGCAGCGGGAGCCCTGAAGAAAAATTTGAAATTGCCAGGCAAGTATGTGGAGAGCTTCTGATTCACATGGCGGTCGAAGAGGCAATTTTTTACCCGGCAGTCCGGCAACATATTCGGGACGACGATCTGGTGAACGAGGCGGAAGCCGAGCATGAAGGCGCGAAGGAATTGATCCGTCAGTTGGGCGACATCAAGCCTGACGATCCGATTTTCGACGCGAAGATCACGGTGCTGACCGAACAGATCGATCACCATGTTCAAGAAGAAGAGTTGACGATGTTTCCCAAAATACTCTTGTCCGGAATTGACATCAGCGCACTTGGAAAAGAATTGCGAACCGCCAAAAACGACATGCGAACCCGTCTCGGCCTGCCACCGGAATAACAGTCCGGACATACACAGCATTTCGATCATCGGGTTATCCCTTGATTGAATTGCGCCGGGCACCGCACCGGCTGAAAGCCGGCAGTCTTGGCACGAACGAGATGGCAATTCTTCTTCATCGTCCCTGATACACCATCATCCAGAGAAGGATGAAACAAAATATCAGGCGAGGCCAAAATTCAATGCACTCACAACGGTGTCCGTCTTTGCAGCCGGTTTTCCGTGAGCCGCAAGCGGCTGGTATCGGGTGACAGCATCTAATGATTGCGCACTTACAGAATACCCCAGTATCTGTGGATATCGATGGCGCACAAGATATGCAACGTTCCTGCAGAAATTCAGCAATATCCCTTCGTTGCCTGTCCGGGTGGGCAAAAATTACCTAAAACGCTACGGTAACCGGGAGGACTGCGGTGCTCGGTATAGGCCTGATTCGGTGAAAAATTGTAAGGAACGCATGCAGACAACATACCGCTCAGAGCGATCAGTAGCACAAGGGCCTTCTGCATATTTTCACCGGTTAAATTCATCTGGTTGACCGCATCAAGGATATATAAAATTCTCGCTGAAGTCTGTTGGCTACCGCACTTAAGATATGAATTGAATAAAAAAGCACCCTCATCTGAATGGCGCAATTTCCAAGACGCTGAAAACCTGGATAACCGATTTTATATTTTGTCGCAAATGGCGCATGCATCATCCCTGCCGCCAAAGCCAAAGTTGAATGAAATCAACTCTTGTAACCACATTCGCTGGGAGCAAATTCGACGCCGCCGATAGCATGTCCGTCGCTATCTTTATATAAATAAGAAACGGTAACACCGCTTTTCAAGAAATTTTGCATTTCTATGCTTTCACATAATTTGCGCTTTAATTGCGGTCTGATCATTTTCTGAAAATCGGCTGTATTGACGTCCTTGCTGCGCATGGATAATAGCGTGTAGTGATATGTAAAATGATGCCCGGGCTCCGCGCTGACTCTGTCCAGACGAGTATCCTGGTCAATTATCATCGGCATTTTCCTGTTCATCTGAGTGCTTACTTTAACGAGCGCTTCATCGATGCTTCTGTCGTGACCCATTGATCCGGATCTGCCTGCCAACGCTCCAAAAATATTCCCGATTTCCAATGCCTGCACACTTAGGCTGACAGAACAAAACATTATCGCGATAATAAATTTGATCATATTGACAACCTCGCTTTACAAGCAATACAGCAATTATTGAAAACCGGTACTATCATAGTCCATCATATTGCAATATGACTGGAAGAAATAAATATTAAATTCTTCCGGCTTCAATAAGCGCATTTCCCATTCGGCGGGCTTCATTGACAGCTTCAATTTCGGTATTGAATACGGCGTCGCCTGAAGCTCGCTGTTTCTCGAATACACATTTGAAATCTTGGGTTTCCTCGTCAAATTTACGGATAATCAGATATGGTGCCCATTGACCGGAACCGGCCAGTTCAAGCGGGACGAATTCAAGCTGGTATTTTCCAAAGTGTTCAACGGCCATTTTTGTTTTTTCCCTTGCTTGAATAAATGCACAGGAAACGATTTTCGGTCACTAATGCATTTACATCCGCGTCAGCAATGCACAGATGCAAATTACCGAAGCTTCCGCATTTGCCAATGTAGATATTTTCCCCATCGATATATTCAAAAGCAAAATATCGATGGTCAAATGCCAATGCAGACAGAGGAATGCTATGCGGCCTAGACGGCTTTCGGTTTGAAATGCTTTTCGCTGATTCGGAATTTATTGCGACGATCTCCCATCAGAAGACGCAAATCCTTAATGCTTAAATTGCTGACTTCATGCATGCGGATCAACAAAGAAGCCGTGACAGGCAATCTGCGGTGGCGAATTTTACTGATGACAGGAGGAGAAACCTCCAATGCACGCGATAGCGCTGCATCGTTCTTGAGATTAAGTTTCCCGATTAATGATGCCAATAAATGATCCGGATCGTATTTGCGTTGATCGGAAAGATTGTCACTGTTCATGTCCCGTCCTTATATTGTTAAATGCTTTTGTTTTTAACTACAATTGCTTTAATTTTGAACAGTCGCAAGAATGTCGTTTTGATAATTCACAACTCGATTTGCCTTGTTTTTTTGCGCTTGCTTCAATAGCTGTTGATCGGTATTGCAGTTTCGATCCTTGTGCAAATAATTTCCCCCTGAATAAAAGCTGACATAGAAATATAAATAATGGTTACAGGAAACTATTGATCTATATCAACTGTCAGAGAGAAATAAGCGATTTCAGGAGTGGAGTTATAGATGCGATTCAAACGCTGTCCAAATCCGATTTGCGGTCGACCTTTTCAAATGAATCGGTTTGGTATCAATCTGGCACCGATAGTCGAACACGGCAAAGTTACCTGCCCGCACTGTGGATTGTTATTGTCCGACGACATCAATTCCGTTTTTCTGACTCATGCTTTATCGACAGACGAAGAGGCTATTTTCAATGCAAACAATCCGGTTAATTCAATCAGGAATCAAGAGTGCGAATGAGCAAAATAAACGGGTGGTGGAAAGCGGCCGCAAATGAAGAACAATATTACACAGCCTATCGATTGACTGAATTCGGGCTTGGCGATTGATATGGCTTGACGCGTCGTGAATTCTCCGCCGAATAGTTTCGCCTAAGCCATTTTAAGCGCCACACTCTCTTCCAGATAATCAATCAAATCCAGATTTCTCATCGGTTCGCCTAAATAAAAACCTTGACCATCACTGCAGCCCAATGACCGAACGAAATCGAACTGTCGCCTTGTTTCAATCCCTTCGGCTACAGTACGCATATGAAGTTTGTCGGCTAGATGCACGATAGACTCAAGAATAATGGACGATTTTCTGTCATTGGATATCCCGGCTACAAAACTGCGGTCAATCTTGATTTCCGTAAACGGCATTTGACTTAACAGGTGCAATGATGAATACCCAGTACCAAAATCGTCGATTGAAATCTTGAAACCTTGCATGCGTAACTGGGTCAACGATTTCAGCATCATTGGAAAATTTTCAGAATGGGCTGTCTCCGTAACCTCGATGGTAATCTGATCAAAAGAAATTTCGTACTCTTTGACCAGCGAACAAATCCGATATGGCGCATGAATATTGCTCAATGTCAGCGGAGATACATTAATCGCCAAGCCGATTTCCCATCCGTTCATGGCATTTTGCCTGGCGCTGGCCAATGATTGGCGCAGCAAATTATCAGTGAATTCATCAATCAGGCCGCCTTGTTCCATCAACTCGATAAACTGGCAAGGTGGCAAAATACCCAATTCAGGATGATCCCAACGGGCGAGTATTTCAACACAAGTCGCAATACCCGTAACGAGGTCGATTTTCGGTTGAAAAAAGGGGACGAATTGATTCCGATAGAGCGCCCAAATGATTTCATTTCTGGACCATTGGCGTTCCGATTTGTTTTCCACCTTACTCACCTCTTAACATCCATATCGCCATAGTCTTGCAAGAGGCGCTTTGATTGTTGTTGCAATCCCTTAAATTTGAGGCATGTTTGAATTCATGATTTTTCAAGTTCTGAATCTCATCGACTAACCTGTCAATGCTTCTTCACCACATAGTTCAAGCCGATATCCACGGGTATAGGCAGTTCGAATCATTACCCTGCGTTCTACGCACAATTGCAGTTTCTTGCGTAGTTTATAAATATGCTGCTCGATGGTACGGCCGGCAATCTCGCTGTCCACACCCCAAATGGCAACACTGATGGTTTCGCGCGAAAGATAAATGCCCGGAGAAGAAAACAGCAACCATGCCATGGAAAATTCCCTTGGAGTGAGATCAATAACAATGCCGCGATCGAGAAAAATGCGGGACTCACGGTCAAGCGAAAACCCTTCCAACTCGATAGAGCGATGGACGCTGCGGTGGTTACATCGACGCAATACGGCATGCAAACGGGCCACTAACTCAATGGGATCGAATGGTTTGGCGATAAAGTCGTCAGCCCCGGCGTCCAGAGCAAGGGCAACCTGTTCTGCGCTATGGACCGGCGACAATAGTATGACTGGCGTACTTTCACCTGTACGGCAGTTAAGCCAGGAAAAGACACGTTCTTCGGCCGGAGGGGCAATATCCGTATCGACCAGAATGAGAGCGAAACTGCGGCGTCTTAACGTGCGCAACAGGGATGTCTCGGATAAAAATCGCTCACAATCGAAACTGGCACGCGACAGCACGCTTTGAACTTGATGGAAAACGATGTCATCGTTAATGTAGCATGCGATAGTCATTTTTATCTCCCCCGGTTTATTAAACATTTCGTGATTAGCGGTATCAAGCAAGTCGCCAACGAAAATGTTTGTATCGTTTGCATTGAGTGGAATGCAGAAGCGTCATCAAAAATGGGGGTGATAATTACTTGCTCAGACATATAAAAAAACGGCATCATTTCCATTTTGCTGCAAACCATAACCATGCTGCGGTATGCGTATCGGTTTCCACTCCATGAATTCAACGGTACGCGCGTAAAATCATTGAAGCACTTGCCTGATTATTGTTCACCAAACGAAAGGATGGTTTTATTGGGTCGACAGAGACAGGAGTTGAGATTGACTGAGACAGTGACTGAAAGATTGACAAGAAAGCTCAGAATGCAAATTATTCAAAGACCATAACAACATACGGCAACATACAGTTCGTCTTGGCCGTGGATTTTTCGCGCTGCGCAGGCCAGCGAACCGGGAGGGATTCTTGTTGATGCCCCAAAGATGGGTATTGTAATCATCGCTGAACAACTCGGTTTTCATCCCGGCAGCGGCGCCGATCTTCTTCTGTGCCACATCGTGAAGCCGGACGTCTTCCACCTACCCAAAGTCGACCGAAGCGTAATTTCAGCGGCGTGCTCCGGAACATTATCTGCCACGCCTATTCAGCTTCGGCTGCTTGTTCGAGATTTCTGCATCAGCACGCATTCGCCGACTTGCAACGTTGGTATCAAATTGGTATCAAATGTACTTATGAAAACTGGAGATCCATTTCAAGCGAGCATCAAGAGATACGCGATCAGACGCTGAAAAAAACCGATGGATTCAAGCGCGATGTTCGAAGCAAACGTTCATCCATCGTACAAAATGTAGGGTACTTAACAAGTGCGCGCTGATCCAGCGGCGTCCTTTTTGAGTCTTTTGCATATTCGCGAGCAGCGGCTCTCGTTTCAAAGCGGTGGTAATTATCATCTATGTACGCTCGCCGATTTAATTCATGTCAACCGGCAAATCCTTCTCGCGCGGCGCATGAGCAGATTCAACCAGCGCTCCACACTATGCGCATCGCTCATGCAAGACGCATAATCGGTAACCGTGCGCGCTGCACGCTCCAGCAACTGAATATCCGCTTCATGCTGCCGAGCTACGTGCGGGTCTTCAAGAAACAAGACCCTGCGACATTGACGATTCAAAATCAATTCCGCAATCTGGGCATCACCACCCATTGGGCCGCTCAAAAACGGCTTGACCCAATTTCGGCCCGCGTCCTTGCCTTTCATTTTTTGTGCAAGCTCATTGAGCAGGCGTCCGGTTGTACCCGTGGCGTAACGTATCGTAAAACTGTCCAGCAGATCAAAATGTCGTTTGGCTAAATCAAGCATGCGGTCTTTCATCGCGTCGTGGGCGATGAGAGCAATACTCTCCATGGAAAGGTCGAACGAAGTGTCGAGTGCAGTGTCTGGCTCGGCACCGGAGTCCATGGCTTCCAGTTCGAGCCATTCCCGCGCACCTGCCAACGTGGACAGAAAGGGTTTTCCATGAATAACGCATTGCCGTTTAAGCGCCAATGCTTCAGGAAAGTTCGACGAGGGATCGACCGGGTCCATAAGGTAAATCACTGCGTCCAGGGTGCGCGCAGGATCATTGTCGACCACTCTCGAAACCAGCATCATGAGCCCGCCCTCGCGACCATACGGAAAACGCTCGATGCGTCGATAATCCGGAAGAAGCCTATGGGACAAAATCGCATCCAGTGTTCTGCCTACAACGATGAGTTCCAACTGAAGATGAATTTCTATCGCGTCGCGCCCTTCCTGCAGCAGCCGAACCAAAGCTGAATCAGGAGCGTCCTGATGTGCTCGATTTGCAGCCAAGCCAATTCGGTAATGGCGGGAATGGGGATCCATCGGAATGTCCATTAACGATCGACATGCAACATCAGAAAACGCAGCTGCGGCTGGCTACGCTCGAGGTCCTGAAGCAGGATGAATGTCTGCGTAATTGAATGCCGGTCGCTTTGGGAAGAATCGAAATAACATAGGACAGGTTTTATATTCATTCAATGCAGAAGAGCGAAACATATCCAGACATTGAGACATATCAAGAACAGCCCCATCCGGCTTGCCCGGCGAACAGAGAAAATGTGACATTGAACAACCTGCATACGGCGTTCTTGTCGATGACCCGGACGTCCTATGTCAAATAATGAATGATCGCTGATAACGTAAAAGCACCAGTCGGCTCATACGCCAACGGAATACCTCTCTAGTAGTCCGTCGGGCTCCCATTTACGGGTTCTGCCGGTTGCTTGAAGGTGATTGCGGCATTGCCGATGCTCGCCGCCGATCAATTCGGCAGACCACTTCGCTACCCGCAAATGGCAGCCTGACGAAATACTAGTCGCCACTTCAAAATTTGATATGGACCGGTTTCACCTTCCGGCACGCTTCCCTTTGCCATATCAATAGCGGTACGGATTGTCCGGACGGCGATCATAGCGATTGGGCACGCCATCGCCATCACGATCGTGTTGCGCGCGCATTTGACGTTCATGCCATTGATGTTCACGCCAATGCTGATGGTAACGCTCTACATAGACCGGCTGCGGCTGGACATAAACCGGTCCCGGTTGGACATAGACCGGCCTCGGTTGAACATATATCGGCCTCGGTTGGACATATATCGGCTGAGGCTGAACATAGACAGGTGCCGGTTGCACATATATACCGGGCACACCAATGTTAACACCTACATCGACTCGTGCCATGGCGGGAGCCGCAGCTGAAATCAACATCGCGCCTACTGCCAACCCGGCTGCAACTGTCAGATACTTCTTCATCATTACTCTCCTTGAACTAGTCTTCATTAAATACCGAGGCGAGATCTTTAACAACGAATATCCGGTAAGGAAAGTTACAAAATATTTCGGCATAAGTATTGATGCAGACATAGTTGTTATCTGCGTATTGCAGGCATGTCTTGCGCCGGTATTACAATAAATTTCTACTTTGCACGGCTGTCGTGTAGCAAAGGAAACAATCTGCTTACAACGGCTTGCCGCATGAAGCCGGTTCGATGGAATCAAAAGCTATCGCGAAAATTTTCTTGATCGATAATCGCGGATAGCGTCGAGCTATCTGGAACGTACTTATCCAGAAGGCGCCGGGCGAAAGTACGTCCGGACAAGATCCTTTTGCCTTGCGCCTCGAAGCGATTGCTGTTTGTAAAAAAGACAAACAGGCTTCGACTCGGGCGGTATTGTCACTTTTTTGCGCTGCTCCGTCACATTGATCGATCCATGCTTGTCCGTTGTCGGCTGTCACCCCCGAAAATCGCTCCGGCAAATTCACAAATGGCACAGAGTGCGGCACTGACTCCACCAAAACATCCGAGCTGTCTTTCGACGCGATGTCATTTGACCAAATCATCGCCACAAAAAAAATTGCTGATAGTTTCATGGTGCGCTCTTGATGTAATTTTATTTGGACTGGTCGGACAAGTGGACACAGGCATAGCAAGGATCGTCCGAATTGAACTGGCATGCTGTCATGCATGAACTCGATAACGGACTGGTCTTATATTTCTATCACAACATTTTTTTGCATCGAGGTGAATGATATAGCGCAATACGTGCATTACATTTATGCAACCTGTTCAAAAACAAAATGCTGAGTCAGTAGGTATATGAAATTGATTTGGTTATTGAAGGCATTTATTTGACCGGTATCAAATACATTGCGCAATTGAAATAATTCTAAGACATTGCAATTTACAATAAATTAATTTGTGAAAAAATTAATATGGGTAATTGCGCATTCCTTGATCGATGAATTACAGCTGAAGAGCCGTCGCTGCCGCCTTCAAGCAGGCGGCAATGGAATAGATCGTGTCTTGATCCCGTGTGGCTCGGAGCGACTGGATGGATATCAAACAAATCTGGACTATTGTAAAGACAGCCGCCTCATCGTGGGTCGACGACTATGCGCAAAGCATGGGGGCAGCGCTTGCCTATTACACGCTGTTTTCGATCGCACCGCTTTTGCTGATCGTGATTTCAATAGCCGGCCTTGTCTTTGGTGTAGAAGCGGCGCGCGGAGAGATTTTCGGACAGTTGCAAGGCTTGATGGGCGAACAAGGAGCCTTGGCGGTACAGGGTTTGCTTGAAAGCGTCAATAAACCGGCGCAAAGCGTGGCCGCCACTATCATAGGCGTCATTCTGTTGCTGATCGGCGCTACCAGCGTGTTTGGAGAACTGCAGGACGCGCTCGACCGGATATGGCGCGCACCTGAAAGAAATAAAGGCGCAGGGATCTGGAAACTGCTTCGCTCGCGCCTGCTGTCTTTCGGAATGATCCTTGGGATAGGTTTTTTATTAATGGTATCGCTGGTGCTAAGCGCTGGATTGGCAGCACTCGGAAAATGGTGGGGTCCTTTGTTTGCAGGTTGGGAAATACTGGCACATGCCATCAATTTCATTCTTGGTTTCGCGTTGACTACTGCTGTGTTTGCAATGATTTACAAAATAATGCCGCGTGTGAGTATTCATTGGCAGGATGTGTGGATTGGCGCAATTGTCACTGCCTTTCTATTTACGATCGGCAAATTCCTGATCGGTCTTTACATCGGAAAAAGTAGCGTTGCTTCAGGATTTGGTGCGGCCGGTTCATTGGTGGTTGTGTTGGTATGGGTGTATTACTCTGCCCAGATTTTCCTGATGGGCGCGGAATTCACCTGGGCCTATACTCATATATCCGGCTCCCGGAAAGGACAGGCAGGACAAGACGCCACGACTGCCAAGCCTGAACAAGCGACATAAAAGATCACTCTTCTCAAGAGGGGCTGACGCCTGGATTAACCGTTACATTAAAACGATGATGCGCGGAGCCGGCAAGACCGAGCGTAAAAAAGCCCGTCATGCTTTCGCAGTGCGGGCCGTCCTCATCAAGAATTGTAATTTGGTGCTGGTATGTTTCCCGACCGCCAGCCCCGGTAGTAACAGCCCTTCGTTTACGCCTTACGTTTGAACGAAAACCCGGGAGGCTTTTCAAACAGCCTCGTCGAAGCAAAAGGATGCAAGCTG
>JAQGLW010000107.1 GCA_028292665.1 Herminiimonas sp.
TGACATCGTCGCCGGTTTTTGCTTTCCATTGCTTCGCAAATGCCTGATTGAAATCCTGGTACAACTCACGCGTCGGATCATACGATACGTTGAGCAACGTGATCTCGGCTGCATAAGCGGAGGGTGCGATGAATACGACGGCGATCGCGATCTGAATCAATTTTTTGAGCAACATCTGTTTTCCCCTAAAGCGATTTGATTATTGGATTCCTGATTTCCAGAGGTAACAGATTAAGGGGAGGGATGCAAAATTAGAACGAATTGTTTCACCGTTCGTTATGCGATTTGCGCATATGGACGGATTTAAACAAAAAGGCGAATGATTGGCGAAAAGCAGGATCGGATAGCGCAAGAACGAGTCCGATCAGTCGAAGGACGCCGGCAGGATACTGCCGCGTCACGCATGCATGCCTGGAGCCTCTGACATAATGCAACGGATTCGAATAGCAGCCAAATGCGGCTGACCGCCAGATGTATGGTTATGACGTATGCGAACAGTTGCACGAACCGTATTGCGCACGCTTGACGGCAGACGCATCACCTTCAAGCTTTTTGGAAAAGAGGGTTGCCTCGATACCAAAGCACGATTCTGTCTCGCGTATTGGAGCATATCCGTTACGCCGATAGAAAGCCTGCGCCGTCAGCGTGCTCGCAACTTGCATTGTTGAAAGGCCCCATGCAATCGCCTGCGCTTCCAGAGCTTGAACCAGCGCTTTGCCAATGCCGGTAAAACGCAGTTGCGGCGCAACGTAGCACAAGGCGATTTTTCCTTTGCGGGTAAGCAGGCCGACTCCTGCCACCTCATCGCGCAACGTCGCAACCAGCGAATAATTGGATGGCGATGAGAACCATGCCGTTACCGTTTCTTCGGTTTTGTTGCCGAGCCATGCCGATAATATGGCGGCGTCGTTATGATGGTCTTCGACGCAACATTCCAGAATCGAACGGCGCAGAACGTCGCAGGCAGAGGCTGCGTCAGCCGGCGTGGCGATGCGGACGTCGACACTCATTTGCGTATCACTATAACCATAGGCCGTTTTATCGATTTTCGTATTAGCTGTCGTACTCAAAGACTCTATTTCATGCAGTTCCCATGATATCCGCAGTCTTTCCAGACATCAATTAATGGTGAAAGAAATCGCGGCGATTGAGGCTTTAAGTACACGGTGACGCGATGTCTCGAAGCGTCGTGAATTGCGTGGCGATTGCCTTATCGACACCCGGGAAGCCGACCGGCAAGCAAACGTTCTGCTCAAGAATCCGGGGCTGCCGCAGCCGGAGAAGACTGCGGCCTCGCAAAACGGTCTATCCGGATCACCGGACGATCGTCGTCACCGACTCATTCTGATCCCGGTCACGCGGCGCATCGCGTATGTTCTCGTCGATGACACCCGGCACATCGATATCCGATTCAATCCCGCCGCTCAAGTCTTCACGCACCCGTTCGCCGCCCACTTCGTCCGGCAGGAAACCGCCCGCCTGCTTGCTCCACAATTGATAATAGCGGCCGTGTTGCGCCAGCAGTTCCGCATGGGCGCCGTCTTCGATGATGCGGCCCTGATCGAATACCAGGATACGGTCGAGATGCGCAATCGTCGACAAACGATGCGCGACCACGATCACCGTCTTGTCTTTCATCACATCGTCCAGCGTATCCTGAATTGCCTTTTCAGTAATCGAATCGAGGCTTGATGTCGCTTCATCAAGAATCAGAATCGGCGCGTTCTTCAGAATCACGCGCGCAATCGCAATACGCTGACGCTGTCCGCCGGAAAGCTTGATGCCGCGCTCGCCGACCATCGACTGGTATTGTTCCTTGATCTGCTGAATGAATTCGTGTGCATAGGCTTTTTTCGCTGCCTCGATCACTTCGCCGTCGCTGGCGTCCAGCCGGCCATAGCGGATATTGTCCATCAGCGTGCGATGGAACAGACTGGGATCCTGCGGAATCAGACTCAGCTGCGCATGCAGCGCATCCTGCGTCATGTCGCGGATATCGATGCCATCGATCAGTATCTGTCCGCCCTGCACGTCGTACAGCCGCAATATCAGGCTGACGAAAGTCGATTTGCCGGAACCGGAGAAGCCGACAAGACCGACCCGCTGACCGGCAGGAATCGTGATGTCGAGCCGTTCGAATACCTTCTTGTCTGTCGTGTAGCCGAAATCCAGATTGCGGAACTCGATCTCCCCTTTCCGGATTATCGGCGCAACCGCATCCGCTGCGTCGACCAATTCATGCGGCCTGACAATCGTATGCACACCGTTGGCGACATTGCCGATGTATTCGAAAAACTCAAGAAACCGGCGGCTTAGATTGCGCGCTTCGTTGATGATCAACAGCGACAGGCTGACGGCCATCACGAACTCGCCGACACCAATCTGTCCTTGCCCCCATAACGTCAGTGCGTAATACAGCACCCCGACCTTCAGTATCGCCGCCGATGCAAACTGAAACCAGCGCACGCGTTCGTTATAACCGTTGGATACACGAATCGCCTTCATCTCGCTGGTGAGCGCATCCTCCAGCAGCGTGCGTTCGAAGCCAAGCCTGGCAAACAGTCGGGTGCTGGTCAGGTTGGTAACCGAATCGACCACCTTCCCGGTGGTTTCGCTGCGGGCGGACGCTGCCTTGAACGCGTGAGGCTGGCAGCGCCTTGCCAGAAGATACGAGATGCCGATGAACAGCATTGCCCAAAGCGAAACGAATATGGCAAGCTGGCTATGCGCTTGCGTAAGCAACACGATCGAAACGGAAAATACGATGATGACCGGCCAGAACTCGGTAATGATGGACCAAAGCGTCTGCGACACTCCCAGCGAGGTCTCACTGATCCGATGCGCCAATGCGCCGGCGAAATTATTGGTGAAATAGCGATACGAATGATGTTGCAGATAATGATAGATCGTGCGGGTGACATTCTGCCGTTGACGCGGGCCGAGGCGTATCTGAATGCCGCCGGCGATTCGTCCAAACACCACCTCGCCGACGCAAAAGCCGACGAACAGCAGCAGCGGCGCATGCAGCTTTGCTACCAGCGCCATCGAATGTTCCTGCGTTCCGGTGACGCTCTTGATGATCTTGCTGAGCGCGTACGGAAGCATGATGCCGCAAGTCGCATTGGCGGTTTCAAAAAGAACCATCGCCAGATACCACCAGCGATATCTTGCAACGAAATACCAGATGAAACGAAACGGCGTGGCAGGGAGATCGGGCGTGCCGGGAGCACGCTGAAATTTTTCTGGTGGTGACATATCGATAAATTATTCGCAGCCGGAGTGGTGTCGCCCGTCTACCGGCCAGCCAATCTGGACTGAAGCCGGGAATGGCCGGTTGCCAGTATAGCGCGAAGAATTCAGATCGTTGTTCCGCCTGCCTCAACAATGACAAAACAGCCGTATCCGTTATGTCCGAATCCGAAAAATATCAAGTGCCGGGACGGTCCGGACAAGCCGGATATCGAGATAGCCGTGCCAGGTCCGAAGGCGGCAGGAAACGGTCGCGGCGTTTGCCTCGCTGCGTGGGGAACCGTGCAAAGAAGCAGCTCAGCCCAAGGTCACAAAATTATCCTGGTTGCGCTGATACTATTGGTTACCGAGTCGAGTCCAGAAACGACTTGCATGATCGATGGTCATCAGCGCATTCATTATTCGTCAGCGCCAAAACAAAGGCAGCACGATCACCACCCAGGCTGCGATTGCAAGCGACATGGCCAGAAAGACAGCCGCACTGCCGAAGTCCTTTGCATTTTTCGACAGCGGATTGCGCTCCAGCGACACGCGATCGACTACCGCCTCGATCGCGGAGTTGAGCAGTTCGATGATCAGCACCAGCACCAATACGCCGATCAATATCAATTTTTGGAATGCGGTGACGGGCAATATCAACGCAACAAGACTTCCCGGGATAACCAGCATCATTTCCTGCCGAAATGCGTATTCGGTTTTCCAGGCCGACTTGAACCCGTCTATCGAATAAAAAAAAGCACCGAAAATTCTTTTCACGCCGCTTTTGCTTTTGAACTGGCTAATTGGTTGTTCGTTATCAGTCATGCCGTTTTCATGGTTGTTTGAATTGCCTGCATGACTTCCGGAACAGCTTTCCCGATCGCCGTGCAATTCGCATTATCGGGCCATCCACCGGCAAAAGGCAATTCATGAAATGGATTTCCTGCCGCCATTCATCGCAGTTCCGGTATGCGCCGGTATCGTTCAATAGGTTCCCGGCAAGAGAATTTTCTCGTCGACCTTTTTCACATCGGTAAGGCCGCAAAGCGCCATGGTGATGTCCAGTTCTTTCTGGATGATCTGCAGACATTTTGTCACGCCGGCTTCGCCCATTGCACCCAGGCCATAGAGAAATGCACGGCCGATATAGACGCCTCTGGCGCCCAGCGCAAGCGCTTTGATCACGTCTTGTCCGGAACGAATACCGCCGTCCATGTGTACTTCGATCCGGTCGCCCACTGCATCGACAATCGCGGGCAGCGCGGCGATGGAAGACTGCGCACCGTCAAGCTGACGGCCGCCGTGATTGGAAACGATCAGCGCATCCGCTCCGCTTTGCGCGGCGAGCCGCGCATCTTCGGCATCCATGATGCCCTTGATGATCAGCTTGCCGCCCCACTGCTGTTTGATCCACTGCACGTCATCCCACGACAGTGCCGGATCGAACTGTTCTGCAGTCCAGGAAGACAGCGACGACATGTCCGACACATCGTGAGCATGGCCGATGATATTGCCGAAGCCCCGGCGGCGCGTGTTGAGCATGCCCCAGCACCAGTGCGGCTTTGTCATCATGTTGATCATATTGGTCACGGTAAGCCTGGGCGGTGCAGACAGGCCGTTCTTTATATCCTTGTGGCGCTGTCCAAGAATCTGCAGATCGAGAGTCAGCACCAGTGCGGAACATTTCGCCGCTTTTGCCCGCTCGATCAGGCGGCGCATGAAATCACGGTCCTTCAGGAAATAAACCTGGAACCAGAATGGTTTGCTGGTATTGGCAACGATATCCTCTATCGAACAAATGCTCATGGTGGACAGCGTGAAAGGCACACCGAATTTCTCGGCAGCCTTGGCAGCGAGGATTTCGCCGTCGGCATGCTGCATGCCGGTCAGGCCGGTAGGAGCAATCGCTACCGGCATCGACACATCCTGACCTGCCATGGTGGTCGCAAGCGTCCGGTTTTCCATATTCACGGCGACACGCTGCCGGAATTTTATTTTTGCAAAATCGCTGCTATTGGCACGATAAGTCGATTCCGTCCACGAGCCGGAATCGGCATAGTCGTAAAACATGCGCGGCACACGCCGTTGCGCCAGAACGCGTAGATCTTCAATGTCGGTGATGATTGCGCGCATTTTTGCTGTTCCTTTTTTGTAGTTGTCTGTTCATGGCCTGTATTATCGCGCTTTGCATAACCTGCGCAATGTTGTACCGCGATGAAATAATTTGGGGAATGCTTTAAATCCTTTCGCCGGGATTTTTGATTTTTTTTCACATTATGGTATAAAGTTGGATATTGCAACGCACCAACCACAATATGAAAACCGAATCTTCCGGAAATATCGATAAAACATCGATTCAGGTAATTGAACGCATGATCGGGTTGCTGGATGCGCTCGCCCATTACCCCGACCCGGTAAGCCTCAAAGAGCTGGCGACAGTGACGGGATTGCATCCATCGACTGCTCATAGAATATTGAACGACATGGTATTGAAGCGTTTTGTCGATCGCGTGGAACCGGGCTCGTATCGTTTGGGCATGCGTCTGCTGGAACTTGGCAACATTGTCAAAAGCCGTCTGAATGTACGCGAGGCTGCATTGGATTTCATGCGCGAGCTTCACCGCAGGACCCATCAGACCGTCAATCTTTCGGTACGGCAAAGCGATGAAATCGTCTATATCGACCGCGCTTTCTCCGAGCGCTCGGGAATGCAGGTGGTGCGCGCCATTGGCGGTCGCGCACCATTGCATCTGACATCGACCGGCAAGCTCTTTTTATCGGTTGACGATCCAAAACTGGTACGAGCTTATGCCACCCGTACCGGACTGGCCGGCCACAACAAGAATTCAATTACCGATCTGGCCAAGCTGGAACGTGAATTAAGCCTGGTGCGCGCGCGCGGATATGCGCGCGACAACGAGGAGCTTGAACTGGGCGTGCGCTGCATGGCTGCCGGCATACGCGACGATTCGGGCAAGCTGATTGCCGGCCTGTCGATTTCAGCCCCGGCGGATCGGCTGCAGGAAGAATGGCTCGATGACTTGATGAATACCGTCAACGAAATTTCGGCAGTATTGGGATATGTGCCGCAAGCAATCGCTTGATTGCAAATCAGTAAAATCGCCGCAATATCAATTGATTGCCAATGGCGGTCAATGCCGTTGCTGCATATCAAACCATGCAGGCAAATAAAAAGGCGAACCTCGGTTCGCCTTTTTTACGCTTTGAATGATCAACTTTGTTGCGCCGTTACTGTACGAGGAATTGTTGCCGTTTTGTTGGCTTCGATCCATTTACGAATGCGTCCGGCATCTGCCAGGCGGGATTGTTTGCCTTTCGAATCCAGGAATACCATCACGATCGGACGGCCCTCGATCTTGGCCTGCATGACCAGGCAGCGTCCCGCCTCGTTTATATAGCCGGTCTTTTGCAGGCCGATTTCCCATTGGGGATTTTCCACCAAATGATTTGAATTCTTGTATTGCAACGCAGGACCGCCCGGATCCACGACATACTTGCTGTCGGTTGAATACTGGCGAATGATAGGATGCTGGTATGCAGCGACAACCAGTTTGGCAAGATCACGCGCACTGGCAACATTATTGCGGGAAAGGCCTGTGGAATCGGCGTAATGCGTATTGACCATGCCTAATGCCTTGGCCTTTGCATTCATTGCTGCAACAAAGGCGGGCAATCCGCCCGGATAATTACGGCCGAGCGCCGAAGCAGCGCGGTTTTCCGAACTCATCAGGGCAATATGCAGCATGTTGGAACGTGTCAATTGCGAACCGACGCGCAGCCGGGAATGACTGAATTTTTCCCTGTCGATATCATCATTCGTGACGCTAAGCACTTCATCCATATTTTGATTTGATTCCACCACGACCATACTTGTCATCAACTTCGTGATCGAGGCGATCGGCAACGCCACTTGGGAATTTTTATCAAGCAATACTTCAGACGTGGACTGATCCAATACCAGAACAGCGTTTGATTTCAATGCCAGCGGATCGCGAGTCAAGTTCAGTCCGGCCAGATCGCCTGCACTGAGAACCGGGGGCACGGCTGGGATAACAGGGGTATAGGCTACGCGCTGATAAACCGTTTTATGTCTGCCGTGCACCAGCACAACCTTTTTAACCAGCTTCTCGCTTGAGTCGAGGGAAGCATTGGTTTTATTCTTATGGACAGTGCGGTTTCTGGCAGCAGAATGACGTTTACCGACAAATTTCGTGCGTCGCTTGGCAACGACCGGCTTTTTTGGTGCGGCTTTTTCTGTGGTGACTTTTTCTGTGGCGGCAGTTTCCGCTCCTTCGGCTGCCATTGCAGGAACGACCAAAACAACCGAAATAAGCGAAAAAAATATACCAAGCGCGGATTTAACCATCAGCAACTCCTGAGTAATGCTTAAAATTAATTTCTTGCAGTGTAGCAAAATGGTGAAAATCTGCAAGAGAATTAGGGAGTTAGCTGATGCAATTAAACAATTTTCTTATCGATAATTATTTTTTATCAACATTGCTTATAGAACCATAATTTATTCGAAATTTCCTGGATTTATCGCAAAACGAGCCATGTCGATTATGCAATTAACCAATGTCCATTAAAGAACGGGATTCGACAGTAGCTGTCTATAGGATGGTTTTATACGGCACCGGCATCAGGCCGCGGAGAATACGATATGACCGCATCGATAGTCATCGGAACCGTGCATCGGCATGCCGGGTTTCTTGCTCTTATTCCAGAAATTTTGTAAACCCCGCGACCGGCTCCCGCTCGGTAACCAGCGTGTTTTCGATTTTGCCGGGATCGGCATATCCGAGCGACATGCCGCATACTACTTTTTCGCTGTCCGGCAACTGCAATACGTCGCCGATGATCTTGTGAAATTGAGTGAATGCCGCTTGCGGACAGGTATCAAGGCCGCGGCCGCGGGCCGCAATCATGATGTTCTGCAAGAACATCCCGTAATCGAGCCAGGAGCCCAGCTCCATTACACGATCGATGGTGAATATGAAACCCACTGGCGCATCGAAGAATGCATAGTTTCGTGCATGCTGTGCCTGCATTCCGGTCTTGTTGTCACGCCCGAGTCCCAATAGGGAATACAAATCCCAGCCTACTTTGCGGCGGCGATCTATATATGGCGACATCCATTGTCTCGGATAGTAATGATATTCCTCGGTATGCAGTTTCGAGCGTGCCGGATCGAAGTATGCGTGCAGAATGTCAGTCGACAGTTTTTGCTTGACCGCGCCGGTCAGTACATAGACTTTCCACGGCTGCGTGTTGGTGCCGGACGGAGCGCGTGCTGCGACTTGCAGGATGGCTTCAATATCTTCGCGCGCCACCGGTGTCGGCAAAAAAGCGCGGATCGAACGGCGCGACATGATCGCGGCATCGACGATTTTTTGCTCGTTTGTCTGGATCATGGCCGTTCAGGCTATTCCTGAGCGATCTGAATCGATTGCAAAAGACCGCGCACCTTTTCGGGAATCGGACCGGGCTTGCGGGTGGCGCGATCAACATACACATGCACGAAATGGCCTTGCGCCGATGCATTCTCTTCGTCTTCGCGGAAGATGCCGACTTCATAGCGGACGCTGGAATTTCCCAGTTTCGTGACGCGCAAACCGGCGGTTATCCGATCCGGAAAGGCGATCGGCGCGAAATAAGCGCACTGCGTTTCAATCACGAGGCCGATCACCGGACTGCGTCCGATATCGAGCGCATCGCCGGCGATCAGAAACTGATTCACCACCGTATCGAACCAGCTGTAATAAACGACATTGTTGACGTGCCCGTACGCATCGTTGTCCATCCAGCGCGTCGTAATCGCATGGAAGTGTCGATAGTCGCTCCGCTTTTTCGCTTCAGTCCGCATTATCTTTTCACCACAAAAACCACGCCGATGACCGCCAGCACCATGCCCGCCATGCCGATGATGCTGAACGCTTCGCCGAACATTGCCCACGCCATGACGGCTGTCGTCGGCGGCGTCAGGTACAGCAGGCTGGTGACGCTGGTTGCCGCACTCTTGCGTATCAGCGCAAACAGCAAAAAGATCGCACCGATTGACAGTGCCAGAATCGACCATAACAATGCGCCGATAAAGTGCGGCGTCCATTGCACTGTCTCAAACGCCGGACTCAAATGTTCAAATGCAATCGCAAACGGCAACACCACCACGATCGATGCGGCAAACTGGATGATCGTGCCGGTACGCAAATCAAATCGTGGACAATACCGTTTTTGATAAAGCGTTCCTGCCGTGATTGCGATCAACGCGAACAGGCACAATGCAATGCTTTCCCATGACAAGCCGATAAGCGTGATCTTGTTCGCTACCACCAGGGCTACGCCGCACAGACCGAACAACAGGCCGATCCACTGTCTTCCCCGCACCGATTCACCGACCAACGGCGCTGCAAAGGCGGTCAAGACGGGCTGCATTCCGACGATCAGCGCGGACAAGCCTGCGGGCATGCCGAGCTTGATCGCGCACCACACGCCGCTCAGATAGCCGGCTTGCACCAGGATGCCGGCAACTGCAATATGCCGTATTTTCCCGACCGGCCACGGTGCGCGCATCAACAGCACAATCGGCAATAGCGCCACCAGCACGCCGGCAAAACGCAGCAGCAAAAAAGTCAGCGGCGGCGCGTACGGCAATCCGAATTTGGCGACGATGAAGCCGGTACTCCAGATCAATACGAAGACGAATGGCATCGCCGCAATCCATCGGCTTGGCGGCAAATCCGCAGCGGCAATAACAGGTGTTGAAACGGAAGTCATATTCAATTCGGATTCATGCCGCGCCATCTGCGCGCGTGCTGGTAGTTGTCTGCCCTCCCCATACATGGTGAGCGGCAATGGCAATAGTGTGAAGATGCACGGCTACTGTGTCTTGGATATTTTTGCCGTATCCGCCTGCCATCGTAACCGCAACCGGAATTCCCCGCTGACGAGCCTGCTCGAAAACCATCCGGTCGCGGGCTGCAAGTCCGTCGAGCGTCAATTTCAATCGCCCCAGACGATCTCCCTCGTGCGGATCGGCGCCCGCCAGATAGATGATCAGTTGCGGCATGAAACGCGAGAACAACTCCGTCAATGCATCGGCCAAAGCGGTCAGGTACGCAGCATCGCCGGTCCCGTCCGGCAGCGCCACATCGAGATCGCTCGTTTCCTTGTTGAACGGATAGTTGCGCTCGCCATGCAGCGATAGCGTAAATACGGAATCGTCATTGGCCAGGATCGATGCAGTGCCATTGCCTTGATGGACATCGAGGTCGACAATCGCGACCCGCTTGACATGGCGTTCAGCCTGCATCAAGCGCGCCGCGATTGCCGCATCATTGAATACGCAAAATCCCTCGCCGTGATCGGCATAGGCATGATGCGTGCCGCCGGCCAGATTGACTGCCGCACCCTGCTCCATGGCTGCCCGGCAAGCGGCTATCGTCGCACCTGCGGAACGGCGCGAACGCTCTGTCATTTCCGGCGTCCATGGAAAGCCGATGGCTCTTTGCTCTGCGGGCGACAATGTCCCCGTCGATACGGATTGAATGTAATGCGGGTGATGCGCCAACGCCAGCACCCCGTCGGTCGTGCGCGGCGCTTCGTGGAATTCGATATCGGGAACGGCAGCCTGCGCACCTTCGCGAATGAGACGGTACTTCTGCATCGGGAATCGATGCCCTGCTGGTAACGGCAACACGAAATGGTCGCTGTAGAAGGCTTTCAAGCTGCGCGGTGAAATAAAAATAAGTGCGTCGAGTTTAGCATGAGGCATATGCGCACGTTCGGCGGTCCGCTTTGGCAGCGACCGCATCAATTCGGAATACCCATGGCAAATCCGCGTGCTTTAATTGCAAAGGATCAACACAAATTTTGATGCAATGCGATAAAAGAGGCTTGACACAGAAAAGCCAACATTTACAATATGCGCTGTTGCAGTGCACAAAGCGGTTGAGCGTTGTATATGTTCCAGAAATTACCCCATTCCTTTAGGAGAAACGTCATGTTTTCGTTTCAAGAACAATTTTCAGCAGCGGCAAAAACCAATATCGAAGCGCAAATCGCAATGTTTACAGCACTGACCAATAAGGCATTCGAAGGCGTCGAGCGGATAATCGACTTGAACCTGAATGTCGCCAAGGCTTCGCTGGAAGAATCCGCGGCAAATGTTCAGCAATTATTTTCCGCCAAGGACCCGCAGGAGTTTTTCTCGCTGTCCACTGCCCAAGCGCAGCCGAATGCCGAAAAAGCCCTGGCCTACGGCCGCCATTTGGCCAGCATCGCATCCAGCACTCAAGCCGAATTCACCAAGGCAGCTGAAGCGCAAATCGCTGAAGCAAACCGCAAGGTGATCGCGCTGGTTGAAGAAGCCGGCAAAAACGCACCGGCCGGCTCTGAAAACGCCATCGCATTTGTCAAATCCGCTCTCGGCAATGCGAATGCCGGTTATGAGCAGTTTTCCAAAACGACCAAACAGGCTGTCGAAGCAATGGAAGTGAACATCAATTCCGCAGCAACGCAGTTCACCCAGGCCGCCAAGGCCAATGGCCGCGCAGCCAGGAAGTAATGCGTTAACGGTTCGGCCGAATAACCGTTTCCAAAAGGTTGGGACTCTGCTGATCCGCCAAGACCAAGCCGCATTAAAAAGCCTCGGAATAAACCGGGGCTTTTTTACGTCTGCGAACCGGCTTGCATGGGGAATTCAATATCCGCGTGAATCTTTCTCTGCTCGCTGAAGCAGCCGGGCGGACAGACTTCATTGGCGCTGGCGCCATCGGCATATCTTTTTAACGGATCAGCCTTCACCGTTTTTGAAGCGGGCGATTATTTCATCAAACCGCTTGCCGATGCGTTCATCGGCCAATGCAGGCAATCCGCATAATTTCAATAACACGGCATCTGCCGTGACGGCTTCCCGGCCTGCCTTCAATGATGACTGCAGCACCTCGACCTGCAGTTGCAAACGCTCACGCGATAGTTCAGGCGGACTATCGATTCCCATTGATATCTCAAGACGCAATAACGCATGCGCCAGTATGCTGCGGTTTTGTTCGAGAAGCGCTGCATACCGGCTGTCACTCGTTTTCAGCGCCGTAATCGCTGCATCGAAACGCGCATTCAGCGCACGTTCGAATTCCGCAGATAATGAAGGAAGAGTTTGCCAGCCTGCCTGCAATTCCAACAGGCCGCTTTCATCCATCATCTTGCTGCCTGCAATCTTGTTTTCGACCTGATGGCACAGCGCCATCCTGTCGCGCAACGCATCGAATCGAGCTGCCGCCGCAGAGCGGCGCGCCTGCTCAAGCCTCGTCTGCAATGCTTTTATCGCCGCCTCGTAACGTGCATCGATCCGGCGTTCGGATGCATGGGGAACCGGGCCGGTTTTATTCCATGCATCTCTGGCGTCGCGCAGAACTTTCAGTATGGCGTCATCCGATGCGCCGGCGGCCGCTTCCAGTTCCGCGCAGATTTTTTCTTTTGTCTGCAAGTGCTGCTGCCGGTCGGCATCCGCCGCCTGCGCCGCTTCCTTGCGGCTGGCGAATACCGCATCGCATGCAGCGCGAAAACGCTGCCACAACGCCTGCTCGTCATTGCGTTCGAGCGGCAACGATTTTGCCTGTTCCTGCCAGCGTTCCTGCAAGGTACGCAATGTCTCGATCGATCCGCGATCGGCGGGATTCAAGCCTGCCGCATCGCTGATCAGTTTTTCGCGGCGCCTTATTTCGGCTTGCTGTTGCGCAGCCAGCGGTTCCGACAATGCGCGCAAGGCAGCGGCAAATTCGGCATCTGCAGATTTCTTTTCCTTGCGGTCGATCGGTCCAAGGCGCTTCCATAGCTGAGTCATCCGTGCGCAATAACCGGCAATCGCTTTCCAATCCGCTATGGCCGCATCCGCATTCGCGCAATTCGATGCAGCGGCAAATTCCCTGACTTCGGCAATCATCGACCTCGCCTTCTCCAGATTTTGCCGGCGCTCATCGCCCATTTGTTTGAAATGCACTGCGACCGGCGCATATGCCAGGGTGCAGGCTGCATCGAAACGGCGCCACAGATCCCTGCCGGCCGGTCCGGCCGAGGCATCCAGCGACTTCCAGCGTTCGCGCAGACTGCCTGTTTTTTTCGCCAGCTCGGATATTGCAAGAGCCTGATCCGGCAGATCTTCCGCGGCCTTCAGCAATTCTTCGCGCGAGATATTGCCGCCCCACTTTGCCCAACTTTGCAAGCGGCTTAATTCGTTGCGCGCTTTTGCCAGTTGCGCACTTTGCGCAGGCGACAGTCGAACTGACATCAAATCGATTGCGCGCAATATCTTGTCTTGTTCAGCAGCGATGTGCAATGCACCGTTGTCCAGCGCTTTCTCCATGCCATCCAGAATTTCGGTGAAATGCTGCCGGATATCACGGCTCGCGCCTTGAAGGGCAGTCTCTTTCGGTTTGCGCGATGTGCCGATTCGGTCGATCAGTGCGTCGAATCGCGGCTTGAACAAATGCGCATCGGCCTCGTGCAATACCGGCAATGCACGCCATGCACGCTTTAAATCGTCTTGTTCCAGCGTGTCGACCGGCGCGGCTTCCCAGCCGGCAATTGCCTCTTCATGTGCCAGGATCGCCGCATGACGCTTTTCCATCGATGCCAGCGTTTGCCGGAAGCTGCGATGCTGTTCCTCGAATTCGGTTATTAAATGCCTTGGCAGCGACGGCGCTTCCGGCGCTGCGCAATATTGGTTCAATTCCTGTTCCAGGCTGTCAAGCGTTTGCGCAATCTGCGCAGGCGGCACAAGCTGCGATGCGTCGGACACCTGTATCAGATGCTGCAGTCTGCCGCGGACATCGATAACGGCGCGCTGCAATGCGGTTTGCGCTTCCAGCCGTTCTCGCAATAGCGAACGGGTGCTGTCAAACAATTCCCTTGCCGATGCCGGAACATCGCCGACCGATTGCCATGCCCGATCGAGGTCGGCGACCTGGTTAAGCATCAATTGCCGCTCTTCGACGAGGCGCTGCGCTTCTTTTATGCATTTGCCGGCCTTTTGCTCGCGCGCTTCCTGCTGCAGAATCGCGTCCAGCCGCTGCTGCATTAATCTGGCTACCCGCCGATCGGTATTGCGGATTGCCTGCGCCACGCGTTCGAGGCCGGGCTTCGAATGAATGTGATGCGCCGCCTTTAAACGCGCCTCGGCGAATTGGCATTGCAAAATGAAATCGGCGGCGGCCGCTTCATTTCCGCCAAGGTCTCCGGCTTGCGTCAATGCCGATTGCCTGTCGAGCGCCAACGTGGCGCACTGATCAGGTCCCTGTTTCACCCCTTCCTTCAGTTCGACTGAAGCCGGATTGACAGATCGCTTGAAAAGAAATTCGAACATATTCATGAGATAAAAATCGATCAAAACACGATGATAGCAAGTCGTAAAACCGAACCGGAATGCACGCCTGATTTTATGGTCTGCTGAAACGCCTCATTAAATCCCAAATTCAGGCATACAGCACCAAATAAATCAATATTTGCACCACGATCAAACATGCGGGGCGATTAATGCAAAAACCTTGATGATAACCATATGGCATGCATTCTGCTAATACTCTTCTGCGAGTCATCGCACTCTGTACAGCCCTCTCTAACCGTCGGAGCAACTATGTCACGTCGCACCCTTTTGAAAGCGACCGCTGCCGGCGCTTTGATCCTTGCCGCTTCCGCATGGATACCGCAAGCGCTGGCCGCCGATACCATCAAGGTCGGTATTCTCCACTCGCGGTCGAGCGCCATGGCGATTTCTGAAACTTCGTTGAAAGACATGGCATCGCTGGCGATCGACGAAATCAATGCCAAAGGCGGCGTGATGAGCAAAAAGTTCCATCGATCATCAAGGATATCGAACGCGTGATCCGGTTATTGCGCGAACGCGGCGACATGGCCATCCTGCTGTGCGAGCAATATTTCGACTTCGCGCATGCATTGGCGGATAAATTCATTGTGCTGTCGCGCGGCGAAGTGGTCGCGGCCGGATTCCAGGGTCAGATGAACGGCGAGAACGTGAAGCGGCACTTGGCGGTATAGTCTCGACATGAAAAGCGATGCTGCCGATTCCATTGTCGATCCTGTGCCGCAGGCTGCCGGTTCGTCCGCCGCGGAAAACTGCCGGGCACGGCTGTCGCTCGGTTTCGCAGACGATGCCGGCACGACCAGGATGATGGAGCGCAGCCACTTCGGTCCGTTGCGCGTTCAGAAACCGCTCTATCCGGAAAACTCCGCAATCTGTCACGCGATCGTGGTGCACCCGCCCGGCGGCGTGGTCGGCGGCGATGAACTGACCATTACCGTTCATGTCGGCGAAAACGCGCATGCGTTCATTACCACACCCGGCGCGGCCAAATGGTACAAGGCCAACGGCCGGATTTCACGACAGGATGCAAGGCTCGAAGTCGCAGCCGGCGCTTCGCTTGAATGGCTTCCGCAGGAAACAATATTTTTCAACGCCGCTGATGTAAAACTGGACAATACCGTTTCGCTTGCCGTGGATGCGACCTACATCGGTTGCGAAATCCTGTGCTTCGGCCGTACTGCCTCGGCTGAGGTATTCAATACCGGACGAATCACGCAGCGCACTTCAATCCGGCGCGACGGCAAATTGCTATGGTTCGAACAAGGCGTCTTGCTGGGTGATAATCCGTCGATGCAAAGCCCGCTTGCGATGGCAGGAAAGACCGTCTGCGCCACGTTGATTGCGGTTGGCAAATCAATGTCCGGCTCGCTCGTTCATGCAGTCCGGGAAGATGCCGCCATTGTCGACGGTTCCGGCAGCTTCGGCGCCACGCAACTGAAATCGTTGTTCGTTGCACGCTACCTGGGCGACTCGAGCGAGACGGCAAAACAGTTGATGACGCGAGTCTGGCGGCAACTCCGGCCGAAGTTGCTTGGCCATGACGCGATTGTGCCGCGCATCTGGAATACTTGAAATTGAATTCGCAAAGGATAACGGAATGGAACTCACCCCGAGAGAAAAAGACAAGCTCCTGATATTCACCGCTGCGCTGCTGGCCGAGCGCCGCAAGGCACGCGGCCTGAAGCTCAATTACCCGGAAGCAGTCGCCCTCATCAGCGCCGCGATCATGGAAGGCGCCCGCGATGGCAAGACGGTTGCGGAACTGATGTCAGCCGGCACCAAAATCCTGGCGCGCGCCGATGTGATGGATGGCATCGCTGAAATGATTCCCGATATTCAGGTTGAAGCGACCTTCCCCGATGGAACCAAGCTCGTGACCGTACACCACCCCATCCCCTAGGAGCCCGACATGACGCCAGGCGAAATGCTGATCGAAACCGGCGATATCGAATTGAATGCCGGTCGTGCTACTGCCATCATCAAAGTAGCCAACAGCGGCGACCGTCCGATTCAGGTCGGTTCCCACTTTCATTTTTTCGAAACCAATCCGGCATTGCGGTTCGACCGGCAGGCCGCTTACGGCATGCGGCTGAATATTGCCGCCGGCACCGCAGTCCGCTTTGAACCGGGCCAGCAGCGTACGGTGGAACTGGTCGCGCTTGCGGGCGACCGCAAGGTATATGGATTCAATGCCAAGGTGATGGGAAAATTGAAATGACAAAAATTTCGCGTCAAGCCTATGCCGAAATGTTCGGCCCCACTGTCGGAGACCGGATACGTCTGGCCGATACGGAACTGTTCATTGAAATCGAAAAAGATTACGCGACCTATGGCGAAGAAGTGAAATTCGGCGGCGGCAAGGTGATCCGCGACGGCATGGGCCAGTCGCAGCGCAATCACCGGGACGTGATGGATACCGTGATTACCAATGCGGTGATTCTCGATCACTGGGGTATCGTCAAGGCCGACATCGGTTTGAAGAACGGAAAAATCGCGGCAATCGGCAAGGCGGGCAATCCCGACATCCAGCCGAATGTGACGATGGCGATCGGCGGCGCCACCGAAATCATTGCCGGTGAAGGCATGATCGTCACGGCCGGCGGCATCGACAGCCATATTCATTTCATCTGCCCGCAGCAAATCGAGGAAGCGTTGATGTCCGGCGTCACCACAATGCTCGGCGGCGGCACCGGCCCGGCGGTCGGCACTGCGGCGACCACTTGCACGCCGGGACCGTGGCACCTGCATTCGATGCTGTCGGCGGCGGATGCTTTCCCGATGAATCTCGGATTTCTCGGCAAAGGCAACGTCAGCCTGCCGACCCCGCTGGAAGAGCAGGTAAGAGCCGGCGCGATCGGCTTGAAACTGCACGAAGACTGGGGCACGACGCCGGCGGCGATCGACAATTGCCTTTCAGTGGCCGACAGGATGGACGTACAAGTGGCGATCCATACCGACACATTGAATGAAGCAGGCTTTCTGGAACATACGCTGGCGGCGTTCAAGGACCGCACGATCCACACATTCCATACCGAAGGCGCGGGCGGCGGTCATGCGCCGGACATCATTGCGGCAGTCGGCCAGGATAATGTGTTGCCCTCGTCGACCAACCCGACGCGCCCGTTCACCGTCAACACGCTGGACGAGCATCTCGACATGCTGATGGTATGTCACCATCTCGATCCGGCGATTGCCGAAGATATTGCATTCGCCGAATCGCGCATCCGGCGCGAAACGATTGCCGCAGAAGATATTTTGCATGACCTCGGCGCGATTTCGATGATGTCGTCCGACTCGCAGGCGATGGGCCGGGTCGGCGAAGTCATCATGCGCACCTGGCAGACGGCACACAAGATGAAGACGCAACGCGGATCGCTGAAACAGGATACGAGCCGCAACGACAACTTCCGCGCCAAACGCTACATCGCAAAATACACGATCAACCCGGCGATCACGCACGGCATTTCACATCTGGTCGGCTCGATCGAAGCGGGCAAGATTGCCGACCTGGTGCTGTGGAAGCCCGCGTTCTTCGGCGTCAAGCCATCGATGATTCTGAAAAGCGGCATGATCGCCGCAGCGCAGATGGGCGATCCGAACGCATCGATTCCGACGCCGCAGCCTGTGCATTACCGGATGATGTTTGGCGCCTACGGCGGCGGCTTGAAAACATCGTTTACCTTCGTGTCGCAAGCTGCATACGATGCCGGAATCGGCGACACGCTGAAGCTGAATAAATCGGTAATGCCGGTCAAAAACATGCGTCACCTGCGCAAGAAAGACATGATCCATAACAGCGCGACACCGAAGATGGAAGTCGATTCGGAGACCTACGAGGTGCGTGCGGATGGCGAATTGCTGGTGTGCGAACCGGCGAAGGTGTTGCCGATGGCGCAACGGTATTTCCTGTTCTAGCCGGGATTGAATTGCGATGCTGACACTTGACACTAAAATCGATTCTGCCGAAAAAATCGACGGCGAGCTCGTGCTGCCGTTCGAACTGCGCGAAAAGAGCCGCCTGCGCGCCATGCTTGCATCGGGTGAAGATGTCGCGGTCTTCACTGTGCGCGGCACGGTGCTGCGCAATGGCGATCTGCTCAAAGGCGATGATGGCCGCATAGTGAAAATCATCGCCGCGAAAGAAACTACCTACCGTGTCGACTGCAAGACGCCGCGCGATTTGCTTCGCTGCGCTTTTCATCTGGGCAATCGCCATACGCAGGCGCAAGTCGATGGCGATAGCACGACCGGCTTTTTGCGCATCCGCAAGGATACGGTATTGAAAGACATGCTCGAAGGCCTGGGAGCAAGCGTAACGGAAGAAGAGGCACCGTTCGAACCTGAATCCGGCGCTTACGGCGGCAGCCATCATCACAGCGGAGATCACCATCATCCGCTCGCCCCGATACCGTTGCGCCAGAAAATTCACCGCCCTTCCGATAAGGAATCGTAGGCTCTCCGATGCACACCTCCGCTCTCCTTCATCTGCTGCAACTCGCCAGTCCGTCACTGCCGATCGGCGCATACAGCTATTCGCAGGGACTTGAAACGGCAATAGAAAACGGGCTGGTGAACGACGAAACATCGGCCCGCGACTGGATCGTCGACACGCTGCACCAGGTAATGGCGCGTTTCGAAGCGCCGATCCTGTGGCGCTTGCTGCAGGCGTTCGCAACCCGCGATGCGCCGGCAGTCGCGCAATGGACTGAATGCTTCATTGCCGCCCGCGATACTGCCGAGTTTCGCGCGGAAACGATTCAGATGGGCTATTCATTGGCCAGGCTGGCGGCCGATCTGAAAATTTCGGATGATGCGCTGCTGAATTTATTGCAGGATCAACCGGAAGTGCCGCTGCCGACCGCTTTGGCTTACGCAGCGACGGCATTGGAAGTGCCGCATCAGGCGGCGCTGCTGGGCATGCTGTTTTCGTGGGCTGAAAACCAGGTGCTCGTGTGCGTCAAGTCGGTACCGCTTGGGCAAGTGTCGGGCCAGCGGCTATTACTATCATTACGGCCGGAGTTGGAGGCCGCGTCGCAGCATGCGCAACAACTGGCTGACGACGAATTATGCAACTGGTCGCCGGGATTATCCCTGATGTCGATGCAGCATGAAGTCCAGTACAGCCGGCTTTATCGTTCTTGACCCTTTCCTATTCCATCATGAAAAATCAATCGAATCCCCTTCGGGTAGGCATCGGCGGCCCGGTCGGCTCCGGCAAGACGGCATTGTGTGAAATGCTGTGCAAGAAGATGCGCGACCATTACGACATGGCTGTCATCACCAACGACATCTACACCAAGGAAGACATGGAAATCCTGTTGCGCGCCGATGCGCTGCCGGCCGAGCGCCTGATGGGTGTCGAAACCGGTGGCTGTCCGCATACGGCGATTCGCGAAGATGCATCGATCAATCTGGAGGCGATCGCGCGCATGAGCTCGGACTTTCCCGACCTCGACCTGATTCTGCTCGAATCGGGCGGCGACAATCTGGCGGCGACGTTCAGCCCCGAATTATCGGACCTGACGCTTTATGTAATCGATGTCGCCGGCGGCGAAAAGATTCCGCGCAAAGGCGGGCCGGGCATTACGCGTTCCGATTTGCTGATCATCAATAAAATCGATCTCGCGCCCTACGTCGGCGCAAACCTCGACATCATGGCGCGCGATGCGAAAAAAATGCGCGGCGAACGGCCTTTTATTTTCACCAATCTGCGCAGCGGCGACGGCGTCGAGCAGGTAATTGACTTCATCCGCCGGCAAGGTTTGCTTGATGAAGTAAAGGCATGACAATGACGGTCTGGTCCGAACCGGTGCGGTTGTCTTGGTCCAAAAGAATTTGACGCGTCCGCATAACAGCCGCTCAACCGACAGGCCGATGCTCAACCTGAAGCCGGTCCAGTCCGGCAAGCAGTCTTTCAAATGCCGCAGCCACCTGGGACGGCTCGCCTTTTACGCCAAGCTCGATATGCCGCCGGGTATCGGCATCGCCGACGCTGGGCAGGCTGAATACCTTTGCATGGGAGAATTCGGCTTCCACCGCCTCCATCAGCGGGGTCAGGGTGGACTCCATCGAATTGAATACGAACACCGATTTTTCCAGCCAGGCAAGCTTGTGGAATAAATGCGGATAGACGGTATCGAGCACCCATTCCATCATTGGTGCGGCCATTACCGGAAAACCCGGCACAAAATAATGCGCGCCCTGTCTTTTGTGTGCGACTGAAAATCCCGGAATTTTGTTATACGGATTTGGAATGATCGCGGCGCCCTGCGGAAATTCGCCCATCTTCAGCCGATGCAGATTATCCGGCGCATTCAAGTCAGGTTCTTTCCCCGCCTCGCGCGCGATATCGGCAGCACGCTCTTCGATTCTTCTCTTTGCTTCGGGATGCAATACAAGCGGCACGCCAAGCGCGGCGGCAGCGCACTGACGCGTATGATCGTCCGGCGTGGCGCCGATGCCGCCGCAGGAGAATACGATGTCATCAGTGGCAAAGGTGCGTTTTAATGTCGCCGTAATCCGGTCGGGATCGTCGCCGATGTATTCAGCCCAGTCGAGCTGCATGCCTCTTGCCGACAGCAATTCGATCACTTTTTGAAAATGCTTGTCAGTACGTTTGCCCGACAGGATTTCGTCGCCGATGATAATGAGTCCGATAGCCATGAATATGCGCCTGTTGTGTAATCAAACCGATCAGGCTCTATTCTAGCCGTCAATTGATATTCTTGAATTGCACCGCCGGCGCGGCTACGGCATCGGGACCCGCGGTCCGGTATTTTGCCAATGCCTCGAAACAATAATGCTGGAACCATAAGCCGGTAAAAACAAAAACAAGAACATAGAGCCAGATCGATACGCCGGCCAGCAACGGGAAGAAGATCACCGACAGCGCTCCGCCGAGCCATAGCAGAGTCGGCGCCGCGCCCATGGCGCCGGTGATTGCGCCGATCAGCAGCAAAGGCCCGCGATGAATGCGCATGATCTCCTTGCGTTCCCGATCGCTTGCATGTTCAGCCAGCGCATCATATGTCATCACCCGATATGTGAGCCAACCCCACAATGCCGGCTGGATAACGAAAGTAAAAGGGGGAATCGCATGCAACGGCAGCGTGATCATCCACAGCACGATGAATACGACAAACGAGGAACCCGATATCCATAAGCTGCCCCACAGCGAGCCGCCCTGCCGCCTTTCGAGTTCAGGGTAATCGCGGTTCCCCACATGCTTGACAATTGCGGGCATGGCCAGCGTGCCGACAAAAATCAGCGCGGTCAGGATCATCAGCGGCAGCAGCACCCACATTGCGATCAGCGGAACCAGCACGGTCTTGAACGCGCCCAGTCCGAGCCAGCCGAGCAGGCTCCCCGCAATTCTGAAACCGTCATTCTCGACAAAATAAGCCTGCACCCAATCGATCATCGGTTGCAGGCCGAGCCACAAGACGAAGCCCCAGATCGCTACCGACAGGAAAAACGGCATCACTGTCAGCATCAGCATCCTGAAATGCAGTTGCGACAATACCGCGCGGCCAAATGCAATAAGTACGGAACGCATCAATCGTGTGCCTTTGTAAAATTCGATCCCGGTCAACTTCAACGGAAGAGTTCAAACGTGCCGGATAACCATCGGCAACGCGGCTTGCTCCATACCGTCGATGACTGTCAGGCATGGTACATCAGGATAGCGTTTCGGCAGCGTCGCCGGGTTGTGCAGACGGATAGGGCATCAAAAAAAGAAGAGCCCTACCTGCTACAATCTGTCTCTCTTGATAATCACACTACAAAGGAAAAAACATGTCTACCGTCATGACAGCTTCCGGGCTGCAGTACGAAGAAATCAAAGAGGGCACCGGCGATGAAGCGACAGCAGGCGCGCATGTCACCGTGCATTACACCGGCTGGCTGCAAAACGCGGACGGCAGCGCAGGCAGCAAGTTCGATTCGAGCAAGGACCGTAACGACCCGTTTCAATTCCCGCTCGGTGCAGGCCACGTCATCAAAGGCTGGGACCAGGGTGTGCAGGGAATGAAAGTGGGTGGCGTGCGCAAGCTGATCATCCCGTCCGCGCTGGGCTATGGCGCACGCGGCGCCGGCGGCGTGATCCCGCCGAATGCCACGCTGATTTTCGAGGTGGAATTACTGGGCGTTTGATGAATCCGTTTTGAGCGGATAAATTTCTTCAAGGTATTTGCGCTGCTGCGTTGATGAACAGTTACGCAGCAGCGGCGGTTTTTCAAATTCTATCCGGAGAGGAACATGACCCTGGAAGTCCAATTCGATCAAGCCTTGGCCGATTCAAAAAATTTGCCTGAGCGTCCGGACAACATGACGTTGCTCAAGATGTATGCACTGTTCAAGCAGGCAAGCATCGGCGATGCGGCAGGCGAGCGTCCGGATTTTACCGACATGGTCGGCCGTGCCAAGCGGGATGCCTGGGATGCGCTCAAAGGGACACCGAAAGAAGATGCAATGCAACAATATATCGATCTGATCGACCAACTGAAAGCATGATCATCGGATGATTGCGTCCGTGCCCGATAACGGCACCTGCATGAAAAAGCCCGCGTCTTTTTGCGCGGGCTTTTTTGCCATTACGGCACGGCACAGCCGGTCTCCTCGCATTCCGATCATGCTTTGTCGCAAAATACTTTTTCCATGTTCCTGCTGATTTTCTCTTCGATCCCCGGTGCAAAAGCCTTGAGCGGAAATCCGAGCGTAATGTCGAGCCGGGCCTGACTGTCTTGCAGCGCCAAGGTGCCGGCCACGCCGCTGCGCCTGAAGGTCAATACATCGCCTTCCCACTCGGAACTCATGTCGTATTCTTCCGCCATCCGATCGGCCATTTTTTGTGCAGCGGCCTTGGCTTTATTCGGCGTTAATTCATGAACTTGCGTAATACTGATATCGGCCATGGCCTTATTCCTTCCGGCCGGCTTCGGGGTTCAGCAGATTCGGCGGCTGTGCGCCGCTCAGTGCGGCGATCAAATTATCGGCGGCGCAATCGGCCATTGCACGGCGCGTCGCCTCGGAAGCGCTGGCGATATGCGGCGTCAACACCACGTTCGACAGCGTCAGGAAACCGGCATTGAACGCCGGCTCGTTTTCGAATACATCCAGTCCGGCCGATGCAATCCGATGGTCGCGCAATGCCGCAATCAGCGCGGCATCGTCGACGATGCCGCCGCGCGCGATATTGACCAGCGTCGCAGTCGGCTTCATCAAGGCCAGTTCCGCGGCACCGATGGTGTGATGCATTTGGGGAGAATAAGGCAGCGCCAGCATTACATGGTCAGCGGTGCGCAGCAGTTCTTCCCGGCTGACGTACTGCGCCTGATTCGCATGCGTTTCCAGATCCGCGGCCAGCCGCGAACGGTTATGGTAAATCACCCGCATGTTGAAACCCGTAGAGCGGCGTGCAATCGCCTGTCCGATTCGTCCCATGCCAATGATGCCGAGCGTTGATCCATGCAGGTCCGCACCGAGGAAACCGTCGTAGCGCCATTTTTCCCATTTGCCTGCCCGCAGCCAGTGCTCGGCTTCGGTCACGCGGCGCGCGGTCGCCATCAGCAGCGCCCACGCGAAATCGGCGGTGGTTTCATTCAGTACGTCGGGCGTATTGGTTACCATCACGCCGGCCCCGGTAGCCGCATCAAGCTCGATATTGTTGTAGCCGACTGCCATGTTGCATACGGCTTTCAGTTTCGGGCTGGCAGCGATGACGGCGGCCGTGATGCGCTCGCTCAGGGTGGAAAACAAGCCATCCTTGTCGCGCAACTTTTCCATCAGTTCGCTGCCGGAAAAAATCCGATCATCCTGATTGGATTCGACTTCGAAGTGGCGCTCAAGACGTTCGATAACATCCGGAAATACCGCCCGCGCAATTAATATTTTATGTCGCATATCATCCCGTTAATTCAATCCATGCAGCTTCAATCCGGTGGCAGACGAGCCCGGCATCTTCAAGCCCGATCCGCCTCCCATTTGCAGCGTCGTTGTCCTGGACTCGACCGCTGCCGGATCGGATTCCGCAGCCGGCTGAATCGAACCGCGCAGTTGTGAACCCGGATGCCAACCCATCAAAAACAGCATCACGAAAAAGCCTACCACGTATGCAAGCGCAACGTGCCAGCCATGCACCAGCCATCTGGTTACCGACTTCGCCTCCGGGTACATGTTGGATAACGCCACTCCCGCAGAGGAACCGAACCAGATCATCGAACCGCCGAAACCTACCGCATAAGCCAGAAAGCCCCAATCGAAGCCGCCTTGTTTCAAGGCTAATGCAGTCAAAGGAATGTTGTCGAATATTGCCGAGACAAACCCAAGCGACAACGCATTCTGCCAGGATGCCGCCGGCAGTTTTTCAACGGGCATCATCGATGCGCACCATACCAGCGACAACAGGAAAATCGAGCCGCGCAACGCGCCCGGCAATTCATTCCAGTCCGGACGACGCAACGGTGCGGACAGCAAAATGGCGAGCCAGACTGCAAGTCCGAGAAATGGAAAGAGTTCAAGCAACGGCTTGAAGTTCAAATTCAGCACAAGATTCGTTGAAATCGCCGATATCAGAATGAAGGCGACAATTCCGACGCGGACCCCGTCGATGCCGGCAGCGGGCGCTGCGTCTTTCGCAATAGGCGAATAGGCATGCTGCTGCAACGACGCCGGAATCGCCGTAATCAGCAACGCCACGCTGGCAGCCGCATAAGCATGAAAAACCTGGAGCGGCGCCACGCCCGCAATCCACATCATCGTGGTCGTCGTATCCCCCACCACGCTACCCGCGCCGCCGGCATTCGATGCCGCCACGATCGAGGCGAGATAGCCGATGTGCACCTTGCCGCGAAATACGGTATGCGCCACTGCGCCGCCGATCATCGCCGCCGCGATATTATCCAGAAAGCTGGACATCACGAATACAGCCACCAGCAGCATGAATCCGCCCTTCCAGTCGTCCGGCATGTATTTGGGCAGTACCGCAGGAATCCCGCTTTTTTCGAAATGCCTGGCCAATAGCGCGAAACCGAGCAATAAAGCCAGCAAATTGCCTAGCATGACCCATTCATGCGCAAAATGGCCTGTCAGGCCGCCGGTTCCAGCGCCTTCGGCAAATGGCGAAAAAAAGAGTTTGTAAAGAGAGATCGCTACTGCGCCGGTCACTGCCGTTGCCATCGTATTGACATGGACAAATGCAATGAAAAACAGCACTGCGGCAAACAGGATGAATTCGACCGGAATGCCGGCAATCATCGGACCGGTGAAGCCGGTTGTTTCGCCAACGGAAGCTGCAACCGCAAAAGAGGGAAAAGAAAATTCGCTCAGGAGCGCTGCGAAAAAAAAGCGCATGGTGGCTGACGAGCGCAAGAGTTGCCTCCCTATTATTGAAATTATGCAAGAAAGTGGCGACATTCTAACGCGGGCAGCCAAATCCATGCTATTCGCAGTTATGCATGGCGGAAGGTGTGGAGACAATGAACACGGGTGCAATAACCCGCCGTCGCGCTCACCGACGCAATACTTTTCACCGATCAGTGCGGCGCTTCACTTCATCGCCGATGCAGGCCGACGCGTCTTCACAAACGCATCGTCCGGCAGATATTTCAGGCCATCCGCATAGTGCCAGTTTGCCATGATGCCTTTGCCGTCCTTTTGCTGCAGCGTGCCGACGTAAGCGCCGAGCGTGGATTGCTGGTCGATCGCACGGAAAACGACCGGTCCCATCGGTGTATTGAAACCAAGCCCGCGCATCGCGATGACCAGTTTTTCCGAATCCGACGATTGCGCTTTTCTGACGCCTTCGGCAATCGCCATGATCATGCTGTAGCCGACGACCGAACCAAGCTGCGGATACTCGTTGTATTTTTTATGGTAGTCCGCGACGAATTTGACATGTGCAGGCGTATTGATTTGATCCACCGGATATCCGGTCACGATCCATCCTGCCGGCGTCGCATCTTTCAGCATCGCGAGGCTTTCGGGCTCACCGCCCTGCATCGATACCACAGCGGTTTTGGAGAACAGGCCGAGCCGTCTGCTTTCATGCACGAATTTCACCAGATCAGCGCCGTAGGTCGCATTGAAAATCGCGTCAGGCCTGGCTTTGGCAAGCACTTGCACAGCTCCGGCGGCATTGATCTTGCCGAGTGCCGGCCATTGTTCAGCGACGAATTCGACATCAGGCCGCTTTGCTTTCAACAGTAATTTGAAATTCGCAACCGCACTTTGTCCATATTCATAATTGGGTGCGAGCATTGCCCAACGCCTGGCCGGCAATCTGGCCGCTTCTTCCACCAGCATCGCTGCCTGCATGTAAGTTGACGGCCGCAGCCGGAACGTGTAGCGGTTGCCCCTGTCCCAGGTTATGGCGTCGGTCAGCGGCGCGGCCGCGATGAATAATTTCCTGTTATGGCTTGCCACACCGGAAATCGCCAAGCCGATGTTCGATAAATAGGAGCCGGCCAGCACATCGACTTTTTCCCGGGATACAAGCGCTTGCGCTTCGCGTACCGCAATATCCTGCCGGCCGGCATCGTCACGCGAAACGACAGTGATGATACGTCCGTCGACACCGCCGCCGGCATTGATTTCTTCGACGGCGAGTTGCCAGCCCTTGCGATACGGCTCGGTGAATTCGGGTGCGGCAGTATAACTGTTGACTTCACCGATCTTGATCGTTTTGATGCCTTGCGCCATCGCTGCGGCGGTTAATCCCAGTGTCATTGCAATGGACATGATCAATCTGCCCGTCATGTTTATCATTTGAAAATGAGAACGGAAAATCGCTTTTGCGGCCGATTTATCAAGGCGCCAGGCCAAACCATGTATTTGCTTATGCATAATCCATCTAAAGTTGGTTTGTCGGAATATCCGATTTGCCTTAAAATACAAGGCTTTGCAACTGGTAATCCGGCATTGTACGGGTTTATATTGCCATTAAATCCCGTCCGGTTTCCACACAAGTTTTAGAAATTTATATATAGGACTGTTATGACCCACGTTGTGACCGAATCCTGCATCCGCTGCCGTTATACCGACTGCGTGGATGTATGCCCGGTAGATTGCTTTCGCGAAGGCCCGAATTTCCTTTCGATCGATCCGGATGAATGCATCGATTGCGCTGTATGCGTGGCCGAGTGCCCGGTCAATGCAATCTATGCAGAAGAGGATGTGCCGGCCGATCAGCAGCAATTCATCAAGCTGAACGTCGAATTGTCTCGCAGCTGGCCTTCGATCACGAAGACCAAGAGTCCCTTGCCGGATGCGGATCAATGGAAAGACGTACAGGAAAAGACGCAGTTTCTCGAGCGTTAAACAATAGGCCAGGCAAGTTACTGCCGTACACGACCGGCAAAACTGCAAAGCTCTGGAAACCGCACATCAACGTGACGGATTCTCTGCCTTTCGGATAATTTGAAATGAAACAGGAACTAGACAGTCGTATGAACACCAGCGCCGATATATCACCATTAACCCCCGGTACAGCAGTCGCCGCCTCCGGCAGAGGGCCAATTGAAACGGATGCCGTCATCGTCGGTGCGGGGCCGGTTGGCTTATTCCAGGTTTTTGAACTGGGCTTGCTTGAGATTAAAGCACATGTCATCGATTCGCTGCCCAGCGTCGGTGGCCAATGCGTTGAACTGTATCCCGACAAGCCGATCTATGACATTCCGGCCGTGCCGGTGTGCACCGGTCAGGAACTGACCGATAATCTTTTGAAACAAATCGAGCCGTTCGATCCGACTTTTCATTTGAACCAGGAAGTCACGGCAGTCGAACGCCGCGACGATGGCCGCTTTAATCTCGAGACTTCCGCCGGCACCCGTTTCATCACCAAGACCATTTTTATCGCAGCCGGCGTCGGTTCGTTCCAGCCGCGCACGATCAAAGTGGATGGAATCGAGCAGTTCGAAGGCGCCCAGCTGTTTTACCGTGTCAAAGATCCGCTGCGTTTTCAGGGCAAGAATCTGGTTATATGCGGCGGCGGCGATTCGGCGCTCGACTGGGCGCTCAACTTCGTGGGCAAAGCGGAGTCGGTGGTTCTATTGCATCGCCGCGAGGAGTTTCGCGCAGCGCCGGCGTCCGTGGCGAAGATGAAAGAATTGTGCGATAACTATGAAATGCAATTCCTGGTCGGCCAGGTGACCGGCTTCGAAACCGCGGGTGAAAAATTATCCGAAATCAAGGTTACCGGTTCGGACGGCGTCACGCGCCGCCTGCCGCTTGATCATCTGCTGGTGTTTTTCGGCTTGTCGCCGAAGCTCGGACCGATCGCTGAATGGGGTCTCGATATCGAGCGCAAGCAATTGAAAGTAGGTACGGAAAAATTTGAAACCAACGTACCCGGCATCTTTGCCGTAGGCGACATCAATACCTATCCCGGCAAGAAAAAACTTATCTTGTCCGGGTTTCATGAAGCGGCGCTGGCTGCGTTCGGCGCTGCACCCTATATCTTCCCCGACAAGAAAATCCACATGCAGTACACAACGACATCGCCGAAACTGCACAAGATCCTCGGTGTCGAAAGCCCGGTTTTCGATTAAAAAACCACTGTCCTGCCGTTACGATAAAACGCCCTTCGCCTTCAACGCAAAGGGCGTTTTTTTGATCGCCTCATAATTGGCTGGAATCAATCCGGCTGATCAAAATTTTTAAAATTCCCATATTGTGAATATCCGGGAACTTATTTAAATACAAATATATAGGCATACTTATTGCGAATAACAATGGTGAACTTGTTACTCGACAGCATTTAGTCTGGATTAAAACTTCAGGTCATCATGATGCATTGGGTCATTTTGCCGACACGCATACGAGCAGAAATGTCGGCTGGCGCATAACGCTTGGTTAATCCGAAAATCCGGATCGAAGGAGGGCTATTCAGCAGCTATGGCATCGTATTGCTGTCTACCGCATAACAGACCGAACCGTTATTAGACTATGCAATTGGTATCAAGCTCGATAATCGAATTGTTTTTAAATGCAGCGGCACAATATAGAACACTGTGGAAAGATGGAATACGGCGATAAGGCCGAAGCCTCAGAATTTATTTTGTGCTATGTTGCTATTGTTCAAGTACTTGATTTAATCAACATTTTTGCTTTGCACATTCGTCGTATTTACATTGGAATAAAGACCGATTTCCAAAAATTACAGATTTCGACAAAAAAATTTCAAAATCTTGTATATGATGCATTGCAGCAACGCACGTTTCTCTGCAGAATCGTGTGGTATCACCTCAAAGGGCAAAAATGTTGTATCAATTTCATGAAATGAATCGCGCTCTTCTCAGCCCTCTGATTCAGTGGGCGGAGGCTTCAGCCAAACTGTTTTCCAACCCGATTTCGCCACTGGCGCATACACCGTTTGCGCAGCGCATAGCAGCGGGTTACGAGTTGATGTACCGGCTTGGCAAGGATTATGAAAAGCCGCAATTCGACATCACTTCCACTCTGATCGACGGCAAAACCAATGTCTCTGTTTTCGAGGAAGTCGTCGAGAAAAAATCCTTTTGCAGATTGCTGCATTTTAAAAAGGATGCGGGCGCAAAAGAAGTCGCCGCGCTGAAACAGCAGCCGACCGTACTGCTGGTGGCGCCGCTGTCGGGACATCATTCAACGCTGCTGCGGGATACCGTGCGCAGCCTGCTGCCCGATCACGACGTCTATCTCACCGACTGGACTGACGCGCGCATGGTGCCGGCGAGCGAAGGCCCGTTCCATCTGCATGATTACATTTACTATGTGCAGGATTTCATCCGCAAACTGGGTCCCGACCTGCATGTGATCTCAGTCTGCCAGCCGACCGTGCCGGTATTGGCGGCGATTTCGCTGATGGCAACCGCCAACGATCCGAAACTGCCGAAAACGATGATCATGATGGGTGGCCCGATCGATCCGCGCAAGTCGCCGACCGAGGTCAACGACCTGGCCAACAAAAAGCCTTATTCCTGGTTCGAAAATACCGTGATCTACAGTGTGCCGCCGAACTATCCCGGCTATGGCCGCAAGGTATATCCGGGCTTCCTGCAGCATGCCGGCTTCGTCGCGATGAATCCGCGCCGCCATGCGCAAAGCCATTGGGATTTTTACATGCATCTGCGTGAAGGCGATAATGAATCGGCCGAAGAACATCGCAAGTTCTACGATGAATACAATGCGGTGCTCGACATGCCCGCAGAGTATTATCTCGAAACAATCAAAACGGTATTCCAGGAATGCCGGCTGCCGTTGGGAACATGGGAAGTCGAAGGCAAGCTGGTACGCCCGCAAGACATCAAGACAGTAGCGTTGTTAACGATCGAAGGCGAGCTCGACGACATTTCCGGTTCCGGCCAGACGCAGGCGGCACACGATTTGTGCTCGCATATCCCGAAATCGAAAAAGCAGCATTTCACCGCGCTGAAATGCGGCCATTACGGTATTTTCGCCGGCCGTCGCTGGCGCGAGATCATTTGTCCGAAGATAGGCGAATTCATCAAGTCGAATTCCTGATTTTTGCCGCTTCGCCATTTCATTCATTACACGATCGAGTCTTGTTGATCGTGCCGCATCGATAAAAGCCGTTCTCCTCATGGGGTGAACGGCTTTTTCATTTGAAGACGGGTACGAATACTCGGATAATGATGCTCATGATGCAAAATCCATCCATGCTTTCCTCGATGCAGAAGTCGCTTGCCGATCGTATCGAAGATCTATTGCCGCAAACTCAATGCGGCAAATGCGGTTATCCGGCATGCCGCCCGTATGCGGAAGCAATTGCGAACGGGGATGCCGATATCAATCAGTGTCCGCCCGGCGGCGTGCAAGGCGTTGCCAGACTCGCGGAACTGCTGGGCAAACCGGTCATACCGATCAACTCCGTCAATGGCATCGAACGTGTGCGGCCGGTAGCCGTGATCGATGAGTCGCTGTGCATAGGCTGCACGCTTTGCATCCAGGCCTGTCCTGTCGATGCAATCGCAGGCGCGGCCAGGCAGATGCATACCGTATTGCCGGAGCTGTGCACCGGTTGCGACCTGTGTGTCGCGCCCTGCCCGGTCGATTGCATTGCCATGGTCGATGTCACACCCGGCAAGACGGGATGGAATGCATGGTCTCAACAACAGGCGGATGCGGCCCGCATGCGCCACGATTTCCATATACTGCGGCAGCAGCGCGACAAAGAAGAAAACGATGCACGGCTCGCAGCCAAGGCTGCGGCAAAACTGAAAGAGGTCGAAGCGGAATCGGCATTGTCGCCCGAAGAAAAAGCCGCACAGCAACGAAAAAAAGCTATCATCCAGGCGGCGATCGAGCGAGCACGGCTCAAAAAGGAACAGATGGCTGCACCAGGGTCGATATCTGCAGAGAGCAAAAGCATTGATCCCGTGCCGGAACGGCGGACCGAAGAAAAAAATCCCGTGCAGAAAAAACAAACCGAGCAGCAAGGCAACCGATGAATACGGAAAAACGGCGTGAAATTTTCACGCGCTTTCGTGCGGCCAATCCGCATCCGACCACGGAACTCGAATACACAACGCCGTTCGAGCTGTTGATTGCTGTCATCCTGTCGGCGCAGGCAACCGATGTGTCGGTCAACAAGGCCATGCGCAAGCTGTTCCCGATCGCCAATACGCCGGCGCAGATATACGCGCTGGGCGTCGACGGCTTGATTCCGTATATTCAGAGTATCGGCCTGTACCGCACCAAAGCCAGGAACGTGATTGAAACCTGCCGCATCCTGTTGAGCCTGCATAACGGCGACGTGCCGCGCTCGCGTGAAGAATTGCAGGCGCTGCCCGGCGTCGGCCGCAAGACAGCGAATGTGATCCTCAATACCGCATTCGGCCAGGCCGCTATCGCGGTCGATACCCATATCTTTCGCGTATCCAACCGCACCGGTATCGCACCGGGTAAAAATGTCGATGAAGTCGAACGCAAACTGATGAAGCTGGTCCCTGAAGAATTCAGGATGGATGCGCATCACTGGCTGATCCTGCACGGACGCTATACGTGCATCGCCCGCACGCCCCAATGCTGGAATTGCATGATTGCCGACCTGTGCGAATACAAACCGAAAACGCCTAAACCCGCCAAAGGAGTGTGATGCATCACGTGCATACCGAACATCATTTTGAAGCCAGCGATACCATCAAGGATATCGTGCTCGGCATGGCCGATGGCCTGACCGTTCCGTTTGCACTGGCAGCCGGCATCACCGGCGCCTCCGTCTCGATTGATATCGTCATCACCGCAGGCATCGCCGAGATCGCCGCAGGCTCTATCGCGATGGGATTGGGCGGTTATCTGGCGGCGCGCACCCAGCGCCAGCATTATTATGCGGAGCGCGCACGCGAGGAACAGGAGATCATCAACCTGCCCCACCGCGAGCGCAGCGAAGTGATTGAAATCATGGCGCAATATGGCGTCACGCAGGAAGAATGCGCACCGATGCTGGTCGGACTGGAGCGTAATCCGAAAGCATGGCGCGACTTCATGATGCGCTTCGAACTGGGGCTGGAAGAGCCGAATCCGTCCGCCGCGAAAAAAAGCGCAGCAACGATTGCACTGTCGTATATGGTGGGCGGATTCATCCCGTTGCTGCCGTATATGCTGGTCAGGACACCGCAGACCGCGCTGATGATTTCGACGGTCGTCACCCTGGCCGCATTATTCGTATTCGGCTATTTCAAAGGCCGCTTCACCGGCACCGATGCAGTCAAATCGGCAATGCAGACGCTGTCGATCGGCGGGCTGGCAGCCGGCGTTGCGTTCCTGATCGCGCGCCTGATCACCTGACCGGGTTATTGCTTTTATCGACGGCAACCGGAGTCGATGCCACGGCGAACTTCGGCAATGCATCATTGATTTCCCGCGGCCGTTTGCAAAGCTTCGCTCAGAGAATCGTGCATGCCTCGTCAAACGACAACCGCGGCGAACGCGGAAACAGCTTGCCGGGATCGCCATAACCGATGCTGCAGATGAAATTTGCCTTGACCGATGTACCGGCGAAGAATGCCGCATTGACTTTTGCCTCGTCAAAACCGGACATCGGCCCGCAATCGAGCCCGACCGCCCGCGCGGCCATGATGAAGTAGCCGCCTTGCAACGACGAGTTGCGAAAAGCCGTTGCATCGATCAGCTTCTGATTACCGGCAAACCAGGATTTTGCATCCGTATGCGGGAAAAGTTGCGGCAACTTCTCATGAAATGCCATGTCCATTCCGATGATCGCCGTCACGGGCGCCGCCCTGGTCTTGTCGGCATTGCCCGGCGCCATGCACGCAGCCAGTTTCTGTCTGGCTTCCGGCGATTTTGCGAACACAATGCGCGCCGGAGAGGAATTGGCCGAGGTCGGCCCCCATTTCATCAGATCATAGATATGATGCAATTGTTCATTTGAAACGGGTTTGTCGAGCCAGACGTTATGGGTACGGGCATTGTGAAACAGGGTTGCGAGTGCGGTGTCGTTCAACATGCTGCCTCCACTTTCGATACCCGGATAAAGCGCTTCGTCGCAGCCGCTTCGATGCCAGGCATTGGATGACTATCTTAAACGAATCGGCCGTCGATTGTTTGCGTGATGAAGCGACGTACAATGAGCACCTGGAACAGAAAGCCCTATTCATCCAAATTTCATTGAACCGATGTTTACTCCTTCCCAGCCCGACGTGCGGCGTTTTTTTTGCGAGGCCTATCGCAAGCACCGCGCCAATGAAATACTGACGCCGCTCGAAGCCATCGCACGCGACTGGGTCGTGCAGCACCCCGAATATGCGGATACGCTTGCAGATGCCGACGCGGCATTGGCGGCCGATTATTCAGTCGAGCACGGACAGAGCAATCCTTTTCTTCACTTGTCGATGCATCTGTCGATAGCGGAGCAAATCTCGATCGATCAGCCGCCGGGAATTCGCGCGGCATTCAGCGCGCTCGCGCAGCGGCTCGGTTCAGAACACGATGCGCATCATCAGATCATGGAATGTCTGGGCGAAATGATCTGGAATTCGCAGCGCAGCGGCTTGCCGCCCGATGCCGCGACCTATATCGAATGCGTGAGACGACGCTGATAAGACAAGTCGGCGTTCCGGAAATGAAAAGCCACGGCAAACCGTGGCTTTTCATTTGAACAGGCTCGACTGTTATTTGCGCAGCACCAGGGAGCCCGGCAAGCTGTGCAGATAGGCAGCGATGTTGTGGATATCCTGATGCGACAGCGGCTTGGCCTGCGCACCCATGATCGCGTTGCCGCGGCCGTTGGCGCCATCGCTGCCGCGTTGATAAGCGATCAGCGCGTGCTCCAGATAATCCGCATGCTGTCCCGCAAGCTTGGGATAGCTCGGGTCGATCGGGCTATTGAAATCCTTGCCGTGGCAGGAAGCGCAATTGTATTTTTCAGTGGCGGCCTTGCCGGCGGAAACATTGCCGGCCGCCGACGCGTTGAATGAGATGACGACGGAAAACAATATCACTGCCGATGCCAGAATTTTTTTCATGAGAGGCTCCCGTTATTTCTGCTGCGAGTAATAGGCGGCAACATCGGCTATATCCTGATCCGACAAGCTTGCCGCAATACCGCGCATGCTGGGATGCGTGCGGTCGCCTTTTTGATAGGCTTTCAAAGCGTTTTCAATGTATTTCGCCGATTGGCCGCCGATCATGGGCACCTGGTAAACCTCGGGGAATGCGGTTTTGTAGCCTGGAATGCCATGGCATCCGATACACATCGCAACCTTGTTTTCAGCCGCGTTGGCGTTGCCGACAACGTCCGCAGCTGCGGCGACGTTGGCAATGCCCGCAAGCGCGAGAAGTGCAAATATTTTTTTCATGATAGCTGGGTAATTAACGCGAAACTGGCTGGGCGCGGCTAATGCGGTTGGCATTGCACATCGATTGATGTTAAATGTTGCTCCGTTGCACCAAAACGCTTAATTTTACCTCAAGACGCGCAGGCAGTCCATTTCAAATGATGACCGATGGATATCAACGGCCATCGGCTGCATCTGCCTGCCCTGCTACATTAACCTTTCCATTTTGACTGCTTTATTTCTTCAACCGGCAATGGCGGTACGGCTGGCGGCGTTGCCTCGACTGCAGCTTCGTACTTTTCCGGGAACAGGAAAGAGCGAGGCGATGCGGTAAAGCGCCGCAATACCGCACGAAGCACCACGCGCCTGACGCGTGCAGGCACCTCGCGCGCCTGCAGCGCGAGCGTCAGCGCGCAACCGAATGCGACGCCGACATTCAACAGCCCGATTGCCGCGATGCCGGCCAGCGCCAACCAGAATTCCGGCGAAGAAAATACGTTCCAGCCCAGACTGCTCGCCGCGGCCGTCAATGTGCCGGTCGCCAGCGTTACATGGCGCACATCCAGCGGCAAGCCGAAGAATTGCGCTACCACCGGCGTCATTCCCAGCAGAACAGCGAGCGAAACATTCCCGGTGATATCGGCAAAATGCCGTTCCAGCCACTCAGCCCAGCGCTCGGCGCGCACCCTGCCCAGCGCATGCACCATGCGCCGATGATGCGCCAATGCTTCACGCAGCCGGCGCAACGCAAACCAGTTATCGGCAAAACCCGCGATCAAACTGGCAACCCACAGCAAGACGCCGGTGAAAGCCGCGAACAACGGCGTCCCACCGATAACCGACAGATCGCGCAGGCTGGCATGCGCCTTGTCGGCATGCATCAGCGGTGCGCCGGACAGCATCATGACCGCCAGCGAAACCACCAGCATGGTTGGAATCACTGCGGTCAGGTTGCCTAACACCGCTGCCGCCTGGGAGCGCAGCAACCATGCTATTTCCGACAGCAGCGAACGCAATCCGTCGACGGTATCGAGCGCCCCCATTTTGGAGGCCAGCGCAGGCGCGGTCACCGCAGGCTGTTTGGTCGCCAGCACGCCGCCGATCGCGGAAATGGTCAGGAAGCTTGCCGCATAATTCAATGACGCGAACAAGCCTTCAAAGAACCGCGCAAGGCCGGCGCCCGACATGGCCAGCTTTACCAGCACCGTGAGCGTCGTGATCACGCCGCCGCCGCAGGCGGCTTTCAGTATCGCCCGGTATTCGGCACGGTCGCGTGCAATATATTTTTCGCCATGATCCGCATTGCGTTCGACCATTTTGCGCGCCAGCAGCGAAAAGCTGCGGCCGGCCAGTGCGCGCACCGACGATCGATGATGATGTGCGGTGATCAAATCCACCAGCAATGCCTGCACTTGTCCGGCTCTCTGCGCGGTATGCGGAACCGCAGCGCGCAAATCCATCAAGCGCGCCATCCTGGTCAGTTGCGACCGCATGCGCTCGATGTGATAGACCAGGCCCACCGAGACGCCGTACTTGTCCAGATGCGCGTAGATGCGGTCCGTCTGAGCCTGGCATACGGCGAGCAGCATGCGCACGCTGCGCAATGCGGTGTCATCTTGAGCGTTCGCCGTCATCAGATACTTTTCCAGCTCGCGCCGCAACGCCATGAAAGGCGTCGCCTGCAACGGCAGACTGGATTGCAGCCGCTGCCGGAAAGCCGGACTGATGCCAACCGATACGATCATCGTCACAAGATAGATCAACGCCTCGTCGATCTGCTGCCGATAGCCATGAGCAATCGTATCATCGGCCGCCAGCTTCCAGAACCGCGACAGTGTCTTGTGGTCCAGCCCGAGCAGCCAGTCCGCATCGGCCGGTTCGGGGAACATCGCCGTGAATAATGCGGACAGGTCCATCTGCGCCGGCGGCTTGGGCAGCACCAATTTGATAATCCGTTCGCACAGCTCGCCGAAAAAAGCCGGTTCGCGCGGCAACCCGGTGGCTGAAAACAGTTCCGGCCCGACTGCTTCGCGCAAGGTTTTTTGCAAAGTGGCCTGCACCACCCGCCGCATATCGCGATGGCTATCGAGCCAGTCGAGCAGAAAGCGTGTGCGCTGATGCTTGACGCCGCGCCATTCGCTGCCTTCCATCAAAGACACTCTGGGTTCGCGTCGCACCCATTCGGCAACATCCATCATCCAGTTGGCCCGGTCGTCCCAGGATGCAAACGGATTGGCATGCCGCATCAATGCTTCGACTTGGGATGCATATTGCAGATGATGCTCATGTTGACGCGCGCGACGGCGGAATCTGCGGCAAACGGCCCAGATTCTGAGAAAGAATATTTTCATCGAGATTTAAGATTTCCGAAAAAGAAAAGTTTTGATTTATTGCGTTCCATGTGTTTTTTATGCGCCTGTGAAGCGATTCCGGCGGAGATAGCCGCTGCCTGCCCGTAAACTCTTTCTCGCTTATACTGGAATTTATTTTCCTCCTGATGACATGACACCATGCGACCAGACACACGCTTCAAAGGTTCCCAGAGTTACGTTGCCACCGACGATTTAAAACTGGCGGTCAATGCCGCATTGACCTTGCAGCGTCCGCTGCTGATCAAGGGCGAGCCCGGTACCGGCAAGACCATGCTGGCCGAAGAAGTGGCAGCGGCGCTCGGCATGCCGCTGCTGCAATGGCACATCAAATCGACGACCAAGGCACAGCAGGGATTGTATGAATATGATGCCGTGTCGCGTCTGCGCGACTCGCAACTGGGCGACGAGCGAGTCAAGGACATTCACAACTACATCGTCAAGGGTGTTTTGTGGCAAGCGTTTACCGCCGACCGGCAAGTCGTGCTGCTGATCGACGAGATCGACAAGGCGGATATAGAATTTCCGAACGACCTGCTGCGCGAACTCGACAGGATGGAATTTTTCGTTTACGAAACGCGCGAAATGGTAATCGCCAAACATAGGCCGCTGGTCATCATTACCTCCAATAATGAAAAGGAATTGCCGGATGCATTTTTGCGGCGCTGCTTCTTTCACTATATCAAATTCCCGGACAAGGACACGATGCAGCAGATTGTCGACGTGCACTTTCCGCAGTTGAAAAAAGATTTGCTGGCGCAAGCGCTTCAAACTTTTTATGAAGTGCGCGATGTCGCCGGCCTGAAGAAAAAACCTTCGACCTCGGAATTGCTCGATTGGCTGAAGCTGCTGCTGGCCGAAGATATTCCGCCGGAAACGCTGCGCAGCAAGGATGCGAAAAGCGTGGTGCCGCCATTGCATGGCGCGCTGCTGAAGAACGAGCAGGACGTGCATCTGTTCGAACGCCTCGTGTTCATGTCGCGCGCGAACCGCTGAGCAACCGCCATGGCTTTCATCGAACCGGTCACACTCAAAGGCCGCCACGCCACGCTCGAACCGCTGACCCCGGAGCATCATGACGCGCTGGTCGCAGCGGCATCCGACGGCGAGTTATGGAAGCTCTGGTACACCTCGGTGCCGGCGCCGGACCAGACCCGCGCCTACATTGAAGCGGCGCTCGGCATGCGCGCGAACCAGGATGCGATGCCGTTTGTGATCCGCGACAACCGCGACGGCGGCGTGGTCGGCTGCACGCGCTACTTCAATGTCGATCCGATCCACCGCCGGCTGGAAATCGGCCATACCTGGCATGCGGCCCGGATTCAGCGAACCGGCATCAACACCGAAGCCAAGCTGATGCTGCTGACGCATGCATTCGAGACGCTCAAGTGCATCGCGGTCGAATTCCGCACCCACTGGATGAATCATCAGTCGCGCGCCGCAATTGCGCGATTGGGCGCCAAGCAGGACGGCATTCTGCGCAACCATCAACGGATGCCGGATGGTTCGTATCGCGATACGGTCGTATTTTCGATCATCGAATCGGAGTGGCCGACAGTCAGGCGGCATCTGCAATACAAACTCGAACGCTGAGGCAGCGCCATGCTGATCGATTTTTTCTTCACGCTGAAAGACGCCCGGATTCCGGTGTCGATCAAGGAATTCCTCATCCTGCTGGAAGCGATGGAAAAGAACGTGATCAGTGCGTCGCTCGACGATTTCTACTACCTGGCGCGCATCACGCTGGTCAAGGACGAGGCGCATTACGACAAGTTCGACAAGGCATTCGGCCTGTATTTCAAGGGTATCGATGCGATCTTTGAAAAAACCCCCGAGATTCCGCTCGACTGGCTGATGAAGCGGATGCAGCGTGAACTGACGCCGGAACAAAAGGCGCAGCTCGAAAAATTCGGCTACGACAAGCTGATGGACCGTCTCAAGGAACTGTTGGCCGAACAGAAAGAACGGCACGAAGGCGGCGGCAAATGGATCGGCACCGGCGGCACCTCGCCGTTCGGCAACGGCGGACAGAATCCGGAAGGCATCCGCATCGGCGGCGAAGGCGGCAACCGCACCGCAGTCAAGGTATGGGATGCGCGCGCCTATCGCGATTACGATTCCGAACGCGAACTCGGCACCCGCAACATCAAAGTTGCACTGCGCCGTCTGCGCAAGTTCGCACGCGAAGGCGCGGAAGAGGAACTGGCGCTCGACGACACCATCCGCGCCACTGCCAACAATGCCGGTTATCTCGATATCAAGATGCAGCCGGAACGCAAAAACAATATCAAGGTACTGATGCTGCTGGATGTCGGCGGCACGATGGACGACCACATTGCGCGTACCGAAGAACTGTTCTCCGCGTCAAAAACGGAATTCAAGAACATGGAGTTCTATTATTTTCATAACTGTGTCTACGATTTCCTGTGGAAAAATAACCGGCGCCGTCATGCCGAACGTTTTCCAACCTGGGACGTCCTGCGCAAATACACGCCGGACACCAAGCTGATTTTTGTCGGCGATGCCACCATGAGTCCGTATGAAATATTGCAGCCGGGCGGTTCGGTCGAGTACAACAATGAAGAAGCCGGGACCGCATGGCTGCAGCGCTTCACCAGTACGTTTGCGAAATTCGTCTGGCTTAATCCGGAGCCTGAGGGCCTATGGCAATACCGGCAATCGATTGCGGTGATCCGTCAGTTGATGAACAACCGGATGTTCCCGCTGACGATTGAAGGACTCGAACGCGCAATGCGATTGTTGAGCAAATAAGTCAATTCAACTGCGGCAAAAATTTCTTGAGCACGGAAATCAGGTGATTATTGTTGAGCGGCTTGTTCAGGAATCCGTCGCACCCTGCGCCGCGCGCCCTTGCCTGATCGTAAATGAACGATTGACCGACCAGGAAAATAACGGTTGCTCTTTCAGCGATCTGTGTCTTGATGGTTTCGCATAAACGATAGGAGTCCACTTTCGGCGTCGCGGTATTGATCATCACGACCGAGATTTTTTGCTGCCTGCATGCATCGATCGCTTCAAACTCATTGTCTGCCCAGTCCACCGATACGTTGCGTCTTGCCAGCAATCCGGCGACATAGTCGCTGAAAACAGTATTTCTGTCGACAATCAGCACGCCGCCGTCGAGCGGCGGACGCCGCATGCGCAGGTAATCGGTCCGATCGGACGAATCGCGATCCAGACGGTCCCGGCGGCGGCGCTCCGGCACCGTGACCACGTCGGATGCCTCCAGTCTGGATAACGCATCGGCCCTCTTCTCGATCAGCAGGTCCAATGCATTCAACAGGTCAGGCCGCTGGATCGGTCTCGGCACATAGGGATACGGCGATGCAATATCAGGCGTACCGACCAGCAAGGCCGGACGAACTTCGCTTGGCCCCAGATAAGATAAAGCTACCAGCGCCTTGGATTCGTCCGCATTGGCGAGAAACAGGTCAGGATCCTGAAGGTTATCTTCAGGCAGACGAAAGTAACCATAACCGCCCCGCCGATTCCGTTTATCAAAATCCGCCTCGATAACGGCTGTCTCCTCAGGAGAAAATCCGATCAGACGTACGGCAAATGGATAAAGGGAACTTTGCAACATATTTCATTTTATAAAGATTTCAATGTGTCAGGCCATATAAATTTTATACCACGCTTGCCAGGCAACAATCGATTCTTCGCTACCATGTGTTTGTTGCAGATTATCGATGCCGGTGCGGCTGTATTTCGACTGAATCATCAAGTTGATTCAAAATAGACAAACTTTATAGACAAACTTTGCCGGTTTTACTCTTTGCATGCAATTATGCAAATGCCATTCATCCGGGTTTTATTTATTATTTTTCCTGTTCAACTATTGAATTTCGCCGACATTTGCCAATTTTCATTAGAATGCATGAACTTTTGCCTCGCGTTTCGACGTGTCTAAATCGGCAACAATACAGATTTTCTATACGTTTTCATTGAATGGCCACTAAAAAATCCCCTTTATCCGATTACAGCGAATCGTCGATCCGCGTGCTGAAAGGGCTGGAACCTGTCAAGCAGCGTCCGGGCATGTATACCCGTACTGAAAATCCGCTGCACATCATCCAGGAAGTCATCGATAACGCATCCGACGAAGCGCTCGGCGGCTACTGCAAGAATATCCTCGTCACGCTTAACGTCGACGGCAGCGTCAGCGTCGAGGACGATGGGCGCGGCATTCCTGTCGGCCCGCATCCTGAAGAAAAAATACCGACGGTCGAAATCGTATTCACCCGCTTGCATGCGGGAGGCAAATTCGACAAAGGCTCGGGCGGCGCCTATGCCTTTTCGGGCGGCCTGCATGGCGTCGGCGTGTCGGTGACCAACGCACTGTCGTCGCGCCTGGAAATCATGGTCTGGCGTGAAGCCGGCGTGCATCGGATGGCGTTTGCCAACGGCGACGTAGTCGAAAAACTGAAGTCGCGTCCGTTGGCACGCGATGAAAAAAGATCCGGCACGCGCGTCACTGCGTGGCCTAATCCGAAATACTTCGATTCCGCTGTGATTCCGCAAGCGGAATTGCAGCGCCTGCTGCGTTCCAAGGCAGTGCTGTTGCCGGGGGTGAAAGTCACACTGACCAATGCGAAAAACGGCGAAACGCAAACCTGGCAATATGAGCAGGGCTTGCGCGGCTATCTGACCGAATCGCTGGCGCAGTCTTCGAATGCCGAGACTGTGATTCCGTTGTTCGAAGGCGAACAATATGCGAGCGCCGATGCCGAAGGGTTTGCCGAGGGCGAAGGCGCGGCGTGGGTAGTCGCATGGACCGAAGAAGGCAATGTGGTGCGCGAATCCTATGTCAATTTGATTCCGACGTCCGCCGGCGGCACTCACGAATCTGGTTTGCGCGAAGGCCTGTTCGGCGCGGTCAAGAGTTTTGTCGAAATGCATTCGCTGTTGCCGAAAGGCGTCAAGCTGTTGCCGGAAGATGTCTTTGCGCGCGTGTCGTTCGTGCTGTCGGCCAAAGTGCTCGACCCGCAATTCCAGGGCCAGATCAAGGAGCGCCTGAATTCGCGGGACGCGGTGCGGCTGGTCTCCACCTTCACCCGGCCGCCGCTGGAGCTATGGCTCAATCATCATGTCGATTACGGCAAGAAGCTGGCGGAACTCGTCATCAGGCAGGCGCAGAGCCGGCTGCGTTCGGCGCAGAAGATCGAAAAGAAAAAATCTTCCGGCGTTGCAGTATTGCCCGGCAAATTGACCGACTGCGAATCCAGCGATATTTCGCGCAATGAAATATTTCTGGTGGAAGGAGACTCCGCGGGCGGTTCGGCAAAAATGGGCCGCGACAAGGAATTCCAGGCGATCCTGCCGCTGCGCGGCAAAATATTGAACGCGTGGGAAACCGAGCGCGACCGGCTGTTCGGCAACAATGAAATTCATGATATCGCGGTGGCCATCGGAGTCGATCCACATGGCAAAAACGATACGCCGGATCTGACCAGCCTGCGTTATGGCAGGATTTGCATCCTGTCCGACGCCGACGTCGACGGTTCGCATATCCAGGTGCTGCTGCTGACGCTGTTCTTCAGGCATTTTCCGAAGTTGATCGACCATGGCCATATCTGCATTGCACGGCCGCCGCTGTACCGGGTCGATGCGCCGGCGCGCGGCAAAAAACCGGCGCAGAAAATTTATGCGCTGGACGACGGCGAACTGGAAGCGATCGAAGACAAGTTGCGCAAAGATGGCGTCAAGGACGGCGCCTGGACCATTTCACGCTTCAAGGGCCTCGGCGAAATGAATGCCGAACAGTTATGGGAAACCACGATGAATCCCGATACCCGGCGCCTGCTGCCGGTATCGCTCGGCGATTTCGATCAGATGGCATCCGAAGCGCGCTTCAACATGCTGATGGGCAAAGGCGAAGCTGCCGCGCGGCGCACCTGGATTGAAGAGCACGGCAATGAGGCGGAAGCGGATATCTGATGAAGATTCGCGCGCTCCTCGTTTCGCTTTCCTTGTGGCTGATGTCCGCGTGTGCTTACGCCGATATCTACGGCTATATCGACGAGCAGGGGGCGGCGCATTTTGCGGTTGAAAAAATCGATGCGCGTTATCAGTTATTCATGCGCGGCGACAGATCCTTTGATTCGTCCGAATTCAACACTGCGGGACCGGTAGCTATCAAGCCCGCGCTGTTGCGTTATCTGTCCGAGCATCCGAACCTGAAGAAATACGATCCTTTGCTGAAACAGGCCGCTACGGAATTTTCAGTCGATCCTGCGCTGCTCAAAGCGGTAATGGCCGCCGAATCGGGATTCAATCCGGCAGCCGTGTCGCCGAAAGGCGCGATCGGCCTGATGCAGTTGATGCCGGCAACGGCGGAACGTTACGGCGTGCAGGGAGACCGAAAGAAAAGCATCGAACAGAAGCTGACCGATCCGAAAACCAACATTCGGCTCGGCGCGCGTTATCTGCGCGATCTGCACAAGATGTTTCCGAACCAGCAGCAACTGGTGCTGGCGTCCTATAACGCGGGAGAAGCCGCGGTTCAGAAATACAAGAATAAAGTCCCGCCTTACCCGGAAACGCGCAATTACGTGCAACTGGTCACGCAGTTTTATCATTTGTACAAACCGGCATCGGACAAGACCGGCGCAACCGTTTTTTCCGATTCCGCTTCAGGCTCGAACCGCATTTACATGACCATTCCGGCCCCCTTCACCCATGGAAGAAGGGATGGGCGCAATCTGCCGGCCACAGCAATATCCCGATAATTTCCTGAACCACGATGACCGACCAAGCAAATCTTTTTGAAGCAGCACCCGCCGATGGCGGAGAATCCCTGACGCTCGCGACCTTTGCCGAGCGTGCTTACCTCGACTACGCAATATCGGTGGTGAAAGGACGCGCACTGCCGGACGTCTGCGACGGCCAGAAGCCGGTGCAGCGCCGCATTCTCTATGCGATGAACGAACTGGGCCTGAATGCCACCGCCAAACCCCGCAAATCCGCGGCGGTGGTGGGCGACGTGCTCGGCAAACTGCATCCGCATGGCGACCAGTCGGTGTATGACGCGCTGGTGCGGATGGCGCAAAGTTTCTCGCTGCGCTATCCGCTGATCGACGGTCAGGGCAATTTCGGTTCACGCGACGGCGACGGCGCTGCAGCGATGCGTTATACGGAAGCGCGGCTCACGCCTATTTCAAAATTGCTGCTCGATGAAATCGACATGGGCACCGTCGACTTCCAGCCCAACTACGACGGCTCGACCGAGGAGCCGAAGCTGCTGCCGGCACGCCTGCCGTTCGTGCTGCTGAACGGCGCATCGGGGATTGCAGTCGGCCTTGCAACCGAGATCCCGTCGCACAATCTGCACGAGGTCGCAAAAGCGGCGGTTGCGCTGATCCGCAATCCGAAGCTATCGCATCGCGAGCTGATGGGCTTCATCCCCGGCCCGGATTTTCCCGGCGGCGGACAGATCATCACATCAGCCGGCGCGATTGCCGAAATGTATCAGACCGGCCGCGGCAGCCTGAAAGTACGCGCCCGCTGGAAAATCGAGGACATGGCGCGCGGCCAGTGGCAGGCGGTGGTCACCGAACTGCCGCCCGGCACGTCGTCGCAAAAAATACTGGAAGAAATCGAGGAACTGACCAATCCGAAAATCAAGCTCGGCAAAAAAACGCTGACGTCCGAGCAACTGGCGATGAAGCAGACGCTTCTGTCGCTGCTCGATACCGTGCGCGACGAATCGGGCCGGGAGGCGCCGGTGCGCCTGGTATTCGAACCGAAATCGAAAAACCAGGATCAGACTGAATTCACCAACATGCTGCTGGCGCACACGTCGCTGGAGACGAGCGCACCGATCAACCTGGTGATGATCGGCGGCGATGGGCGTCCGCGGCAAAAAGGTCTGGGCGATATCCTGCGCGAGTGGATCGAATTCAGGTTCGCGACGATTACGCGCCGTTCGCAATTCAAGCTGCAAAAAGTCGACGACCGTATCCATATACTCGAAGGCCGCGAAGCCGTGCTGCTGAATATCGACAAGGTCATCCGGATCATTCGCGAAGCGGACGAGCCGAAACCGGCGCTGATGCAGGCGTTCAAATTGTCGGATCGGCAGGCGGAAGACATTCTCGAAATCCGCTTGCGCCAGCTGGCCCGCCTGGAAGCGATCAAGATTCAACAGGAGCTGGCCGAACTGCGTACCGAAAAAGCACTGCTGCACGACCTGCTCGACAATCCGGCGTCGATGAAGAAACTCGTCATCAAGGAAATCGAAACGGACGGCAAGCAGTTCGGCGATGCGCGCCGCACGCTGATCGAAGAAGCGGAAAAAGCCGTGGCCGAACAGAAACTGATCGACGAACCGGTCACGGTCATCATCTCGCAGAAAGGATGGGTCCGCGCACGCACCGGACACGGTCATGACGCAGGCCAATTCACATTCAAGGCCGGGGACGGCCTGTACGGCGCTTATGAATGCCGTACCGTCGATAACGTCCTTGCCTTCGGTTCGAATGGACGGATTTACTCGGTTCCGGTGGCGGCATTGCCCGGCGCCCGCGGCGACGGTGTGCCGATCACGACGCTGGTCGAGCTGGCGAGCGGCACCCGCATCCTGCATTTTTTCGCGGGGCCGGCGGACGCCACGCTGCTGCTCGCCTCCACCGCAGGCTACGGCTTTACTGCCCGGGCCGGCGACATGGTGAGCCGTACCAAAGGCGGAAAAGCATTCGTTACGCTTGACGAAGGCGACGAACCGCTGGCGCCGCGCACCCTGGACGACAAGGTCGGCGCGATCGCCTGCCTGTCGGAAAAAGGCCGTCTGCTGGTGTTCGGCCTGGATGAAATCAAGACTCTGTCCGGCGGCGGCCGCGGCGTGATCCTGATCGAGCTCGACAAGAATGAGAAGATGCTCGCCGCACAGCCGATCAACCAGCGGGGTGTGCTGGTGTCAGGAACCGGACGCGGCGGCAAGGCGCAGGAAGTCGCGCTTTCCGCATCCGGTCTGGCAAATCATATCGGCAAACGCGCGCGCAAGGGCAAGGCGCTGGAAAGCAGGATAAAACCGGCAATGCTGGCTGCGCAAAAATAAACAGGATCGCAGGGCGGAAGACGCTGCGCTTTTCTGCCCTGCGATCCAGACTTCGGTTCAGCGCCGAGCCGGGTCGATTCCGCTATAGCGTTTGACGTAGGCCGCATGCTTTTCCAGGCGTTCGCCGGCCAGCGGTTTATGAATGCGCTCGGTGGATGCCGGAGAAGCGATGCGTTTTTCGGAAGGGCGCACCGGACGCCGCACCAGTTCTCCGCCGCAGTTGGGGCAGACGTTTTGCAAAATGCCGTTGACGCAATCCGCGCAGAACGTGCATTCGTACGTGCAGATCATCGCATCCTTCGATTCCGGCGACAGGTCCCGGTTGCAGCATTCACAGTTGGGGCGCAGTGCAAGCATTGATTCTCCTTCCCGCCGTCATTCCGGCGAATTTCCAAGTCACATTTTCGCTGCAATCAGCTTGCCGAGTTTTGCAACGCCTTCACGGATCTTCTCCGGCGGCACCGTGACGAAACTCAGACGCAAGGTATTGGACTCCGGCGTATTCGCATAAAACGGCGCACCCGGCACGAAGGCGACATTCTGCGCCACCGCTTCATCGAGCAATTTCATGCTGTCGATATGCTTCGGCAGCGTGGCCCAGATGAACATGCCGCCTTCGGGTCTGGTCCATGTAGCACCGGCCGGGAAAAATTCGGCCAGCGCATCCAGCATCGCCCGGCATTGATCCGCATACAGCGTGCGGATGGTCGGTATGTGCTCTTTCAGGAAGCCATCCTTGATCACCTCGTGCACCACCATTTGCGTCAATTGCGCAGTATGCAGGTCGGCGGCCTGCTTGGCCTGCTCCAGCTTGCGCACCAGCGGCAACGGAGCCACCACGTAGCCGAGGCGAATGCCGGGGGTCAGCACCTTGGAAAACGATCCCATGTAGATGACGCCGCCGGGATTCATCGTCAGCATTTTCGGCAGCGGCGCGCCGCGATAACTGAGCGCGCCATAGGGATCGTCTTCGATCAGCGGCAAGCCCAGCCGTGCACAGGTTTCCACCAGCGCAGTACGGCGTTCGATCGACAGCGTGCGGCCGGTCGGATTCTGGAAGTTCGGCAGCGAATACAGCATGCGCGCACCCGATCCGATGTCTGCGACCGCATCCGGCAACAAACCGGAACCGTCGGTCGGCACCGAAACGAATTCCGGCCGGTACACCGAAAAAGCCTGCAATGCGCCGAGATAGCTCGGCGTCTCGACCAGTACCTTGCTGCCTTCATCGATCAGCACCTTGCCCAGCAGGTCGAGCCCTTGCTGCGAACCGGACAGCATCAGCACCTGCTCCGGAACGATCTTCGCGCCGTCGATCGACAGGGAATCGGCGATCCATTCGCGCAGCGGCGCATAACCGTCGCTGGGGCCGTACTGCAGCGCCACTTTGCCCTGGCGCGACAGCACGCTGTCGAATGCGCTGCGCATGCGTTCGACCGGGAAGGTCGCCGGCGACGGCAAGCCGCCGGCAAACGAAATGATTTCCGGGCGCATCGTGACTTTCAGGATTTCACGGATGACGGAGCTCTGCAGTTGCTGCGCACGCTCCGAAAAATGCCACTGGATCGGAGTTGGGTTTTCTATTTTCATGCTTGTCTGATCAGGTAACTGATGGAATCATTTGTCACGCAATTTCAGCGATCAATTCAATTTCGACGCAACAGCCAAGCGGAATCTGCGCGACGCCGAATGCCGAACGGGCATGTTTGCCCTGCTCGCCGAAAACCTCGCCGAACAGTTCCGACGCACCATTGGTGACCAGATGCTGTTCGGTGTAATCACTGGTCGAATTGACCAGACTCATCACTTTGACAATACGTTTGACGCGGTCGAGATCGCCGCCGCAAGCTGCCTGCAAGGTTCCGATCAAATCGATCGCGACTGCACGCGCCGCCTGCCTGCCTTCTTCGGTCGTCATGTTCCTGCCGAGTTGCCCGACCCATGGCTTGCCTTCCTTTTTGGCGATATGGCCGGACAGGAAAACCGTGTTGCCGGTCTGTACAAACATCACATAGGCCGCGGCGGGCGCCGCCACCGGCGGCAATTCGATATTGAGAGCTTTGAGTTTTTTGTAAAAGGACATGCAGTACTCCAAAAAAATGCCATTCCAGACTTTGCCGCAACGACGGATTAAAAACGGATGGGCAAATTTTACTCCCAACTGCAGCGGACATCGAGTTGCAGGCATGCCGTAACGGAAAACCGGACATCTATCGTTTGATTGCCATGCGTCGTCCGATTGCCACCACCGCAATGATCGCAACGGCGAACAGGATATTGCGCGCTTCCAGCGCTTCTCCCACGATCAGCGCGGCGCCGATTAGCGTCAAAAAAGGTTGCAACAGCTGCACCTGCCCTACCCGCGCAATGCCGCCGAGCGCCAGGCCTTTGTACCAGAAAAAGAAACCGATAAACATCGAGAACAGCGACACATAGGCGAATCCGACCCATGCCCGCGGCGAAGCCTCCACGCCGTAATGCCAGCCGAGCCACACCGTCAGCGGCAGTAGCAGCGGCATCGACAGAATCAGCGCCCACGAGATCACTTGCAGCCCGCCCATCGTCTGCGACAGGCGGCCGCCTTCCGCATATCCCATGGCTGCGGCGATCACGGCCGCGAACAACGCCAGATCGGCGGCGTGCAATGCGCCGTCGCCTTGACCGACTGCAAATCCGACGACGATGGCGCTGCCGACGACGGCGGCAATCCAGAATCCGATCGACGGCCGCTCGCCGAACCGCAATGCGCCGAACAACGCGGTTGCCAAAGGCAGAATTCCGAGCACGATCGCACCATGCGATGCCGGCACATAACGCATCGCCACCGAAGAAAATACCGGGAACCCGATCACCACGCCCAGCGCGATGATCGCCAGCGCTTTCCACTGGCGTCCGGCGGGACGCGGCGCATCGATCCACCATAGCAGCAGCGCCGACCCGACGGCCGCCACCACGGCGCGCCCGAGCGCGACGAGCACCGGGTTCAATTCGGCGACGGCCATGCGGGTGAACGGCAACGTCAGGCTGAAGATTGCGACGCCGATTGCGCCGAGCCACATGCCTTTGGTTTCCTGTGTAACGGATGCTCTCATTTTCTCTTGCCGGAACCCGGCCCAAAAAATTCCACTGCTGTTTCGATGTCCTTGTCGATCAAGCCGCTGCAAGGCTTCCTTCAGCGCCGCTGCGAATTTCCTGACCGGAGCGCATCAGGATAGAGGCGAACAGATCGGAATCGACATTGCCGCCGCACAGAGGCAAGCCCACCTTGCGGTACTTGAGTGCTTGTTTCATCTGCATTGCCGCTGCCAGTGCTGCTGCGCCGGCGCCCTCTGCGACGTTATGCGTCGCGCTGTAATACAGCTTCATCGCAGCGGCCACTTCGTCATCGGTGACGGCGACGATTTCATCGACGAATTTGATCATCACATCCAGCGCCGCATCGTCCGGCACCCGGCATGCCATGCCGTCGGCAATCACGGTGCTGACCGGCGACGCAATGCTGCGTTCTTGTTCGAACGACAGTTTATAGCTCAGCGCGTGCGCCGAAACCACACCGATGATTTTTGTGCAAAGCCCGAGCGCATTGCGCGCAGCGACGGCGGCACCGATGCCGGAACCCATGCCGATCGGCACGAACACGATATCCAGGTCCGGTTGCGCGGACAGCAGCTCACACCAATAGGTCGCCACGCCGCGCACCAGATCGCGATGGAATGCCGGGATCATGTGCAGATCCCGCTCCTTGCCCAGTCTGGCGGCATATTCGCGGCTTTCCTGAAATTCATTGCCGTATTCGATCAACTCGACACCCAATGCGCGCATCGCGGCATTTTTTTCCTTGCTGTTGCCGTTCGGGACGACGATGCTGGCCGTCAAGCCGTGCCGCCGCACCGCGTAGCCGATCGACAATCCGTGATTCCCGCGCGTTGCGGAAATCACACCGCGCACCTGCGGTAACCGCTGCACCAGTTCATGCATGTAAACCAGTCCGCCGCGCACTTTGAATGCGCCGGTCGGCGTATGATTTTCATGCTTGATCCATGCCTCGGCGCCGAGCGCATGATTGATCAACGGCCATGAATATTGCGGCGTCGGCGGCATTGCGTCATATACGATGCGGGCGGCGGAATCGAGTTCTGTCTTGTTCGGAAGCTGGAATGTCATCGGTGGCTTTCGGAAAACGAAGGTGCAGGCGGCCGGATAGAGCGCAGCGAAACCCGGCCTGCCATTCATCTCGATCGGTTATCAGGCATGATTTGTCCGTCGATGATGCATCCTAATCGACAATACCAATACAGTACCAGTACAATTGACCAAATAATTCAACCCACTGTCATGGCGAAATGACCAATACAGCCAATGTGCGCAAAGCGCCTTCTTCCCGATTCATCCTGACTGCGCCTCAGGTGCTGTCGCGCGAAGCGGGCGGATCGCTGGTGGAACAGATTGTCCGTTCGGTCGAAGTGAGGATCGACGACAAACTATTGCGCACCGGCGCCCGTATGCCGTCGATCCGGCAATTCGCGGATATGCATGGGGTATCGCGCTTTACAGTGGTCGAAGCCTATGATCGGCTGGTCGCCAAGGGTTTTCTGGAGTCGCGCCGCGGCTCGGGTTTTTATGTGCGCGAACGTTCGCCGATAATTGCGCCCGGCGGGAATGTCAACCGTTCCACCGAACCGCCGCCACACCAACTGGATGTAGTCTGGCTGGTGCGCAACATGTTCCGTCAATTGCCGCAGCAGAAAATGCCCGGGTCCGGCTTGTTGCCGAACGACTGGCTCGATGGAAGACTGGTCGCCAACGGCTTGCGCGCGGTCAGCCGGCAAAACCAGAATCTGCTGCTGCAGTATGGCAATCCGCAAGGATTTTTGCCGTTGCGCCAGCAACTGCAACTGAAACTGGCCGAACTCGAAATCGCCGCGACGCCGGACCAGATCGTCACGACTGCCGGCGTGACCCAGGCGCTCGATCTGGTCGCCCGCCATTTCCTGCGTCCGGGCGACACGATTTTTGTCGATGACCCGGCGTGGTTCCTGATGTTCGGTTCGTTTGCAACCCTGGGCGCCAAAGTCGTCGGCATTCCACGCCTGCCGGACGGGCCGGATGTGCTGCGGCTGGCCGAACTGGCGGCGCTGCACAAGCCCAAGCTCTATGTGATCAACTCGGTGCTGCACAATCCGACATCGACGTCGCTGTCGGCGGCCAAGGCATTCCAGGTGCTCAAGATTGCGGAACAGCACGATTTCACCATTGTCGAAGACGATATCTATTGCGACATGCATCCGGGCGCCGCGGTGCAGCCGGCAACCCGCATTGCATCGCTCGACCAGTTGAATCGAGTGATCTACCTCGGCGGTTTTTCCAAAACGCTGGCAGCCAACCTGCGCGTCGGCTTCATCGCCACCTCGCATGAAAACGCCAAGCACCTGTCCGACCGCAAGATGCTGTCGACGCTGACCACGACTGAAATCGGCGAACGGGTGGTCTATAAAATCCTGTCCGAAGGCCATTACCGGAAACACGCCGATCGCCTGCGCAGCAAGCTTGACGGCGTGCGCGACAAGACCATCCGGCAACTGGAGCGGGCGGGCCTGACTATCGACGCCACTACGCCGGCCGGAATGTTCGTGTGGGCCGATACCGGCTGCGATACGAACGTGCTGACCGAAAAAGCCATGCAGCAAGGTTATCTGCTGGCGCCGGGCAGCCTGTTCTCTCCGAACCAGCTGCCTTCGACGCGCATGCGGATCAATGTCGCGACGATGTCGGATGCAGGGGTACTGCGCTTCCTGGAACGGGAAATCGGCAAATCCTGAGATAAAAGGGCTACAATCCGCAGCTTGAAATTGCTTCAGTCAGCCCCATTTCCGTAAAAATCCTGACATGTTCCTCTCCTCTTGCGGGCGCGGGGAGCAAGGCGGGACTGCTTTCAATAACCTGTTTTCATCGACTTTAGAGGTAAAAATGGCCGCATCCGAAAAGCAAACCCTGGGTTTCCAAGCAGAAGTCAAACAGTTGTTGCAGTTGATGATCCATTCCTTGTATTCCAACAAGGAAATTTTCCTGCGCGAGCTGATTTCCAACGCATCCGATGCAGCCGACAAGCTGCGTTTCGAAGCCATCAACAACGGCTCCCTGTTCGAGAACGATCATGAGTTGAAAATCAAGGTCGGCTTCGACAAAACGGCGCGCACGATCACCATTTCGGACAACGGCATCGGCATGAGCCGCGGCGAAGCGATTGAACACCTCGGCACCATTGCCAAATCGGGCACCAGGGAATTCTTTTCGAGATTATCCGGCGACCAGCAAAAGGACGCGGCCTTGATCGGCCAGTTCGGCGTCGGTTTCTATTCCGCCTTTATCGTCGCCGACCGAATCACGGTCGATACCCGCCGCGCCGGCGCGGCCGCCGACGAAGGCGTGCGCTGGGAATCAAGCGGCGAAGGCGATTTCAGCGTCGAATCGATCGGCAAGCCGTCGCGCGGCACCGACATCACATTGCATCTGCGCGAAGGCGAGGATGAGTTCCTGTCGTCCTGGAAGCTCAAGTCGATCATCCGCAAATATTCCGACCATATTTCGCTGCCGATCCTGATGCAAAAAGAGGAATGGGACGAAGAAAAGAAGGAAACCGTTCTCAAGGATGAATTCGAAACGGTCAACCAGGCCAGCGCACTGTGGGCGCGCAGCAAATCCGACATCACGCCGGAGCAATACAATGAATTCTACAAACACGTTTCCCATGATTTCCAGGAGCCGCTGGCCTATACGCATAACCGGGTCGAAGGCCGCAGCGAATATACGCAGCTGCTGTATATCCCGTCGCATGCGCCGTTCGATCTATGGGACCGCAACAAGCGCGGCGGCATCAAGCTGTACGTGAAGCGTGTCTTCATCATGGACGATGCGGAGCAGCTGATGCCGGTCTACCTGCGGTTCGTCAAAGGCGTGATCGATTCCAACGATCTGCCGCTGAACGTGTCGCGCGAACTGCTGCAGGAATCGCGGGACGTCAAGGTGATCCGCGAAGGATCGACCAAGCGGGTGCTGTCGATGCTGGAAGAACTGGCCAATGGCGACGAGCAGCAACAGAAAGAAAAATATGCGACGTTCTGGAAAGAATTCGGCCAGGTGCTGAAAGAAGGCATAGGCGAAGACGCAACCAACAAGGAACGCATCGCCAAACTGCTGCGCTTCGCATCGACGCACAATGACAACGATGTACAGAACGTGTCGTTGGCCGATTATGCCGGACGCATGAAAGAAGGTCAGGACAAGATTTATTACGTCACGGCGGATTCCTACATCGCCGCCAGGAATAGCCCGCACCTGGAAATCTTTCGCAAGAAAGGCGTGGAAGTATTGCTGCTGACCGACCGCGTCGATGAATGGATGCTGTCTTTCCTGACCGAATTCGAAGGCAAGGAGCTGGTATCGGTCGCCAAGGGCGATCTGGATCTGGGCAAACTGGAAGACGAAGCCGAGAAAAAACAGCACGAAGAAACCGAAGCGCAGTACAAGGACCTGGTTGAAAAGATGAAGAGTTCGCTGGCCGACAAGGCGAAGGACGTGCGTATCACTTTCCGGCTGACCGATTCGCCTGCCTGTCTGGTAGCGGACGAAAATGAATTATCCGGCAATCTGATGCGCATGTTGAAAGCGGCGGGCCAGAATGCGCCCGAGTCCAAACCGATTCTGGAAATCAATCCGGATCATCCGCTGGTGCAACGGCTGAAATATGAAGACGCCAAATTTTCCGACTGGTCCAGCATCCTGTTTGATCAGGCCATGCTGGCTGAAGGCGGCACGCTCACCGACCCGGCCGGATTTGTGAAGCGGTTGAATGAGATGCTGCTCGGCATGGCGGGCAAGTGATTTGAGGATCGGAGACCGGGACGGTTGCACGAGGGGCCGCGCAGTCGCCGGATTCGCTGTGGCGGCCGCTCGTCCCGAGTAGGCGCCACAGGCCTGCTGCTCCATCAACGCAGGATTACTTGCCGATTTTTGTGAAAAACGAATAGCCTTTCGCATCGCGCCTCGTCTTGTTGTTTTGTTTGGCTACATACATCGCAACGTCGGCGTTATTGACGAGGCGCTCCGCCGTTTCGCCGTCGGCAGGATAAATACTGATGCCGATACTCGGCCTCACGCTTATCTGCACGCCGCCGATGATGCAAGGCCTGGAAATATTCCCGATGATTTTCTCGGCAATCCGGGCGGCGTAACTCTCATCTTTTACCTCCAGCAGCAAACATAAAAATTCATCGCCGCCGTGTCGACAGACTGTATCTTCCGTTCGTGTGGATGTCTTGAGGCGGTCCGCCACGGTTCGCAGAACTTCGTCGCCGATAGCGTGGCCATAACAATCATTGATGTTTTTAAAATCGTCAAGATCGATAAAAAACAGTGCGATGCCGCGCTGATGACGTTGCGCCTGCGCCAATGCGTTGGCAAGACGGTCATTGAATAATGCCCGGTTCGGCAGGCCGGTGACAGCGTCGTGGAAAGCAAGATGCCGTGCCTTTTGTTCGTTGGCTTTGCTTTTATATAGCTCAGCTTCCAGATATTCGCGTTCGGCGATTTCGCGTGTCAGCATCATATTGACCGAGGACAAGTCATTGACGCATTCCTGCACTTTGTCTTCGATTTCCTCGCCTTGATGCCATGCGCCTTCGATTCTTTCCGGCGGCAAATGTTCGTGAACTTCTTCCTTCAATACAGCGTTCACCGAAGAAAGTTTTTCAGCGCATTCTTCCACCTTGTGCTTAACCTGTTCGCTTTGATTCAGTGCATCCAGTAAAGACTTGGGAGGCGTAATCGATGCTTTTTCATACGAGCGCATAGCTCGTCCTTCATCCTGGATGATTATCTTATTTAGAGGAAAAATAAAAACAATAGTTCTACTTACAAACAGCTTTACTCTCCGTTTGCGTTTGAACAGAAGAAATTGATGCGGTTGGCGGCATCGCCACAAGATGGAATTGCTCCATCTTCGGCGGCGCGGGTTCAGTATGCAATGTTCAAGCGCCGATACAGGAACCCGAGCACGAACAACGGTCCGATCAGCAGGAAACGCAGATCCTCGAAGAACGACGGTTTTTTTCCTTCGATTTTATGGCCGATGAACTGGCCAACCCATGCGATAACGAATATGGCGATCGACAGCGGCAGCACCATGGCTTGCGGCAACGCGTACAGCACTGCCAGCATCGCGCCGGATACCACCGTCATGCCGACCCCGAACGGGATCGACAATGTAAAGTAATAAATCAGCGATGCCAGCGTCAGCACAACCGCCGCGAGCGGATGAATTTCCCATATCAGTCCGAGCAAGGACAACATGATTGCCGGGATGCAAATGAAATGAATGATTTCGTTGGCCGGATCGAGATGACTTTCGGCATACCTGGCAATCAAGCTTTCTATCGGTCTTTGAGCAATATGGTTCATGACATCCTCCTTGTTATAAACATGATTTCATGTTTGACCGCCGCCTCAAGTTGCGCTTGAACGCGATCGCCGTTTTTGCCGCTCTTCGTCATGAATAGTCTAGCCTTGTTTTCCGATGCCGGCCACACCGCTGCCATGGCCTGTATCGATCGAAACAGCCTGCCTTCGCTATAATCCCGTCATGTCCTCCCCATTGTCCAGCGCGTTGCTGACCGGCCTGCCGCCCATACTCGACAGCGACACGCGTATCCTGATACTCGGCAGCTTCCCCGGAGCGGCATCGCTCGCGGCCGACCAATATTACGCGCATCCGCGCAATCAGTTTTGGGCGCTGTTGTCGGCAGTGCTAGAAGAAGAATTGACCGGGCTTCCTTATGCAGGGCGGCTGGTGCGACTGCAAGCGCATGGGATCGGCTTGTGGGATGCAATTGCGGCATGCGAGCGCGAGGGAAGCCTGGATGCAGCGATCCGCAATGCGCAGCCGAACGACTTTGCGGCATTGAAGCATCGCTGTCCGAACCTCGTGAGAGTATGCTTCAACGGCAAAACATCGGGCAAGCTTGCGCCCCGATTTGCCGAAGCAGGATTTGAAATCCTCGTGCTGCCCTCCTCTTCGCCGGCCAACGCACAATTATCGTTTGCACAAAAGCTTGCATTTTGGCGAGGCATCACAGGATAATGCGGCGGTTAAACAGGCAGACGCCTGTTCCTGCCGAAATAGATTCCAGATGCTCATCAAACGCAAGTCCATCGAAAAAGAAGAATCCCAGCGCACAATGCCCCGTGGAGCTGCAAGCGCCCGCCCCCCGCGCAAACCGAAATTTGCGCCGGTGACGCTGTCCGAACAGGATGGCGTGCGTTTTCTGCATTTCGGTACCGAATGGGTGCAAGGCGCGATGCGCATCCGCAAACCGGACTGGATCGAGCTCGAATATGCCCAGCAGATGATGGCGTGGATGCTCTTCAACGATCAGCCGCAGCGGATCGTGCAGCTGGGTCTCGGAACGGGCGCATTAACCAAATTCTGCTATCGTCATTTTCCCCGGGCACGGGTCACCGCGATCGAACTCAATCCATCCGTCATCGCGATTTGCGAATCGATGTTCAAGCTGCCTGCCGATGACGAGCGGTTATCCGTGATCGAAATGGATGCGCTCGATTTCGTGGAGAACAGGGCCAATCACGGAACCGTCGATGCGCTTCAGGTCGATCTGTACGACGCCACCGCCCGCGGTCCGGTACTGGATACGCCGGAATTCTATGCGGCCTGCGATGCCTGCCTCGCTCCGCATGGCATCATGACGGTCAACCTGTTCGGCGATCATCCGAGCTATGCAAAAAACCTGAAAGCGATGCGCTTCGCATTCGAAAAAGTGATCTGCCTGCCGGAAGTCCATGACGGCAACATCGTCGCCATCGCTTTCAAAACCGCCCCGGCTCTCGACTTTCCGGCCCTCTACAGCCGCGCCTTGCAGATCGTCGAAGCGACCAGATTGCCGGCCAAACCATGGGTCAACGGCTTGAAAGCTGGCAATTAATGCGATAACGCATTACTCTGGATGAAATCCGTAGAAACGTCAGCCAAATCATCGCCATGAATAAAACCCCGCCGAAAACACTGGACCTGCAGCAGATTTTCACCTGGTTGCTGGCCGATGGGATCATTGAAAAAGCCGATGCCAAGGCGCATTACAACCACGCGCAAGGCATTCTCAAAAACGGCGCGGTGTCGATGCACCCGCTGACTGCGGTCGCGCAATGCAAACTGCATTCGGCACAACCGCCGCACCGGGTGATCACGCTCGACTGGCTGACCGAATGGATGGCCGGCAAGGTCAAATTGCCTTTTTTCCGGATCGATCCGCTGAAAGTCGATTTCACCAGGGTCGCCGATATCATGTCGGCCACTTATGCCTCGCGTTTCAATATCCTGCCGGTCGAACTGACGCCGACCGAACTCATCATTGCGATCGCCGAACCTTTCCATATCGAGTGGGAAGCTGAAATCGCGAAGATTTCGCGGCGCAATATCAAACTCGTGATCGCCAATCCGCTTGAGATTGCCCAGTACATTTCCCAGTTTTTTTCGCTCGCGAAATCGATCAAGGGCGCCAACAAGTCGAATGGGCAAGACCTCGCCTTGCGCAACAATTTCGAGCAACTGGTCGAGCTCGGCAAAGCCAACAAGCAGGTCGACGCCAACGATCAGCACATCATCAATATCGTCGACTGGCTATGGCAGTACGCGTTCGAACAACGCGCTTCCGATATCCATCTGGAGCCGAAACGCGACTTCAGCGCAGTGCGGTTCCGCATTGACGGCATCCTGCACCAGGTCTACCAGGTACCGGCCGTAGTGATGATTGCAATGACCGCGCGCATCAAACTGCTGGGCCGCATGGACGTGATCGAGAAGCGCCGCCCGCAGGACGGCCGCATCAAAACCCGCACGATCGCGGGACAGGAGGTGGAGTTGCGCCTCTCCACCATGCCGACCGCATTCGGCGAAAAACTGGTCATGCGGATTTTCGATCCGGAAGTGGTCGTGAAAACCCTGCCGGAACTCGGTTTCCCGCCTGACGATGCGATGCGCTGGGACGGGCTGACCAGCCGGCCGCACGGCATTATCCTGGTGACCGGCCCCACCGGTTCCGGCAAAACCACGACGCTCTATACAACGCTGAAAGTGCTGGCGACATCCGAAGTGAATGTCTGCACGGTAGAGGATCCGATCGAAATGGTCGAAGCGTCATTCAACCAGATGCAGGTGCAGCACGGAATCGATCTGTCGTTCGCGGATGGCGTGCGGGCATTGATGCGGCAGGATCCGGACATCATCATGGTCGGCGAAATCCGCGATCTGGAGACTGCGGAGATGGCGATCCAGGCCGCGTTGACCGGCCATCTGGTGTTATCGACGCTTCATACCAACGATGCTCCCTCGGCAGTGATGCGGCTGCTTGAATTGGGCGTACCGTACTATCTGCTGGAAGCAACGCTGGTCGGCATCATGGCGCAACGTCTGGTGCGCACGCTATGCACGCACTGCAAGGCGCCGGATGGCGAACTGGCGGACGATATCTGGAAAAGCCTGGCCGAAGATTGGCAGATTCCCAAACCGAAGACGATCTATCGTCCGGTCGGCTGCCCCGAATGCCGCCAGACCGGCTATCGCGGCCGCACGGGCTTGTATGAATTGCTGTCTGTCACGCAGCCGTTTTCGAAATTGATTCAACCGGAAACCGATATTCATGTCCTGCAGAAGCAGAGCATCGCCGATGGAATGAAGCCGCTGCGAATCGCGGGAGCGTTGAAGGTTGCCGAAGGCGTGACGACGGCGGAGGAAGTGTTGAAGGCGACGTCGGCCCTTGCTTGACGAACTACCAAATATTCATCTCATCCGCGCCAGCGCATCCTGCACGCGCGGATAACGCAACCGCATTCCCAATTCCGATTTGATCCGCTCATTCGTCAGTCGCCGCGACTCGGACATGAACGACAGCAGCATCGGCGACACCGCATTCCGCAATTCGGCACGCGGCAAACGCGGCGGCCGCGGCAGATCGAAAGCATCGGCCACCGCATCGAAATAGTCTCCCATCTTCATATCCGAATCGTCGACCGCATGATAGATGCGGCCGGGCTGCGCCCGAAACAGCGCCAGCGCAACAATCCGCGCCAGGTCATCCGCATGAATATGATTGCTGAATACATCATCGTCCGGCAGCAAGGCCGGCGTGCCTTTCTGCAAACGTTCGATCGGCAGGCGATCGTCCGCATAGATTCCCGGCACCCGCAGAATTGCCAGGCGTGCACCGGAACGCCTGGCCCATGAGCGCAATACCTGCTCGCTGTCGACCCTGCGTTTGGCGCGCGGGTTTTGCGGACTCACCGGACGCGTTTCATCGAACCGCGCATCGCCGCAATTTCCATACACACCGGTCGTGCTGACATAAACGAGTGTCGCATGGTCGGGTAAAATGCTGGTCAAACGGCGTGTGCGCTTATCGCGAGAACCTTCTGGCTGAGGCGGCGCAAGATGCACGATGCACGATGCAATGCGGGCAAGCCGCGCCAGACTGTCGGGCTGATCAAGATCGGCGACAATCGGCACCGCGCCGGCCGCGCGCAATTCGGCTCGACGCGACGGCTGGCTGGTGACGGCGAATACGCGAAAGCGATCGCGCACCAGCGGCAATAAACGCATGCCGACATCGCCGCAGCCGAGAATCAGCAAGCGCGGTTTCCCGATTTTTTTAACGATTTTATTTTTCATCATCAGGATAGGGAGCTTATCGCAATATAAACCGTGAGATGCGTTTAGGTAAAAACGCGATGGATGCAAGGCACAGGAGGAGTAAATCCTCAACCGGATTTCCTTCGGACATGCTGCTCTATTGATGGCGATCACAACGCGCAGACGCGTTTTTACCTAAACCCTTCCGGAACGTAGTATATCGGGCATAGAATGTTGTTGCGGGCCGCTTATGTGGATAAACCACACTGCACTGCCCGCGCCTGCCCCTGTGCCCGCCATGCCACGTTCGCATTCACGATTCATATTGAGACAGGCTCCATGACTTTCCAAGTAACTGTACAGCCGAGCGGCCGGCAATTCGACTGCGACGAAGGCGAGACCGTATTGACGGCCGCCATCCGCGCCGGCGTCGGCCTGCCTTATGGGTGCAAGAACGGCGCATGCGGCACCTGCAAAGGCAAACTCGTCTCCGGCAATGTCACGCACGGCACGCATCAGGAAAGAACGCTGCCGGTCGCCGAGGAAGAGAATGGATATTCGCTTTTCTGCTGCGCGACGCCGCATTCGGACATCGTCATCGAGGCGCGTGAAGTGCTTGGACTCGACGAATTCCCGATCAAGAAACTGCCGTCGCGTGTCGCAAAAATCGACAAGGTTGCGGATGACGTCGTCGTCATATCGCTTCAATTGCCGGCCAGCGAGAGGCTGCAATATCGTGCGGGACAATACATCGAATTCATCCTGAAAGACGGGAAACGCCGCAGCTACAGCATGGCCAATGCGCCGCATCTCGACGAGCGCGTCACGCTGCATATCCGCCACATGCCCGGCGGCCTGTTCACCGATCATGTGTTCAACAACATGAAGGAGCGCGACATCCTGCGTTTTGAGGGACCGCTCGGCACATTCTTCCTGCGTGAAGATTCGGAGAAACCGATGGTGTTGCTGGCGTCCGGCACCGGTTTTGCACCGATCAAGGCGATCATCGAACAAGCGGTGCATAAAAAAACTTCGCGCCCGATGCTGCTGTACTGGGGCGGGCGCCGGCCGCAGGATTTGTACATGCATGCGCTATGCGAAGAATGGGCACGCACGCTGCCTAACTTCAAATATGTGCCCGTGATCTCGGACGCATCGCCGGACGATCATTGGACCGGCCGCAGCGGATTCGTCCATCGCGCGGTCATCGATGACTTGCCCGATTTGTCCGGCTACCAGGTATACGCATGCGGCGCACCGGTCATGGTCGATTCGGCTAAACGGGACTTTGTCGCGCTCTGCAAACTGCCGGAAGAAGAGTTTTATGCGGATTCATTTACTTCCGAGGCGGATTTGGCCGCCGGCTAGATGGCGTATCGACAGAAAACTTTTGACGCACTGCGCAAAACATCATAATATTGGCACCATGAATACGACAGCCAAACTTTTGCGACGCCGTGCCCCGCTGCCTCAGCCTGGGATGCCGTGCGTGTAAGCTTTTGCTGATCACTAAGCCACAGGCAAATCCTGTGGCTTTTTTTTTGAACCGCTTTTGAACTGTTTTTTTGAACTGTTTGCCAGCCTTCGCGCTCCATTTAATTACTATATCGTCCCAGCCAGGAGTACCCGACATGGAATTCAGCCAGTACCCGATCAACGCCCTCTTGTCGATCACCAACCGCCCGCCGCTTGTTTTCACTGAAGGCAGCGGCATGTGGATCACCGACCATACAGGCAAACGCTACCTTGATTATCTGCAAGGTTGGGCTGTCAACTGCCTTGGCCACGCACCGCAATGCATACAGGATGCGCTTGCGGCGCAGGCGAAAAAACTGATCAATCCGTCGCCTGCGTTCTACAACGAGCCGTCGATCCGTTTGGCTTCGATGCTGGTCGGGAACTCCTGCTTCGACCGCGTGTTTTTTGCCAATAGCGGCGCCGAGGCGAACGAAGGCGCCATCAAGCTGGCGCGCAAATGGGGCAAGAAAAACAAGAACGCCTCGGGCGTCGATCGATACGAGATCATCACGTTCGACCACAGCTTCCATGGCCGTACGCTGGCGACCATGTCGGCCAGCGGCAAAGCGGGCTGGGACACTATCTTCGCGCCGCAAGTGCCCGGCTTTTTCAAGGCGGAGTTGAATAACATCGACAGTGTCGCCAGACTGATTACCGATAAAACCGTGGCTGTCATGCTCGAGCCGGTACAAGGCGAAGGCGGCGTGCTTCCCGCTACGCGCGAATTCATGCAAAGCCTGCGTGCGCTGACCAAACAGCATGGCCTGCTGCTGATCGTCGATGAAGTGCAAACCGGCATGGGCCGCACCGGCGAGCTGTTCGCATACCAATTGTCGGATATCGTGCCCGACATCATGACCCTCGGCAAAGGCATCGGCGGCGGCGTACCGCTCGCTGCGATGCTATGCCGCGAAGAAATCGCATGCTTTGAACCGGGCGATCAGGGCGGCACGTACAACGGCAACCCGCTGATGACGGCAGTCGGCATCGCCGTGACCGACACGCTGCTGCAACCCGGCTTCCTGCAGTCGGTAAAGGACAAGGGCGCCTACCTGAGCGCCGAACTGCTCAAGCTTTGCGACAGGCACGGCTTGCAGGGCGAGCGCGGCGAAGGCTTGCTGCGCGCGCTTAAACTAGGCAAGGATATCGGCCCTCAGATCGTGGAAACCGCACGCGACTTGAGCCCGGTCGGCCTGCTGCTCAATTCGCCGCGTCCGGATTTGCTGCGCTTTATGCCTGCCCTGAATGTGACCAGGGAAGAAATCGATCAGATGATTTCGATGTTGTCGGACGTGTTGAAAAAACTGGGACAATGATGTTATTCGGTTGCATCGTCAACGCAGGCGATAACTGTTTTACGGATATCGCCTGCTTGCCAGCCGCCGAACCTGAAACCATCAAGGATTTCTTGCGGCCTTGACCATAAGGATAGCGATGTATATCCCGCCATACTTTGCGCAAAACGATTCCGCCGTCCTGCTCGAAGTCATGCAGCGGAATAACTTCGCCACGCTGATATCGAATACGGACGGCGCTCCCTTCGCCACGCATTTGCCGGTACTGGCGCGGCGCGACAGGGATATCATTCGCATCGAAGGACATTTCGCAAAAGCCAATCCGCATTGGAAAGCGCTGGAGACAGATTCCCGGGCACTCGTCATCTTTCACGGCCCCCATACCTATATTTCGCCGACTCTCTATCAAGACGCCGATCGCGTACCCACATGGAATTACATCGCAGTGCATGCTGCCGGCCGAATCACGATCGATCACACTGCCGACGCAAAGCTCCGGATGTTATCGAAATTGATTGCGCATCACGAACCGTCGTACCAGGCGCAATTCGATGCGATCGATGCAAAGTTGACGAGCGGCTTGCTGAATGCGATTGTTGCATTCGAGATGACTGTTGAAAAACTGGAAGGAAAGTTCAAGCTAGGACAGCATCGGCTTGCCGACAACAAGCCGGAGATGCAAGCCTGGCACGAGCAAGGCGGAGAAAACGAGCAGGCGCTTGCGATGTGGATGAAACGTTTGGGCTACTGGACGTAGATATATCAAGCCGTGAAATTGCGGTTCCGCCGAACGATATGGCGCGCGTCCCGCTGCCGCTTCGTCCCATCCCTGCACGGGCGATGCGGAAAAGAAAGTCCCCATCCTCAAGCAAATGCATTTGCCCGGGGTATCGAGGACCCTCCCGTTGATGCTATTTTTTCCGCATCGGCGGCAAGTCGGTGCAAACCCCCTCGAACATTTCCGCTGCCATGCCGATCGATTCGCTCACTGTCGGGTGAGGATGGATGGTCTTGCCGATATCGACGGCATCGGCGCCCATCTCGATCGCCAGCGCAATTTCGCTGATCAGGTCGCCGGCATGCGTGCCGACGATGCCGCCGCCGACGATGCGATGCGTCTCGGCGTCAAACAGCAGCTTGGTAAAACCTTCGTCGCGTCCGTTGGCGACCGCACGGCCGCTGGCGGCCCACGGGAACAAGCCTTTCTCCAGCTTGATGCCTTGAGCCTTGGCCTCGTCTTCGGTCACGCCGACCCAGGCCACTTCCGGATCGGTATAGGCAACCGACGGAATCACGCTGGCGTCGAAGTGCGACTTGTGACCTGCCGCCGCTTCCGCCGCGACATGCGCCTCGTGTACGGCCTTGTGCGCCAGCATCGGCTGGCTGACCAGATCGCCGATCGCGAAGATGTGCGGCACGTTGGTCCGCATTTGCGAATCGACATTGATGAAGCCTCGATCGGTGACGGCAACGCCTGCCTTGTCGGCTGCGATTTTCCCGCCGTTCGGACTGCGTCCTACCGCAACCAGCACCATGTCGTAAAGCTGCGGTTCAGGCGCCTTGACTGACGGATCGGCGCTTTCGAATGTGACCTTGATCCCTTCCTTCAACGCTTCCACCGCCACGGTCTTGGTCTTCAACATGAGCTTGTCGAAGCGCTTCTCATTGAATTTTTGCCAGACCTTGACCATGTCCCGATCGGCGCCTTGCATCAGACCGTCCAGCATTTCGACCACATCGATCCGCGCGCCCAGCGTCGAATAGACCGTTGCCATCTCCAGGCCGATAATGCCGCCGCCGATGACCAGCATGCGCTTCGGCACGGCCCGCAATTCCAGTGCGCCGGTCGAATCGACGATGCGCGGATCTTGCGGCACGAACGGCAAATTCACCACCGATGAGCCGGCGGCGATGATCGCCTGCTTGAACTGCACGGTTTTTTTGCTGCCGTCGGCGGCAGTGACTTCCATATGGTTCGGTCCGGCGAACTGGCCGATGCCTTGCACCACATTGACCTTGCGCGCCTTCGCCATTCCCGCCAGGCCGCCGGTCATCTTGCCGACGACCTTGTCTTTGTAGCCGCGCAATTTGTCGATATCGATTTGCGGCTTGCCGAAGCTGACGCCATGCGCTGCCATCGCGGCACTCTCATCGATCACGGCGGCGACATGCAACAGCGCTTTGGAAGGAATGCAACCGACATTCAGGCAAACGCCGCCGAGCGTCGAATAACGCTCGACCAGCACCGTGGCCATGCCGAGATCGGCGGCGCGGAACGCCGCTGAATAGCCGCCCGGTCCGGCGCCCAGCACCAGCATCTCGCATTCGATATCGACTTTACCTGCGTAGCCGGCGGCGACCGGGACCGCAGCGGCAGATGAAGAAGCCGGAGCGGGAGCGGATGCCGGCGCGGCGGCCGCCGGCGCAGCGGCCGGCGCATCGTCGGATGCCTCCAGCATCAGCAGCAACGACCCTTCCGCCACCTTGTCGCCGATCTTGACCTTCAGTTCCTTCACCACGCCGGCATGGCTCGACGGAATCTCCATGCTGGCCTTGTCGGATTCGACCGTCACCAGCGATTGATCCGCCTTGATCGTA
>JAQGLW010000147.1 GCA_028292665.1 Herminiimonas sp.
CCGGGGCCAGGCTGATCTACCTGCCGCCGTACTCGCCGGATTGGTCACCCATCGAACCCTGCTGGTCGGCGATCAAAACCAGACTGCGCGGCATGAAGGCACGCACCCGGGCAGCATTGGACAGTGCTTCACGAAGATCGTCAACACCGTCAGCAATAGCGACGCCAGAGGTTGGTTCGCATACTGCGGCTATGCCATGCACTAATTCGAAATCCGCTCTAGGTAATCATCATTTTCAATGATGATTACTCTACGTTTCCCGTTCAAGGGTAATGCGATCGATGTCGAGGTCATGATTTGCTTCCCTTTGAATATATGGTTTTCATTCTTCAGACTCCTGCAGGAAGGAACGTCCTTCGCCTGATTTCATGGAACGGACGATTGCATACGATGAAAGCGCCGGCTAGGCAGAAGTCTTGAGCCCGTTCCAGCGTGGTGCGAGCGTGTGGGAAATCGCGAATAAATCGAGTACGCGGCCGACCGTATGGTCAACCATGTCGGCGATCGTTTGCGGGCGTTGATAGAAGCCCGGCAGCGGCGGATAAATAATGCCGCCCATTTCGGTGACGGCGGTCATGTTGCGCAGATGCGCAAGATTGAATGGCGTTTCGCGCACCATCAGCACCAGGCGGCGACGCTCTTTGAGAATGACGTCAGCGGCGCGCGCGATCAGATTGTCGGAGAGTCCATGCGCGACGGAAGCAAGCGTCTTCATCGAGCAGGGTGCGATAATCATGCCTTCCGATTGAAACGAACCGCTGGCAATCGACGCGCCGATGTCGCGCACGTTGTGCACCACATGCGCCAGCGCCTCGACATCCTTGCGATTCATGTCGAGCTCCTGATGCAGGTTAAGCACACCCGCCTCGGACACCATCAAATGAATTTCGATATCGGCTGTGGCGCGCAGCACCTGCAACATGCGTACGCCGTATACCGCGCCGGTGGCGCCGGTGATGGCGACGATCAACCGTTTGGGGGAAGGCATGGGATGAACGGAGCGTCTGGCGACGCTTCCGCCTATGCCTTCAACAGCGTTTGCAATTCGCCGGATTCATACATCTCGTTCATGATGTCCGAGCCGCCGACAAACTCACCGTTGACATAGAGCTGCGGAATGGTAGGCCAGTTCGAAAATTCCTTGATGCCCTGACGGACTGCGGCATCGTCAAGCACATTCACGGTGACAATATTGTCGACGCCGCTGGCTTTGATCAGTTGGATCGCGCGGCCGGAAAAGCCGCATTGCGGGAACTGGGCGGTGCCTTTCATGAATAACACAACCGGATTTTGCGTCACGGTCTCTTTGATCCAGGTTTGTACGTCGCTCATGGCTGCCTCACTGTAATTAATAACGATATTATAGGAAAAACCGGACTGGTATGCTGAAATAAGCGCGCGCGGGATTCATGGGCGTTCAGCCAGGGACAATCCGTGCGCACCGAACCCTTCAGGCCGTATCGAAGCGTTGCGGCAAGGCTTCGATACGGCGTTTTACTTTTTGCAGATGATATTGCCGCGCAGGACTGTCTATCCCTGTCTACGACTTCAACTTTGCAAACGCCGCCGCCATTGCGTTATTGGCTGCAGGTTGACTCGACTGTTGTTGATGTTGCGACAAGCGTTTCGCATCGTTGCGGTCGCCGCGCTGCTCCGGCTTCGAACCGGGCGCGGGCGGCGCATCGGACAGACGCATGGTCAACGCGATCCGCTTGCGTTTTTCATCGACTTCCAGCACTTTCACCTTGACTACCTGGCCGGCCTTGACGACCGAGTGCGGGTCCTTGACGAAGGTGTTCGACAAGGCCGATATATGCACCAGGCCGTCCTGATGCACGCCGATATCGACGAACGCGCCGAATGCGGCGACGTTGGTCACCACGCCTTCCAGGATCATGTCGGGCCGTAAATCCCGGATTTCCTCGACGCCTTCCTTGAAGGTTGCCGTGGTGAATTCCGGACGCGGATCGCGACCGGGCTTCTCCAGTTCCTTCAGGATATCGGTAATCGTCGGTACGCCGAATTTATCGTCGGCATACTTGGCCGGATTCAGCGATTTCAGCAGCTTGCCGTCGCCGATAACGCCTTTCACATCTTTTTTTATGTCGGCCAGAATTTTTTCGACCAGCGGATAGGATTCCGGATGTACCGCCGATGCGTCGAGCGGATTGTCGCTTGCCATCACGCGCAAAAAGCCGGCTGCCTGCTCGAAGGTTTTGTCGCCCAGGCGCGGCACCCCGCGCAACGCCGCACGCGACGTGAACATGCCTTTCATGTCGCGGTAGGCCACGATGCTTTGCGCAACGCTTGCATTCAGGCCGGACACGCGCGCCAGCAGCGGAGCGGAAGCGGTATTCACATCGACGCCGACTGCATTCACGCAATCTTCGACTACTGCATCGAGCGAGCGCGCCAGTTGCGTCTGGCCGACGTCATGCTGGTATTGGCCGACACCGATCGACTTCGGGTCGATCTTCACCAGTTCCGCCAGCGGATCCTGCAGGCGGCGTGCAATCGACACCGCTCCGCGCAGCGATACATCGAGTTCCGGCAATTCCTTCGACGCGAATTCGGACGCCGAATAAACGGATGCGCCGGCTTCCGACACCACGATTTTGGTGAGCTTCAATTCAGGCCGCATCTTGATCAAGTCTTGCGCAAGCTTGTCGGTTTCGCGCGAAGCGGTGCCGTTGCCGATCGAAATCAGTGACACCTTGTGCTTTTCGGCAAGCTGCGCCAGCACATGCAGCGAGCCTTCCCAGTCGTTGCGCGGCTGATGCGGATAAATGGCGGTGGTATCGACCACCTTGCCGGTAGCGTCGACGACCGCCACCTTGACGCCGGTGCGCAAGCCGGGGTCAAGGCCCATTGTCGCGCGCGGTCCGGCGGGCGCCGCCAGCAGCAGGGCTTTCAAATTGAGTGCGAACACATTGATCGCCTCGACTTCGGCTTTTTCGCGCAGATTGGTCATCAACTCGGTTTCGAGGTGCATGAAGATCTTCACGCGCCAGGTCCAACGCACCGTGTCGGCCAGCCACTTGTCGGCGGGGCGATTCTTGTTGCTGATGCCGACGCGCGCGGCGATGCGGCCTTCGCACGGGTTGTGCGGTGCATCCCACTTCGGTTTCTCTTCTTCGGTATCGAGACGCAGCGCCACGTTAAGCATTTCCTCGCGCCGGCCGCGGAACAGCGCCAGCGCGCGGTGCGACGGAATGGTGCCGATGGTTTCGGAGTAGTCGAAATAGTCGGAAAATTTTTCGCCCGCATCCTGCTTGCCCTCGACCACTTTCGATTCGACCACGCCATGCTCGGTGATGTATTCGCGCAGCGTTTGCAGCAGCGTCGCATCTTCGGCGAAGCGCTCCATCAGGATTTGCCGCGCGCCATCGAGCGCCGCCTTGGCATCGGGTACGCCCGGATTGTCGGCGGCGCCCTCGACCTTGAAGGCCGGTTTCAGGTATTTGGCGGCTTCTTCCTCAGGGTTCAGCGTTGGGTCGGCCAGCAGCGCGTCGGCCAACGGCGTCAAGCCGGCTTCCACCGCGATTTGCGCCTTGGTGCGGCGTTTTTGCTTGTACGGCAGATACAGATCTTCGAGCCGCGTCTTGTCTTCGGCATGGGTCAGGGAATCAAGCAGCGCCGGCGTCATCTTCCCTTGCTCTTCAATCGACGCAACGATCGCGGCGCGCCGGTCTTCCAGTTCGCGCAGATAGCGCAGCCGCTCTTCCAGCAGCCGCAACTGGATATCGTCCAGGCCGCCGGTCGCTTCCTTGCGGTAGCGTGCGATGAAGGGCACTGTTGCGCCTTCATCGAGCAAGGCGACGGCGGCGGCGACTTGTGCCGGTTTGGCGGCGAGTTCAAGGGCAAGGCGTTGTTCAATGGAAGGCAGCATCGGAAATTAAAATGAGAGAAATGGAGCTTGGGATGATACGCACTTGGCGCAAATTCGCCAGTCTTGACAGGGACGATGTTATGGGGAAATTTTCAGCGTGATTTTCGTTGCTTGATGAGCGGGAGCGCCTTGCAATTTTGCCACGTCCCGGCTTCCCTGAATCGCCGCCGGCTGTGTTATTCAGGCCTCTGACCGGCGCGCAATCGACAAGTTGCCCGACATCCGGTCATGCGTGGTCAATCTTTTTTGCGAACCGTTCTCGGTTGCGTCACATGATAACGCGCATAATTCTGCGCCACGTCCAGCACGAAAGACTTGCCGGCTTCAGGCAGCTTTTCCAGAGCCACATTGATTTTTTCCGCGAGCAAATGATTATCCTGCTGCTTTTTCGATGTGCTGACATGTTCGAAAAATGCCGCAACCGGCATGCAAAACACATCTGCGATTTCCACCAGTTTCTCGATCGACGGCAAACGTATGCCGTTTTCCATGCGGGACACGGTTTCGCTTTCCAGCCCGATCGTTTCCGCCAGTATCGCTTGCGTCATGCCGGCGGCTTTGCGCTGTTTGCGGATCACCTTGCCGATCTCCACAGCCAATTCTGTGTTCTTGCGTTTGGTCCGTGCCATATACCACCTGTTTGAGAGGTTTGTATAATCAGCCTCGGAGTCATGGTTAAGAATGGTTTAATTGTCACTAAAAATTGACAATCAAAACAATATTGAAGTTTAATGGAATTCTTATCCATCATTTCAACGGGAAGCGACGCGCTTGCGTCAAGTGCCATGACTATGCCAAAAAGCCTGCTGGAACAACTCCCCGGAATTGTCGCGAGAGGAAGGCAACAAGCCGAGTGCCTTCTTGAAAGTCTGGAAAGCGGTCATCGAATGACGCTGCAAACCTGTGAATGGGTGCTGCCTGCGGAAGACAGGGCGATTCTGAACTGGATAAAGGTGAACGAGCGGCGCAGGCGAATCAATGCGTTGGCAGAGGAGCAGCAGAATCGCCTGATTCATGGCGACAATTTATCGGTGATGGCGGCGTTGCTGGCCGGGGATGAAAACATGCCGTCGTTGCGCGGCAAAATCGATTTGATTTATATCGACCCTCCGTTCGATTTCGAGACGGATTACGCTGCCGAAGCGGTGTTGCCGGGTACGGAACAGATGCCGGTTGCGAACGGTCAGTGCGTGGATTCGAATATACGGATGGAAAGAATTGCATCCTATCTCGCAATGCTCGCGCCGCGGTTGATCCTGATGCGGGAGCTGTTGAGCGATAGCGGATCGATTTGCCTGCGTGTGGATGGCCATGTGGCGCATTACGCCAAGGCTGTCATGGATATCATGTTCGCTCACCAGAATCCGACTGCGCTTGAATGTCTCGATCACGGGATTTTACTGGTAGGACAAAGCAATGCGTCCCGCAGGAAATGCCATAAAAATCGCAATGATGAATATTTGCGCATCGAATGGATCGACATTCGATTTTTGCAGGGAAACGGCGATGATCATTATGCAGGCCAGGCGCCGGCTTCGTTGCTCGAGTTGATCATGACAGCCTCAACCGGGCCCGAGTCCATTGTTGCCGATTTTTTCGCAGGCGCCGGCAATACGGCAGTTGCCGCCGAACGATTGGGACGGCGCTGGATTACATCCGATAGCGGCAAATCCGCCTGCATGGGCATACGAAAACGGTTGATTGATCAAAATGCCGAGCCTTTTCTTTACCAGGCGGTTGACGGCCAATTGGCAAAAGCGATATCCGATGAAACATTCTGGACGGGAGATGTATCGCAAATTGTGCTATTGCTGTACGGCGCACTGCCGCTGCCGTCGGAAGAGAATCCGCACCGCAATCTCGGTCAGGTCAGCACCGGCGGCAGCAGGACGCTGGTGCTGGCCGATTCGCCGTACAGTCTGACCGGCGCAGCGACGCTGAAGAAAGCGATCGCGCAACGCGACAGCCTGCCGGGCAGGTGGGACAAGGTCGTGGTGCTGGGCTGGAATTTCGAGCCGTCGATCGGCGCAGGCGTTGCGGCATTGGGCGACAGCCGGCTCGAAGTGCTGGCGATTCCGCCCGATCTGCTCGACAAGCTGAAGAAAAAAGAGAGAGCGGAGAAGCTTAAAGGACAGGTATGTTTCGCTCGCCTGCATGCATGACGGCAGCCTGAAGCGGGGTCATCCCGCCAGTCGCTCTTTCAATGCCTGCCAGATCCTGCCAGCTCCGCACCTTGCAAAATCCTTGCGCGGCAAGCAGATTGCGAACTTCCGGCGCTTGATCGTAACCATGTTCCATCAACAGCCAGCCGCCGGGAACGAGATGGTGCGGCGCGCCTGCAATGATGGCCCGCAATGCGGACAGGCCGTCCGCATGGTCGGTCAGTGCATCGATTGGTTCGAAGCGCAAGTCGCCTTGCGACAGATGCACGTCGCTTTCGACGATATACGGCGGATTGGCGACGATGACATCGAATTTCCGATCGGTCAACGTACCGTACCAATCGCTTTGCAGGAAGGTGATCTGCATCCCGTGCCGGGCTGCATTGCGCCGGGCAATATTCAATGCCGCATTGCTGACGTCGAGTGCGGTAATTGCGGCATCGGCGCGCATGTGCGCAATCGCCACGGCGATCGCGCCGGAGCCGGTGCCCATGTCGAGGAGGCTGCCGTTTTTTGGCAGCCGCTCATCCGCCAGTTCGACCAGCAGTTCGGTTTCCGGACGCGGAATCAAGACATCGGGCGTCACATGAAAAGAAAGGCCGTAGAACTCGCGCTCACCGACGATGTAAGCGATCGGTTCACCGTTGATACGGCGCTGAAACAGAGCGGATAGGTGCTGCGCTTCTTCCGTTGCCAGCGTGTATTCGGATTTGGTAATGAGTTGAACCCGCGACAGCTTGAGCGCATGCGTCAGCAGGATGCGCGTTTCCAGCGGATCGAGCGGCGACTTTTCAAGGATCGCCGCGATCGATGCGCCCGCCGGATTCATGGAATCCACGTGATTTTTTTCAGAAGGATCGCCTGCTCCCATGTCGTCCCGCTATTCGTCCAGAATGGTTTGTCGTTTGATGCCGCAACGGCCAAAAGATATTATCGGGCGCGCCTGAATGCAATCCAGCCGAGCACGGCGATAAACAGAACAAACCATGCCAACGACCATTGCGGAATCGACAGGCCGAGAATCGGCGCATATTCGGTGGTGCACAAACCATCTGCCTGAAACAGGAAGGGTAGCAATTTGGCGGTCGGTATCGTATTGAGCGAGGTTTCCAGCGGATCGATGCCGCACGACGTCGAGGGATGCGCCTTGATCCACAAATGCCAGCCGGCGACGCCCGCGCCGGCAAGCGCGGCCAATGCCCCCAGCCCTGCTCCGGCCCGGCCTGCGCTGCGCGGCAAAACGGCGAATGCGAGGCAGATCAATGCGACTGCGGCGAACGCATAGCGCTGGATGATGCACAGCGGGCAGGGCTGCATTTTTTCAACGTACTGCAGGTAGAGTGCGACGGCGAGCAATGCCAGCGATGCGACGGCGACGGCGAGTAACACAGGTTTCGATGTTTTCATTTACGTTCGTTGTCAGTGAGTAATACGATAAGAGTAACGGATCGATGAATAGTTCCTGATATGCAACTGCTTTGATGCACGGTAACACTCGGACTATAGTTTATGCATCTTCGCCCAACGCTGCCAGCAACTCGGCCTGATGTTCGGCCACCAGCGCATTGGTCAACTCTTCCAGGTCGCCGTCCATGATGAAGTCGAGTTTGTACAGCGTCAAATTGATCCGGTGGTCGGTCATGCGGCCTTGCGGAAAATTATAAGTCCTGATGCGCTCGCTGCGGTCGCCAGAGCCGATCAGCGATTTGCGGGTCGCGGCTTCCTTCGATTGCTGTTCGCGCAATTGCACATCCTTGATCCGCGCGGCGAGCACTTTCAATGCCGATGCCTTGTTCTTGTGCTGGCTGCGGTCATCCTGGCATTCGACCACGATGCCGGTCGGAATGTGCGTGATGCGCACCGCCGAATCGGTCTTGTTGATGTGCTGGCCGCCGGCGCCGGAGGCGCGGTAGGTGTCGATGCGCAGGTCCGCCGGATTGATGTCGACATCGCCGACTTCATCGGCTTCCGGCATGATCGCGACCGTGCAGGCGGAGGTGTGGATACGGCCCTGGGTTTCAGTTGCCGGCACGCGCTGCACGCGATGTCCGCCGGATTCGAATTTCAATTTCGAATAGGCGCCGAAGCCGATGACGCGCACGATGACTTCCTTGTAGCCGCCGACTTCGGATGCCGATTCGGACACCATCTCGACCTGCCAGCGATTGCGTTCGGCAAAGCGCGTATACATGCGCAGCAGATCGCCTGCGAACAATGCCGATTCATCGCCGCCGGTGCCGGCGCGGATTTCCAGGAAAATATTGCGTTCGTCGTTCGGGTCTTTAGGCAGCAGCATTTTTTGCAGATCGGCTTCGAGCTGTTCCATGCGGGATCTGGCGGCGCCGATTTCTTCCTGGCCGAATTCCTTCATATCCGGGTCGGACAGCATTTCCTGCGCTGCCTTCGCATCGTTGCCGGCCTGCGTATAGGCCGCATAGAGCGCGACCAGCGGACCGATTTCTGCGTGTTCGCGCGACAATTTCCGATAGTTGTCGATGTTGGACGTGACATCTTCCTGCATCAGCAGGTTGTTCAATTCCTCCAGCCGGTTGGCCAGCTGGTCGAGCTTGGCGAGCATTGATGGTTTCATGGTATTTCTTCAGTTCCGGATTCGAAGTGGCTGTTTTGCGGAAAGGGACCGCCCGGATGCGGCGATCCCTTGCCTGCGGCGAGGAATGACAGGCAGATAGCGCAGCTAGCGCTTGGTGCGGAATAATTGCGGCAGCAGCGCTGCCAGGCGGGCACGTTCGTCGCCCTGTGCATTGTGCAAGGCCTGTTGCGGGCCGTGCAGGAATTTGGCGGTCAGGCCTTTCGACAATGCTTCGAGCACCGCTTCGATGTCCTCGCCTTTGGCCAGCAGCTTTCGTGCGCGTTCCAGTTCGGCCATGCGCATTGCTTCACTGGTTTCATGCAAGTCCTGAATCAGCGGCACCATCGCGCGGCTGTCGACCCAGTGCATGAAAGATTGAACGCGCGTTTCGATAATCGCTTCCGCCTGTGTCACCGCGGCCTGACGGTTTTCGATTCCGGTCTGCACCGCTGTGCCCAGGTCGTCGACGGTATACAGGAATACATCATCGAGACGGCCGATTTCGGATTCGATATCGCGCGGCACCGCGAGATCGACCATGAACATCGGCTTGTGGCGGCGCGCCTTGATTGCGCGTTCGACCAAGCCCAGACCGATAATCGGCAGCGAGGAGGCGGTGCATGAAACCACGATGTCGAATGCCGCCAATTGCTCCGGCAGATCCGCCAGACGGATCGCGCGGCCGCTGAAACGGTGTGCGAGTGTTTCGCCGCGATCCAGTGTGCGGTTGGCGATGGTCAGCGACTTCGGATTCTGCGCGTTGAAATGCGTTGCGCACAATTCGATCATTTCACCGGCGCCGATGAACAGCACATGCTGCTCTGAAATCTTGTCGAAAATCCGCTGCGACAATCGCACTGCGGCGGCGGCCATCGACACGCTGTGCGCACCGATCTCCGTGGTGCTGCGCACTTCCTTGGCAACCGCGAATGTGCGTTGAAACATCTTATGCAGATACGTGCCAAGTCCGCCGGCCGCATCGGCCCGGCGTACGGCATCTTTCATCTGACCCAGGATTTGCGGCTCGCCCAGCACCATCGAATCGAGCCCGGATGCAACCCGGAACGCATGGCGTACGGCATTGTCTTGCGGCAGCGCGTACAGATACGGGCGCAGTTCGGAGTAGGGGAGTCTGTGGTAGTCAGCCAGGAAATGTGCGGTCGTATCGATTGCCGCATCGACACTGTTTTGCTGATGGTTTGCCGCATACAGCTCGGTACGATTGCAGGTCGATAGAATCGCCGCTTCGTCGGCTGTGCCCGATGCGCTGCTGCGTCCGAACCATGCGCGTGCCGACGCTACCGCCTGACCGATCTGGTCAGCTGGAAAAGCCACCTTTTCGCGCAACGATACGGGCGCTGTGGTGTGATTAAGGCCGACGGCGAGGAGTTGCATTCCGGGCGTAAATATTTCGAGTGATGAGCACTCGCTATTATAGCCTGTTGCTACATAGAATAAGGGACGCATCGCTCCGGCGATTTGCCGATTATGCTGATAAGTTGGCATGGACGTTAAATGCTTGCTACCCCGGCAGGCTGGCAATCGGTCCCGCAAATCCTATGAGGACATTTGCTCCAGCCGATAGCCATAACTGTAAACCGGCGCCAGCCGAAAGCCATGCTCCGGCCGCAATTGCAGTTTGCTGCGAACGCGCGATACATGTGTATCCATCGTGCGGGATGGAACTTCGACGTCGCGTGCCCAGACGGCTTCCAGAATATAGGCGCGCGAAAGCGGTCGGCCTATATTGCGGAAAAACAGCAGCGCCAGATCGAACTCTTTTTGCGTGAGTTCGACCGGACTGCCTTTCATGGTCAAACGACCGGTGCGCGCTTCGAAAACATACTGGCCAAACTGGATTTGCTCGGCCGCATTCTGCGTCGGATAAGCGCGTCGCAGCAATGCCTGCACGCGCGCCACCAGTTCGCCGCGGCGAATCGGTTTGATCATGTAATCGTCCGCACCGGCCGCCAGCCCGGCAACGATGTCATCTTCACCGGAGCGGCTGGTCATGAACAACACGGGCAAATTCGGAGGCAATCTTTCTCTGGCCCAGCGCAATACTTCCGCGCCGCTTACATCAGGCACCTGCCAGTGAATAATGAGCATGTCATAACTTTCCCGGCGCAGCTGATTGAGCATTTCCTTGCCGCTTTCGAAAGAGTGGCATATATGCCCGGCAGATGTGAGAACTTGACATACCAGCTCTGCCTGACTTCGGTCGTCATCGAGCACTGCAATTCTCATATATTTTTGCGCAATGAGCAGGTGGTTAATATCTGCTGCTAATCTACCAAGTATTGTTGATCAAGGTGCAAAGTGAATTGTCATGTGACAATATTTCACAAATCCTCGACAAAGTGTAAGTTATGTGATTGCCATTTTAACAATTTTGTAATATTGTCGATGGATTCAGGCAATGTACTAAACTAGTGAAAATTTGCAATCCCATAAATGCAAGAGAAATTACGCACGAGCAGCAAGCATCCTGTTGCAGGGTCCATGGGTTGATACACACTATTTTCAACCTTTGGTGGGTATAAAAAATATCGATGGCCGGGAAGCGCGTGCCTGCTTGACGTGTATTCATTTAGGGCTCAAGTGATGGCGTCGAGTTGCACTGTAATACCTGATCGAACTCAATCGATATGAAAGATCAGTACCAGGGAGCCATTAAAAAATGGTTTAGAGAAATTCCCTGTCAACGTTTGTGATTTGCGCTACATCCGGCAGCGGCTTGGACGGTAACAAATTGGCCTGTCCGGATATCCTCAAACATGCACGCGCCATGACGCTCCCATCACCATCGTCATTTAGGCCGTTTCGGTATTTGCCGAAACCGGTCAAGTACCGTTGGTTGGCAGTAATTTCATACCTATAGTAAAACCTCGTTTGCCAAGTCTCTGTTATTCTTTTTTGGCTAGAGATTCTTGTATTCCGTCGCTGACGCGTATTGATTTTAATCGCCGCCGGAATCGTGGAACGATATCGAAGCATATTAAAACTCACTACATAAATAGATTCGAGCGTATATATCTGCGCTTGCCGCCGCAAGGGTGATCCGGAGACAGGCGTGGACCGTTGTCCGGACAGTGGCATGCTGCGCGAATTTCCTGTGCCGCCTTCGCGTTGGATCTCGATGTACCGTTTGCACGTATACCTGTACATGAAATGAGTTCCAACAGATAAATGCATCAGCGCCGTATGTGCCGGCCAGTGAAGGCGGATCCGCTTGACTATAGCGGACCTGTCTGCAATTTTGCTTGGCATAACCGTGCCGTATTTTACAAGTCGATCACGTCAATTGCGCATAAAGACTATCGCGGGTCAGGAGAAATGAGTGGTGCCGAATATTTCAAATGAAAGAGAGCGTTTCAGTCTTCGTCTGCAACAGACGCTGCGGAATGCTCATCACTCCCCCGACAGCCCGACCGAACTGGCTCGTGATTTCAATCTTCGTTTTGCCGGTCGTCCCATCACGGTGCATGCAGCACGTAAATGGCTGGTGGGCGAAGCTATTCCGACACAAGATAAAATGCGTACTCTTGCCGAATGGCTGGGGGTGCCTATTGAATGGCTGCGCTTTGGCGGAGATGAGAGACGTGCAAACACGCCTCATTCAACCGGCAATTTCAAGTCGATCGATTTAAGGCTGATGTCGGACTTGCAGCTTCTGGACGATAATCATCGCCGTCTCGTAAGCGAATTCGTTCGTATATTGATCCGGGTGCATCGACAGAAAATGGCATCGTCAGCCGTTGAATTAGGAAAAATGAACGACGAAAATAACTAAGAGCGTCTGACTTGTCATTGACCGGCGATAGGCAATCGCGCAAATGAAAAAAAGCCTGGCTCTTGCCAGGCTTTTTTAATTTTTAAAAATTGATTCAAGGCGCCATGAAAATGATGCCCTGATTTCGATGTCGGCTTTTACGATGCAGGCGCTTCAGAACGAATGCACATGGCTCAGGATGCGTCCCGTTTGCGAATCGGACCGTTTGCCACGCATTGCGCCGGAGATGTAATAATCCATTTTTGCATGAATTCAATCATATGGAGGAAACATGATTCTCGAACTGGCCGATATTCGCATCCAGCCGGGCAAACAACCGGAGTTTGATGCCGCGATCGTGCGCGGCATAGAGCAGGTGATCAGCAAAGCCAAAGGTTTTTGCGGGTACAAGATCAACAAGGGAATTGAATCTCCCGAACGCTATATCCTGATGATTTTCTGGGAAACATTGGAAAACCATACGATGGATTTTCGCGAATCGCCCGCGTTTCAGCAATGGCGCGGCATTGTCGGACCGTATTTTTCCGCACCGCCGGCAGTTGAGCATTTCACGCTATTAGCCAAATCCGAATAACGCGATCGGGTAACCCGCACAAGCATGCATTTCAAATATTCGTATTTTAAAATTGAAAAAAGCGGGCGGCCGGCCTGCACTGCATTGCTTCATGTGTGGATTCAATCATTCTGTTCCCGACTGAATTCGTGGAGCGGGCGAGGACATTTCTTGACAACGGACATCATGGCTATATACTAAAATTCAAGCACAATAAATATTCCATGAAACTGTCCCGTCGCTCCCGCTTTGTTGCCGTGCTCATCGCACTATTCAGCATGCTGTTCATGCAGCTTGCCGTGGCGTCTTGCGCATGTTCGGCTATGACAATCGGGCTGCTTGAATCGATGTCCGCATCGGCCGATGCGGATAATCGAAGCATGCCTGGATGCGAAGGCATGGACATGGGGCAGTCCAAGCTGTGTCACGCACACGATCAAGCAGGAAAGCAGTCTCCGGACAAATCCGAGTTACCGAATATTCAGCCCTTTGTCGCTGCATCGCTGGCACTGGTATTCCGGGATATTGAGGCTGCATATGATTCAATTGCCATACGGCCGAGATCTGCCGCTCTAACCCGCACTACTGCGCCTCCCATCCCTATCCGCAACTGCTGTTTCCGGATTTGACACTCCAGATCGCTTGATCCGTCATTGCCGCGCATCGTGCGCGGATGATGCTTTTCATTGCTGTCTGGAGGTTCCATGCCATCCCTGTCTACTGCGCTTTGTCCGATGCGCAATTCTGTTCTCCGGTTTTGCCGGGAAGTGAGTTTACTGCTGCCGGCCAGTGTGCTGGCGCTGTCCGGCAACGCATATGCCGCTGAAACCTCAGTCTCACCGATAGAGGCCCGACATCGTATTCGGCACCCCACTATTGATCTGACGAGCCGGCTTCCGGCACAAGGTTTCCTTGCTGCCTCACGTTCGCGCAACAAGACATCGGACGCCAGGCAAATACCCGATCCCGTTCTCAAGCGGAATATCGATAATCCGGCCGACGCGCCGAATCGTTTTAGTGTCGCCAACGACCGGATGATCAGACGCTGCCTTGACGTGACGCAGCAAGTTCAGCGCAACGACAACCGCCAGTTGAGTGACGCCGGCTTCGTGCCGGAGTCGAGAAAACCTTCGGCTGAAAAGAATGCAGTCGCAGCCGCGAACAGACGTGAAGCGGCGCTGGGTTTGCTTGACTGCTATTACGCTGAATCAATGGCAGCCATCGTCGCTGAACAGGGCCGGCAAGCTAAATTCGAGATTCAAGTGGCGGAAAGTGCGTATCGTGCCGGCCGCGGCAGTCAAGCCGACATTCTCGGCGCCCGAATCGGGCTGGGCATGGTTGATGACCGCATCAGCGAAGTCCGGCTTCGCACCCGCAATGCCAGGCTCATGCTGGCGCGCCGGAAGATCGGCGCTGTTGATATGGCGCTGGTCGGCAAAGCCGCCACCGACTATATCCGCCTAGATTCCGCTGCGCTGCATCTTCAGTTAATCGTTCATCCGCAAATCACCGTTCCGGTAAAGGGGCGCGTACCGGCAACCTGGCTGACCGGCAAGGAGAAAGCAAATAACGAACGAGAGGACATAGTGCGAATCCGTATTGCCGAAGTACGTTCGATGATCAACGAATGGGAAAGCGGTCGCGAGCGCCATGCCCGTTTCCAGCATCGACTGCTGCCGCTTGCCCATCAACGCACGGCCGCCGCGCTGACCGCCTACCGCGGCGGCAAAACCGGTCTTGCCGATGTGCTTGCGGCGCGGCGCGCAGATCCGTTTGGGAGATGTCGCCGCGATTCGCATCAATGATGGTCCACCGATGTTGAAAAGCGAAAACGCACGCCTGTCCGGATGGGTATATGTCGATATCCGCGGACGCGATCTGAATTCCGCCGTGCGTGAAATGCAACAGGCGGTGGCCGGGGAAGTGAAGCTGCCGCCCG